>DATBGW010000326.1:0-8550 GCA_036557765.1 Actinoplanes sp.
GCGAAAGGGCAACCACGACTCCAAGATAGCGGGGATCTGGGTACTACGGGAGGAACTCCTCGGGGCGGGTTGGCTTGCCGCCGTCGGAGGAACGCCGGCCGAACATGCGCCAGCCCCGCCGCTTCTTCTCCGGAGGGCGCACGCTCTCACCGTTCAGTACGGCCAGCCGGTGCTGGGCGACCGGGTTCTCCGGCTCCAGACGCAGCGAGATGAGCATCGCCTGCCGCGCCTGATCCGCGTGGCCCAGCGCGTCCAGCGTCACGCCGTGCGTGAAGTAGTAGTGCGCCTCGTTCGGGTTGAGCCCGATCGCCGTACGGGCGGCCTGCTCCGCGTCGGCGAGCTGCCGGTCGGCGGCGATCAGCGACCAGGCGACCCGGTCGTGCCACAGCGGGTTCCTCGGGTCGGCGATGACCGCCCGATAGGCAGTGGTGGTGGCTTCCTCGTGCCGGCCCAGCAGCGTGAGCGCGCGGCTCGCGGCAGCCAGCGGGCGCGGATCGTCGGGGGCGAGCGCGATCGCCCGGCCGGCCGCGTCCAGCGCCAGGTCCACCTGATCCAGGACGAGCCGGACCCGGGACAGCAGGATCCAGCCCTCGGCTGACTCCGGGTCGGCGGCCAGAACGGAATCCAGCAGCGCTGCAGCCTTGGCCGGGTCGACACGCTCGAACAGGGCGGCCGCCCGGGCGATGCCGACCTCGGTCGGGGACATACCCGCGCCGGGGTCCGGGTCCGAGGCCACAAACGTCGCCGTGGCACCGGCCGCTGCCAGGTCGCCGGCCTGATCGGGGATGAGGCTCACACCGCCATCATTGGCACGCGCGACGCCTTTCCGGGCGGAATTGGCAAAACCGGCCGGGCCGTCACGCGGTGGTGGTCGGCAGCCACCCGCCGGAACGGCGGTGGTCATGCGGCTCATCGGCCGGCACCGCCGCGTAGGCCCGGACCGGGAACGTGCCGAACGAGGCCACCCTCGGCGGGGCGGCGGTGAACCGGACGCCGGTCGGCGGCAACTCGCCCAGGCCGGTCAGGTGTTCCACGATCGGGATGCCCGCGGCGAGCAGCAGGCTGTGCGCGGGCCGCTCGCCCGGCCCCGGCGGGGAGATGTCGTCGATGTTGACAGCGTCGATGCCGACCAGCGCGGCGCCGGAGTCGACCAGCCAGGCGGCGCCCTCGCGGGTGAGGTACGGCGCTTCGACGGCGTATTCCGGTGTGCCCCAATGCCGGTCGCCGCCGGTGTGCAGCAGGACCGCCCGGCCTGCGACGGTGAAATCGGCCAGCGCGTCCACGTCCACGCCGCGCGCTCCGCTGCCGACCGTACGGACGACGACGGCCGGCAGATCGGCGAGGCGCTCAAGCGGCAGCCCGGCCAGGTCGGCGCCGTCGGCGTACCGATGGAACGGGCTGTCCAGGTACGTGCTGGTGTTGCCGACCATCGAGATCCGGTCGATGGCGAATTCGGTGCCCTCGGCGTAGTTCGCGCGGGACGCCACGCGGGTCAGATGCGGGGTGATCTCCGGGCCGGGCAGGCCGGGGTAGGTCACCATGCCGGCCGATATCACGTGGCTGAGCTCCACCCAACGCATCCGATGTGCGGCGGGCGCCAGCACCAGTCGCGGCTCCGCGAAGATCCGGATACCGGCCAGGTCGACCCGTTCCACCGCGCGGAGGCGCAGCGACGCGACGAACAGCGCCGCGATGTCCGCCTCGGTCACGTCCCCATCTGGCACATCGATCCGGAAGCGTCGTGCCTGCAGGTCACCGCCGTCCGAAAACGTGACGGTGGCGTCGAATTCGGCCTGGTACTGCAGCGCCACGGCACCTCCTACGTCAGCTCGAGGATCCCCTCGACGATGAGCCAGATGCCGAAGATAGCGAACAACGCCGCCGCGCCGTACTTGATGATCCGCTCGGGCAGGTGCCGGCCGAGCAGGCGGCCCACGAGGATGGCCAGCGCGTCGGCGGCGACCATCCCGATCGTCGAGCCGATCCACGTGCCGAACCAGCCGTGCTGGGTAGCAAGCGTGATGGTGGCGAGCATCGTCTTGTCGCCCAGCTCGGCCAGGAAGAACGCGCCGCCGACCGCGAGCATGGCTGAACCGGTGGCCCGTTCCGCCTTGCCGCGTTCGGTGTCGGTGAGCGTGTCGCCGCGCAACGTCCAGGCACCGAACACCAGGAACGCCACCCCGGCGATCAGCGAGATCCAGCCCGTTGGCAACGCGGCGCCGAGGCCGTAGCCGATCCCGACCGACACCAGGTGTACGAGTGCGGTGGCGATCGTGATGCCCGCCAGCACCGGCCACGGCCGGAACCGGGTGGCGAAGGTGAGCGCCATGAGCTGCGACTTGTCGCCAAGCTCGGCGACGAAGATGACCGCGAAGCTGAGCGCGGTCGCGGCCAGGAATCCATCCACAACGCGCCCTACCCTATCCGGGGCCAGGGGAAGCTCACCCAGGGTTGGTGTCGGGCGTCACCTCCAGATCATCTGTTGCAGGTCGGCGCGGCTCAGCCCGCCCGGTTCGGCTCCCCGTCTGGCGGCCGGCGCGGCCGGATCGGGCTGCGGGATCGGCGGGCACCGTTTGTCCGACCGGTTCCCCGGGACGCGCTTCGGCAGCGTTCCATCGGCGAGGTACGCGGCGATCGCGCCGTCGACGCACGCCTCGCCGAACAGCGAGCCGGCGTGCGTGGTGCCTCCGACGCCCTCGACCAGCACCGACCTGGGGAACCGCTCGCGCACCGAAAGGCTTCCGCGAAACGGCGTCGCGGCGTCCAGCGTCTCACTCAGCAGCAGGATCGGCGGCACCTGGCGGCCGTCGACGGCGACCGGCTTCCCGGGCGTGCCGGCCCATTCCCGGCAGGGCGCGTTGTACCAGGCGTTGGCCCAGGTCTCGAACGGCGCCTTCCGGTGGACGCGCCAGTTCGCCGTGGTCCAGTCCGCCCATGGCCGCGGCCAGCGCACGTCGGTGCACTGCACGCCCAGGTAGACGGCGTACCCGTTGTCGCCGTCGTGCTCGGCGTTGTCCTGGTCGTACAGCGTCTTCAGCGGCGTCGGGTCACGGTCGGCGATCCAGCGGGCGAACGCCGAGGCGACCTCCTCCCAGCCGAAGACGTAGTAGCCGGCCTGCAGGAAGATGTCGGTCAGCTCGTCCGGGCCGATCACGCCGCCGGCCGGACGCTTCGTGAGCTCGGCTCTGGTGGTGTAGAACAGCTTCTCGATCGCGGAGGCGCTCGTGCCGAGGTGGTACACGGCGTCGTACCGCGCCAGCCACCGGAAATAGATCTTGATGTTGCGTTCGAACGCGACGTCCTGGTCCAGGTTGGACGCGTACCAGACCCGACCGGGGTCGACGTTCCCGTCGAGCACCATCCGGCGCACCCGCTCGGGATACAACGTCGCGTAGACCTGTCCGAGGTATGTGCCGTACGAGAAGCCGTAGTAGTTGATCCGGTCGGCACCGAGCGCGCGCCGGAGGCTGTCGAGGTCGCGGGCCGAGTCGGTGGTCTTCAGGTGATCGAGCAGCGCGCCGCCGGCCGCGGCGCAGGCCTTCGCGTACGCCCCGGTCCGGGTGAGCCAGGCCGTCTCGATCGCCGGAGTGGCCGGCACGTACGGCGGCCGCCGGTACCCGTGGTAGGTCCGGTCACAGGTCAACGCCGGCTCGCTGGCCCCGACGCCGCGTGGATCGAAGCCGATCCAGTCGTACCCGGCGCCGGCCGAGTCCGGCACGTACTCGCCGAGGGCGGACAGCGCGTAGCCGGATCCGCCCGGACCGCCCGGGTTGACCAGCATCACGCCCTGGAAGGCGGCCGAGTGCCGGATCCGTGACACGGCAAGCTTGATGGTGGCGCCGGACGGGTGCGCGTAGTCCAGCGGCACGGCGAGGTACCCGCAGTCGGCGTGGCGGGCCTGCAGCGCCGAGTTGTCGCAGGCGCCCCACGCGATGGCCGGGCGGTAACCGGGCGCGCCGCGTGCCGGATCGGCCTGTGCGCTCGACACCACCGCGCCCGCTGTCAGAAGGCCGGCTACGGCGGCAGCCACCAGGAGTCGTTTCATCCCCATATGGTCCAGTCCGCAGGGCAGAGGAAGGAAACCGCCACCCGTACGCGCCACGCGAGTTTCCATCCGTCGGGTGATCGCTCTGTCACCATGCGGACATGAAGTGGCTGCGTCCGCATCTGGGCAGCACGACGCGGGATGGCCGGCCGCCACACGCGTACATGGTGGCGCTGCGGCATGTCGCGGCGACGCTGGACGCGGACCCGGCCTGGCAGGCGTGGTGGCGGCACGGCGGCGTGCGCGCCTGCGAGCTGGGGATCGTCGCCGCGGGCCGGCGCGACCGGTTGCTGCCCAGCGCCGACATCCGGCGGGCCGGCGACCAGGTCCGGGCCAACTTCACCTGTGCACCGCCCCGCTACGACGGCCCCGCGGCCGAGCTGTGCCCGTTCGCGGTGGAGGAGGTCACCGGCATGTTCGAGGTGATCCGCGAGGCGATCGGCCTGCCGGCGCTGCCGCCGGTGCCACCCCTGCCGGCACTACCGCCGAACGCCCGGGTCGTGGAGGTCACCACCAAGCCGCTGCCGCCCGTGCCGCGCGACACCGATCAGCGCGGATACCAGACACTGGCCCAGATCCAGGAGTTCTTCGCGTGAGCGCCGCCCGAACTCCCCGGATCCAAAGGCTCAGCTCGGAGTCTCCACGCGCTCGGGACGATGGGCGCCCGGCGCCCTCGGCTGCGGAACGTGCGGGGACACCACGACAGCCGTGCCGCCCAGGCCGATGCCCGCGTAGACCACCGGACGTGCTCCGCGAAGCACGACCGCGTAGAGCATGCCCAGCACGAGCTCCGCGCCGAACACCACCGGCACCGTACGCACGAGCGCGTCGTGCGGCGCGACGCCGAGCAGGACCGGCAGATTCCGGTACGCCAGGACGGCGAGCGTGCCCAGCGCCACCGTGGCGAGCGCCGGCGCGACGAACCGGCGCACGAGGTTCTCCCGATCCGGGTGACGGTTGAGGAACAGCAGGGCCGCCAGTGACGCCCCGAGCAGCAACACCAGGACGCCGAGCGCGCCGCCGACGCCGAGCCGGTGGAAGAGCCCGGTCTCCGGTCCCAGTCGGAAGTATCCGCACACACTGAGAACCACTGCTGCGATAACGCTCTGAGTCAGCGAGGCCGCCTGCGGAGCCAGGGTCCGTGGCGAGGTCCGGCCGAGCCAGGATGGGACGAGCCGCTCGCGGCCGAGCGCGAACAGGTAGCGGGCGATCGTGTGATGCAGCGCGATCAGGCCGGCCAGCAGGCCGGTGAACAGCAGCACCCGCCCGAGCGTCACTCCCCACGGCGCGAGCCGCACGGCCGCCAGGTCGAAGATCAGCTCGGGACCGCGGGTGACCGCGGCCGGTGTGGCGTTGGCCGAGCCGGCCGCGACGCTCGTCGTCCACGCCACCAGGACCAGGAGCGCCGTGGTCACCGCGACCACGCCGTACGCCGCGCGGGACAGCGCCCGGCGCGGCCGGCGCAGCTCCTCGCCGTACGTCGCGAAGGTCTCGAATCCGACGAACGCCAGTGCCGCCGTCACCAGCAGCAGTCCCAGCACCGGCCGGTCGGCGCCGGTCAGGGCGGTGACGTCGAACGGGGCGGTGATGATGCCGGCCGGTGCCGGATGGAACAGATCGGCCGCTGCGAAGCCGGTGAGCACGGCGACCTCGGCGATCACCAGCAGCGCCAGGAACCCGCCCACCACCTCTACGCGGGCGAGCCCGCAGACCGCGACCACCAGCCAGCACGCCAGGGCGACGGTCCACCACGGCGCGTCGATGCCGAACCAGCTCCGCAACATCGGCTCGGCGGCCGCGCCCACCAGGCCGTACAGGCTGATCTGGACGGCGTTGTAGGACAGCAGCGCGATCCAGGCCGAGCCCACGCCGGCCGGCCGGCCGAGACCGCGGGCGATGAACGCGGAGAGCGCGGCGGCGTGCGGCGACCGGCGCGCCATCGCGACGTAGCCGACCGAGAAGACCGCCAGCACCAGGCCGACGATCGCGAACGCCAGCGGGACCGTGGGGGTGCCCAGCGCGTACGCGGCAGGGACAGCGGTGACGGCGGCGGGGAACGGGATGGCGGCGGCCAACGCGAAGGTGAGGACGCCGGCGGCGCCGAGCCGGCGGGAGGCGAGGACAGCGGAGCTGGGACGGTCGTGGAGAGCCACCGGTCCATTCAGACGCAAACGTCTGGCATTTGACAACAAGAAGTTGCGAAGAAGGCACGCTAAGCGCCCGCCTCCCCCGCGATCTTGGAGTTGTGGTTGCCCTTATGTGGGCTGTGTCCGGGTTCGTGCCAACCACAACTCCAAGATCGCGGAGAAGGGGACCAGGCGCGTTTCAGGGCTCGATGAGGATCTTGCGGCCTATGCCGGCGCGGAACTGTGCCAGCGCGTCGCCATAAGCGTCCAGCGGGAACCGGTGCGACACGAACACCTCCGGATCCAGCACACCGGCGGCGAGCATCTCGCCCGCGCGGTCGAAACTGTGCAGCACCGCCATCGACCCGGTGACGGTGATCTCGCGGCGGTAGATCTCGTACGGCTCGATCTCCACCCGGGTGTCGTAGTTGGCGACCCCGAACTGCAGGAACGTGCCGCCCCGTCCGACCCGGCCGAGTCCGTCCCGGATCGCGGCGGCCGCGCCCGTACAGTCGATGACGACGTCCCAGCCCCGTGGCGCGTCGAGTTCGTCCGCGGTGGTGACCGCCGCCGAGCAGCCGAGGCGTTTGGCGGTCTCCAGCCGTTCCGGATTGAGATCCACAATGGACACGCTGGCCGCGCCGGCCCGCTTGGCGAGCTCCAGCATCATCAGGCCCATGGTGCCCGAGCCGTAGATGAGGTAGGTGTCGGCCACCGCCCGTGGCAGCACGTCGAATCCGCGCACGGCGCACGACAGCGGTTCGATCAGGGCGGCGTCCCGGGCGGCCAGGTGCCCGGGTAGGCGGAACAGGTTCGCCATCGGGGCGGCCACGAACTCTGCCGCCGCTCCGGGGACCGTCACACCGATCGCGTTCCAGTTCTCACACTGGTTTCCCCGCGCCCGCTTGCAGTAGTAGCAGTGCCCACAGTAGAGGGACGGATCGACCGCGACCTGATCGCCTACCGAGTACCCGGTCACCTCCGAGCCGGTCGCGACGATCTCGCCGGCGAACTCGTGACCTGGCACGATCGGGAACGACGGCGCGAACTCACCGTCCATGATGTGCAGGTCGGTGCCGCAGATACCGACGGCGGCCGGCGCGACGACCACCTCCAGCGGACCGGGCGCCGGGTCCGGCACGCTCTCCAAACAGAGCGTGCCGGGCGTGACGACGACAGCCGCCCTCACTTCACCGCACCCATCGACAGGCCGCGGACGAGCTTGTTCTGTGCCACCCACCCGGCGATGAGCACCGGGAGCGAGACGATGGTGGCGGCCGCGCACAGCTTGGCCAGGAACAGGCCTTCGGAGGAGATGAAGCCGACCAGGAAGATCGGCGACGTGGCGGCGTTGGTGGCAGTCAGGTTGACGGCGAAGAAGAACTCGTTCCAGGCGAAGATGAAGCAGATCAGCGCGGTGGCGGCCAGGCCGGGTGAGACGACCGGCAGGACGATCTTGCGCAGGCTCGTGACCAGGTTGGCGCCGTCGACCTCGCCGGCCTCCAGGATCTCCTTGGGCACTTCGAGCAGGAACGAGCGCATCATCCACACCGCGATCGGCAGGTTCATCGACGTGTAGAGGATGACCAGCGTCCAGATGTTGTCCAGCATGCCGAGCTGCTTGACGATCAGGTAGATCGGCAGCAGCGCGGCCACTGCGGGCAGCATCTTGGTGCTGATGAAGAAGAACAGCACGTCGGTCCACTTGTGCACCGGGCGAATCGACAGCGCGTACGCCGCCGGGGTGGCCAACAGCACCACGAACAGGGTCGAGAAGAGGCTGGCCATCAGCGAGTTGAGCAGATACGGGGTGATGTTGCGGCTGAACACCTCGCTGTACTGGGCCATGGTGGGGCTGAAGAACCAGGTGGGCGGGTTGCTGGCGGCGTCCTGTTCCTGTTTGAAGCTGGTCAGCACCATCCAGATGACCGGGAACACGAACACGATCCCGGCGATCCAGGCGACCAGCCCCCACACCGAGTTGATCAGCCGCCGGGTGCCGGCAGACTGGGGCTTGGCGGATGGGACGGTGGCGACGGGGTCGCCGGTGGCGATGGCGGTCATCGGCCCTCCTCGATCCGGAACAGGCTCGAGATGACGCGCAGCGCGAACGTCGCAACGATGATCGTCAGGATCACCACGATGACGCCGGCCGCCGCTGCCTCGCCGTACTCGAACTTGCGGAACGTGGTCAGGTAGATCTCGTACGGCAGGTTGGTGGTGGCGGTGCCGGGGCCGCCCTGGGTGACGCTGAAGATGACGTCGAACGTGTTCACCAGATAGATCGAACCGAGCAGCGCACCCAGTTCCAGGTACTGCCGGAGATGCGGGATGGTCATCCGGCGGAAGATCTGCCAGGCGTTCGCGCCGTCCACCCGG
>DATBGW010000327.1:0-25546 GCA_036557765.1 Actinoplanes sp.
TGACCGACTCGTAGAGGTTGTCGATGCCCAGCTGGTCCTCGACCTTGGACACGCCGCGCTCGCTGACCGCGATCGTCCGCTTGGACTCGTCGACCTCGTAGTCGCCCTCGCCCTCGGTGCCGCGCTCCATCCGGGCGATGAGGCGGGCGAACTCGACATACCACCGGGCGGACTGCTCGGCCGGGCCGGAAATGATCAACGGCGTCCGGGCCTCGTCGATCAGGATCGAGTCGACCTCGTCCACGATCGCGAAGTGATGGCCACGCTGCACCAGCTCGCCGGCCGACCAGGCCATGTTGTCGCGCAGGTAGTCGAAGCCGAACTCGTTGTTCGTGCCGTACGTGATGTCGCACTGGTACGCGGCGCGGTGTTCCGCGGCGGGCCGGTTCGGCAGGATCACCCCCACGGTGAGGCCCAGGAACACGTGCACCCGCCCGACCCAGTCGGCGTCGCGCTGGGCCAGATAGTCGTTGACCGTGACGATGTGCACGCCCTTGCCGCTCAACGCGTTGAGATAGGCGGGCAACACGCTGGTCAGGGTCTTGCCCTCACCGGTCTTCATCTCCGGGATGTTGCCGAAGTGCAGCGCCGCCGCACCCATCACCTGCACGTCGTACGGCCGCTGGCCGAGCACCCGGCGGGCGCCCTCCCGGGCGGTGGCGAACGCCTCCGGCAGCAGCGAATCCAGCGACTCACCCTCGGCGTAGCGGTCCTTGAACTGCTGGGTGAGGTCGCGTAGCTCATCGTCGGTGAGGTCGACGTAGTCGTCCTCGATCGCGTTCACCGCCTCCGCGATCGCCTTGAGCCGGCGTAGCATGCGGCCCTCGCCGGCACGGAGGACCTTTTCCAATATCGACACGGGTCAGCGCTCCCCTAAACAGTCTGCCGAACCATGGTAGGCGCCCCGGCCGGAGGGTCGTGAGCCGAGCCTCCCGTTAAGCGTGCAAACAGGGCAAAACTCTGCTGGGAGTTCGCTGATGGCGGATCGCGTCGGGCAGGATGTCCCGCGTGGAAGCGGTCGACATCCGGGGTGACGGCATACGGCTGCGCGCCTACCGGTCCGATGACCTGGACGGCATCGTCGCCGGATACGGCGACCCGCAAACCCGGCGCTTTCTGCGCGGGCTGCCGTCCCCGTTCACCCCGCGCCACGGGACGTGGTACCTGAACGAGGCGGTGCCGGGCCTCTTCGCCCAGGGCGGCGGTGCGTACGCGATCGCCGACCCGGACACCGGCCGGCTGCTCGGCGGAGCGAGCCTGGAACGCCCGGTGCCCACCCGGCAGCAGGCCGAGCTCGGTTACTGGGTCGCTCCCGAGGCACGCCGGCGCGGCGTGGCCACCGCCGCCGTGCGGGCCCTGTCCGCCTACGCGTTCGGCGCCGGAATCGTCCGGTTGGAACTGCTCACCCATTGGGAGAACGCCGCAAGCCAGCGGGTTGCCCTGGCCGCCGGCTTCCAGCGTGAAGGGGTACGCCGCGGCGCGGTGGCCGGTCCCGACGGCGTACGGGAGGATCTGCTCGCGTACGCACGGCTGGCCGGCGACCCGCCGGAGCCGATCCCGCGACTGCTGCCGGACCTGCCTGGTGGCGAGCTGACCGACGGCGTGGTGACGTTGCGCCCGCTCACCGCGGAGGATGTCGACTTCTGCGCCGAGCTGCACGCCGTTCCCGACGTGATCGCGACAAGCGTGCCGCCGGTACCGCCGACCCGCGAGCGGATCGTCCAGCGGTGCTCCTACGCGGCGGCGCAGTGGCTCGCCGGTACCCGCGCCGACCTGGTCATCACGGACGCGGCGACCGGGACGCCGACCGGCGACATCGGCCTGTTCTACCAGGAGCCGCCGACCGCCCAGGCGATGATCGGTTACAGCATGTTGCCGGCGTGGCGCGGCCGGGGTTACCCGACCCGGGCGGCGCAGTTGCTGTCGCTGTGGGCGTTCGCCGAGACGTCCATCGCCCGGCTGATCGCCGGCGCGCTGCCGTCGAATGTCGGCTCGCAGCGGGTGCTGGAGAAGGCGGGCTTCAAGCGGGAGGCGTACCTGCGCTCGCGCCTGCCCGGCCCGGACGGTCGCCGCACCGACGACGTGCAGTACGCGCTGCTGGCGGAGGACCTCCTGATGGAGGGCCCCCGCCTCGACGGATGATCGCCGCCTACGCCGTGTTCTCCAGGCTGAGGAGGCCGTAGTCGTAGCCACGACGGCGGTAGACGACACTGGGCCGGCCGCTCTCTTTGTCGTGGAACAGATAGAAGTCGTGGCCGACGAGCTCCATCTGGAAGAGGGCGTCGTCGACGGTCATCGGATCGGCGGGGTGTTCCTTCTCCCGCACGATGCGCCACGGCTGGTTCTCGTCGTGTTCGACGGGCGAGAAGACATTCGTCGAGTCGTCGGCGGTTGGTGGTTCGACGCTCGGTAGATCAGTGGGCAGACCCGCGGTAGCGGCGGCCACGGAGACCGGGGCGTGCCGGCCCCGGTGGACGCGACGGCGGTCGGCGGAGCGACGCAGCCGGCCGTCGAGCTTGTTGATGGCGCAGTCGAGGGCGGCGTAGAAGTCCTGGGCACAAGCTTCCGCCCGTACCACCGGTCCTCTCGTCATGACGGTGATTTCGACGCGCTGGCACCTGTCGGACTGCCGTGGGTTGCGCTCGTGGAACAGCTCCACATCAGCCCGCATCAGCTTCTGGTCGTAGCGTTCGACCTTGCTCAGCTTGTCGGCGACATGTTCCCGGTAGTGATCGGGAACCTCTACGTTGCGGCCCTTGACGACAATGTCCACTCGTGACCTCCCCCAACGTTCGGCTTGCCGGGCGCTGTGCGCGCGGTCTGCTGGTGTCGACGGCGGAGGTCACACGGAGCGATCTCCGGCGCCGATTAGGCTGAGAAGACGGCTCCTTTCCGGTGCGGCGGGTCCAAACTGCGACGGCGGCGCGCCCCGGTGCCGGGTAAGAGTTGTCCGCTTACCCTCGTCACCCCGACGCTAACCTGCACCTTGCCCGTCAGACACCCCTCGTTCGGTGGGCGCAGAACTTCAGCGACCGGCGCGAGCCGCACGCAGCCGCGTGGCCGCGAGCACCGCAGCGCCTGTCACCTGCACCTGCGCCTCCCCCAGTCGGCTCGTCACCGCGGCCATCGTGGCACCGGTGGTGACGATGTCGTCCACCACTATCAGCGTCCCCTTCATCGTCAGCGCGCGTCGCAGAATTCGGATCCGGGTCGGCCGAATTCGCAGCGAACTCTCAGCGACGGCGGCCCGGCCGGCCGGATCCAGCGACGCCGAGTCCGGCCGCGGAAGTGCCCGCAGCGGCCGAGCAAGGTCAGCTTGCCAGCCGGCAGTGCGCAGCCGTCGCACGGCGTGTGTGGCCAATCGCGCCATGTGGTCCCCCTGTCGGGTACGGATCGCGCGAGACGTCGAGGGCACCGGAACGATCATCACCGGCACGGCCGGGCCGCCGCCGCGCCGGACCGCCACGTCGGCCACGGCCGCCGCCAGCAACGCGCCCAAGGGCCGGGCCAGTCGGTGCCGGCCGCGTTCCTTGTACGCCAGGAGCGCCGAGCGCAGCGGCCCGGCGTACGGCCCGACCGCGCTGCAGACCGGCATTCCGGGCGGTGGCGGTACCGGCGCGGTGGGGAACGGGATGAGCGCCTCGAGCGCCGCCGCGCAATCCGCGCAGGCGCCGGACCGTAGGGGCACGCGGTCGGCACCGCAACCCGCGCACGCCATCGGCAGCACGAGGTCGGTGAGACTTCCGACCAGCTCCGCCCCCAGCCCGGACAACATGCGGCGTGCGCTCAGCGCAGGAACAACGGCGCGGTGGTCGCGGCACCGGCGGGCGGGTTCGCGGGCGGGGTGACGAGATCCGCCGGGGTGATCTTGACCGGTTCGGTCAGCGCGTTGTACGCGACGCCACCCGCGACGTACGCGACCGAATAGGACGTCTGACGCGGGTCCAGCGGGCTGGTCGGGTACGCGGTGATGTAGCTGACCTGCTCCGTGCCGAGGTCGTTCAGCCGAGAGGTGTTCAACGCGCCGTCGAGGGTGATGTCCATGATCGCCACACGGTTCTCGTCGACCCGGGTGCCCGCGACCACGAGCCAGCCCTCGCTGCTCCAGTCGACCGCGGTCGGATTGCGCATCGGCGTGCGGATCTGCACCGGCGGCGCGAGCTGGACGCCGTCGCCACCGGTGACCAGCACGGCGATGTACAGCCGGGGGCCGGCCACGAGCGCGACGCGTTGCCCGTCCGGCGCCACGGCCACCGCCGAGATGGCCGGGCCGCCGCCGCCCGGCCAGGGAACCGGACGCGCACTGCCGCCGCCGGCGCCGAAGCTGTACAGCCGGCCCCCAACGGTGATGAGGCCGACCGCTCCACTCTGCGGCTCCCTCGGGGTCACTGCCCAGACCGGATGCCCGAGCGCACCACCCGGCAGCGCGACGGTGCGCAACGGTGCCCGCTGCCCGGTCCGTGCGCCGGCGACCCGCAGCGCCGTCTTGGCACCGTCGTTGACGACCACTGCTGCGTACGTCCGGCTGTCGGAGCTGCTCAGCGCCGCCATGCGGATGTTCTTGTTGGCGTCGGGCAGCAGCACCGGAACGGGATCGGCCGGGAACGCCGAGCGGCTCAGCCGGCGGATCTTCCCGTCATACACGACGAACCGTTCCGGGTCCTCACTCAACCGGTAGGACGCGTTGCTGGGGAGATAACCGTTCTGATCCCAGACGTGGGCCACCTGGTGGACAAGCTTCAGCTCCAGGAACCGTGGCAGATTCTCCCGCAGCGACCACATGAGCTGCTGTCCAAGCCGGTCAAGGGCACCCGGTTCGTCCGACGGCACCGCTTGGGCGTTGAGGTTGATCTGCAGCTTGTCGTTACTCACCGCTGGCACGTTCCCGATCGGGGCGGTGCCCTCGGGCAGCGGCTCCACCGCTGGAGCGAGCCAGGGCGCCGGGCCGCCGATCAGCCAGGTCAGCACTTCGGTGGGTTGCTGCTCAGGCGGCGTGCTCCTCGGCATGTACCGCACATCCGGCACCAGTTCGGTGTGCTCGGTGTTCCAGAAGTAGATCGTGCGCAGGTCGTAGTACCTGTCCAGCGCCTCGTCGGTGAGCAGCAGGAACGCCGGCGCCTCCGCCAGGAACAGACCGCGCTGGCCATCGATCTCCTCGACCCGGAACCGGTAATTCATCACAGTCGGATCGGCGGACGGCTGCAGGACACCGTTGTCGTCCAGCATGCCCACCGTCCAGCCCCGGATGCTGACCTCGTCGCTGCCGGGATTGTTCAGCGGCTGCTCGACGGGGTGGATCACCCGCACAATGGGCTGCGGTTTGAACTTCGCGGCCATGGCCGGGGACAGGAAGCTTTTCGCCCGCACCGGCGCGTCGGCCAGATTGCCGGCCGCCGCCAACAGGTAGTTCAGCACCAGACTGCGTCGGCTGTCCGCCTCCTCACGGCGCGGAACCATGGGGGTGATCGCGTCGCCGGACGAGGTTCCGGTGGAGGGCCCGCGCGCCACCTGCACCACTGATGAGTTGTCCGGGATGCCGCATCCGCTGAGTACCAGCGCCGCGAGCAGCGCTGCGATCGCGAGTCGCCTCATCGGGCCACCTCCGGCTCCGGCACAGCGGTCCCCGCCTCGGACGCGTCGACATGGTCCGGTGGAATCAGCGGCAACGGGGCCGCCACCAGCCGGTCGCCGGCATGGACCGGCAGGGTGAGCCGGAACTGGGCACCGTCACCCGGCATGCCCCACGCCTCCAGCCAGCCGCCGTGCAGGCGTGCGTCCTCGACGCTGATCGACAGGCCGAGCCCGGTGCCGCCGGTCTGCCGCGCCCGGGACGGGTCGGCCCGCCAGAACCGGTCGAACACGAGCCGCTCCTCGCCCGGCTTCAGGCCCACACCGTGGTCCCGCACCGTGATGGCGACCGCCGCGTCGTCGGTGGCCATGGTGACCAGCACCGGCCGGCCCTCGCCGTGCTCCACCGCGTTGCCGATGAGATTCCGCAGCACCCGTTCGACCCGCCGAGGGTCGACCTCCGCGATCACCGGCGCATCGGGAAGCCGCAGCTCGACCGTCACATCGGCCTGCTCGGCCAGCCCGGACAGCCGCTCGACGACTCGCTCGACGATCGGGACGAGGTCGGCGTGTTCGGCGTCCAGCGCCGCGAAGCCGGCGTCGAACCGGCTGATCTCGAGCAGGTCGGTGAGCAGGTTCTCGAATCGGTCCAGCTCGGCCTGCAGCAGCTCGGCGCTGCGGGCCACCGCCGGGTCGAACCCGTCGCGCTCGGCGAAGATGAGGTCGGCCGCCATCCGTACCGTGGTGAGCGGCGTCCGCAGCTCGTGCGACACGTCGGAGGTGAAGCGGCGCTGCAGCCGCGACATGTCCTCGAGGCGGACGATCTGGCGTTGCAGATTCGCCGCCATCTGATTGAACGACGCGGCGAGCAGCGCGAGATCGTCTTCGCCCTCCACCTTCATCCGCTGATCAAGCAGTCCCGCGGAGAGCCGCTGGGCGGTCCGGGCGGCCACCCGGACCGGACTGACCACCATCCGGGTCACCAGCGCCGCCACCACGCCGAGCAGGATGACCAGCGCCAGGCCGGTGGCGAGCACGGTGGTGCGGATCTGGTTCGCGGCGCTGTCCTCGGTGGTCAGCGGCACGAGGTAGTAGAGCTCGAGCGGGCCGAAGTCGGTCGCCACCGGCGACCCGTACACGAGGTACTTGGTCCGTACGCCGCCGATCTCGGCGGTACGGATCTGCCGCGCGATCTGACCGTGGTCCGCGACCGCCTCGACCAGCTCGGGTGTGATGAGCTCGGACGTGTCGACCTTCGCGGACGTCACCGGCTTGACGTTCGGGAGGTGCTCGGCCCGCATCGACACGATCACGCCGGTGCCGCCGGTCTCGGCCGGATCACCGCCGGCGAGGTAGTTGACGGTGTCGGTGAGAGTCGCCGGAAACAGCGGATCGATCGGCTGCAGAATCACGCTGAGCTGCTGGTACGCGTAGGTGACCTTGCCGCGCAGCTGCTCCAGGACCTCGTCCTGCGCCCGGCTCAGCAGGATTTCCGCGCTGCGATCCGCCACGAACCAGCCGAACGTGCTCACCAGCAGGCTCGAGGCCACCAGCGTGATCGCGACGACGCGCAGCTGCAGCGACCGGCGCCAGGCCTGGCGGGCGGGTTCGGCGGTGTGCAGTCCCCATCGCACGGCCGCGCGCCAGCGCCGCCGCACGATCCGCAGCGGGCGGCGCAGGGGGACGGGGAGCCAGGACGGAGCACGCATCTCTCTCGCGGCAAGGTTAGCCGCTGAGCACCACTATCCGGTCCCTGCCTTGTAACCGACCCCACGGACGGTCAGGATGATCTCCGGCCGCTCCGGGTCCGGTTCGATCTTGGCGCGTAGTCGCTGGACGTGCACGTTGACCAGGCGGGTGTCGGCCGCGTGCCGGTAGCCCCAGACCTGCTCGAGGAGTACCTCCCGGGTGAAGACCTGCCGCGGCTTGCGGGCGAGCGCCACCAGCAGGTCGAACTCGAGTGGGGTCAGCTTGACCTCGTCGGCGTCGCGGGTCACGGTGTGCGCCGGAACGTCGATGGTGATCTGGTTGCCGGGCGGCCCGATGGTGAGCATCTCCGGCGCGGCGTCCTCGCCCCGGCGCAGCCGGGCCCGCATCCGCGCCACGAGTTCCTTGGGCTTGAACGGCTTGACGACGTAGTCGTCGGCGCCGGACTCGAGGCCGAGCACCACGTCCACGGTGTCGCTCTTGGCGGTGAGCATGACGATCGGGATGCCGGATTCGGTGCGGATCGCGCGTGCCACGTCGATGCCGCTCATGCCGGGCAGCATGAGGTCGAGCAGCACGATGTCCGGCCGGCTCTCCCGGAACGCAGCAAGTGCCCGCTCGCCGTCGGCCACGAACGAGGGCAGGAAACCCTCACTGCGCAGGACGATGCCGAGCATCTCGGCCAGTGCGGGATCGTCGTCGACCACCAGTACCCGGGCTCTCATGCGCTCCAATATTGCACTGTCGGTTCAAACCCCGTGAGCACCGGGCTCGATCTTGCCGAGAGGACGCTAGGCGAAGAGCCCGCTCCCCCAGAAGTCGTCCGATCCCGTGACGCCGGGCGGGCACGCGAAGATGCCGCTGGAGACATGCCGGATGTACTCGTTCATGTCGTCGTTGCGGGACAGTCTCGTCTGGATCGGAATGAACTGGCTGCGCGGATCCCGCTGGTACGCGATGAAGAACAGTCCGGCGTTCAGCCGGCCGAGCCCGTCGGAACCGTCCACGAAGTTGTAGCCCCGGCGGAGCAGCCGCGCACCCCCGTTGACCGTCGGGTGCGCCAGCCGTACGTGCGCGGTCTTGGCGATCGCCGGCTCGCCGTCCGGACCGAGCTTGGCGAGGTCGGGCTCGTCGAACTCCTTATCCCGGCCGAGCGCGGCTCCCTCGCCCTTGGTCCGCCCGATGATCGCTTCCTGCTCACCCAGCGACGTCCGGTCCCACGTCTCGATCAACATACGGATCTTGCGGGTGACCATGTACGAGCCGCCGGTCATCCATTCCGGGCCGTCCCCGGCCGCCACCCAGAGCCACTGCCGCAGCAGATCGGTCTCCTCGGCCTTGAGGTTCGCGGTTCCGTCCTTGAACCCGAACAGGTTGCGCGGCGTGGCTTGGTCCTTGGTGGTCGAGGAGGTACGCCCGAAGCCGAGCTGGGACCAGCGGACGCTCACCACGCCCATCCCGATCCGGGCCAGGTTCCGGATCGCGTGCACCGCGACCTGCGGATCGTTCGCGCAGGCCTGCACGACGATGTCGCCGCCGGAGATGCTCGGGTTGATGAGATCGCCCTGGAAGGTGGGCAGGTCCACGAGGGCGGCCGGCTTGCGGGCCGCGATGCCGAACCGGTCCCGGCCGGCCGCGTCCCGGAACAGCGTCGAGCCGAACCCGACGGTCAGCGTGAGTCCGGACGGCGGCAGGCCGATCGCCTCGCCGGTGTCGTCCGGGGGCGCCTCCGGAATCCCGGCGGTCGCCCCGACGGCGCCGGCGTCGTGGCCGGCGGTCATCCGTGCGGCCGCGGCGGTCCAGGCCTTGAGCATCCGGATCAGCGCGTTGCGGTCCTTGGTGACCACATCGAACGCGACGAAGTGCAGCCGGTCCTGCGCCGGCGTGACGATGCCGGCCTGGCTACGGCCGTAGAACGACACCGCGCCGGCCGCCAGTCGTTCGCTGGCGCCGGCCCCTTGGCGGGCGACGGCGCTACCGACGGCCGCCGCACCGGCGATTCCGGCCACGCCGGCGCCGGCGAGCGCCATGGCTCGCCGGCGCGAGACGGTCGTATCCGACATGTACTCCTACTTCTGGGCGATGGCGCCGGCGATCTGACTGATCGGTTCGGCGAGCGCGTTGATCACGTCGGTCAGTCCCTTGAGCTGCGCCTCGGTCAGCTGGTTGTGCAGCTTCCAGCCGTCCTCGACGCGGTACTTGCCGAGCTCGGTCTCGACCCCTTGGAAGCCGGCGTCGATCTGCTTGACCAGGTCGGGGTCACGCTTTTCCAGCGCCGGCCGGAGTGCCGCCACGGCAGCCCTCGAGCCGTCCACGTTCGCGGCGAAATCCCACAGGTCGGTGTGCGAGTAGCGGTCCTCCTCGCCGGTGATCTTGCTGTTGGCCACCTCGTCGAGCAGCTCCTTGGCGCCGTTGGCGAGCTGCAGCGGGGACAGCTTCTCGGCCTTCGCCTTGGTCACCATCTCCTTGACGTCGGTCAGCAACTGGTCGGCGATCGGGCCAGACTTGCTGACGTCGCCGCTGACCCAGAGGTCCTTCTCGAGCCGGTGGAAGCCGGTGAACGGCAACTCGGCGGTGGCGCCGTCCTCCCGTCCGTCGATCTTCGGATCGAGATCACCGAAGATCTCCGCGACCGGTTCGATCCGCTCGTAGTAGGTCCGCGCGACCGGGAAGAGCTCCTTGGCCTTTGCAACGTCGCCCGCCTTCACGGCCGCGACGAAATCACCGGTCTTTTGCACCAGCGCCTCGGTCTGCGAGGTGATGTACCGGGTGTAGCTGCTCGTCGCCTGGGCCAGCAGCGCGTCCTCGGTAAGCGCCGGCGAGGAGCCGGACACGGTGAGCCCGCTGCGGATGCCGTCGCCGATCATCCCCGGTTTGCACGCGGTCTGATACGAGCCGGCGGGCAGCTCCACGCGAAGCTCCCGGGACAGCCCGGGAGTAATGTTCTCCACCTCGCCCACCACCCGGTCGCCCGCCGCGTACACGTAGAACTCGGTCACCTTCGCGCCGGAGTTGGTGATCGCGAAGACGTGCGTGCCCGCGTTCAGCGCGTTCTGCGCGACCTCGCAGCTGGTGTCGGTCGCCTTGACCGCGATCGGGCCACCGGCGCCCGCCGCCGCGGAGCCGGACTTGGCGTCGTCGCCGCCGCACGCGGCAAGCGTTCCGCCGAGAGAGCCGGCGGCGAGGAGCGCGAGGATTCGGATGGTGCGCAAGGGTGGGTCTCCTATTGCCGCGGAACGGTGGAATCGGTGGCTGCGGTGGACTGCGCCGGAACGGGCTGGCCGCCGGCAGCGGGGGGTGGCGCCGGCTTCCGGCGCGGCCGCCAGAGGAAGAGGATCAGCACGGGCACGGCGTAGGCGAACCAAGCGACGACCTCCAGCACGGTCGGCTCCGGCGTGATGTTGAACATGCCGGCGAGCAACGCGGTGTACCAGCTGGACGGGTCGAGCACGCCGCCCATGTGGTAGGCGGTATTGCCGATGCCGGGCAGCACGCCGGCCTCCTGCAGGTCGTGCACGCCGTACTTGAAAATGCCGGCGGCGACCAGGATGAGCAGGACACCGGTGATCGTGAAGAACTTCGACAGGTTGATCCGAACCGCGGTGGCGTACATCAGGTAGCCGATCGCGATGGAGGTGGCGATGCCGCCGATCAGCGCTAGGAGCGGCCCCCCGTTGAGATCGGCGCCCTGCACGGCCGAGTAGAAGATCAGGGACGTCTCGAGGCCCTCGCGGACGACCGCGAGGAACGCCATCACGGCGACCGCGATCGAACCCATCGCCAGCGCGTCCTGCAGCTTGTTGCGCAGCTCGCCGGCGATCCCCCGCGCGGCCCGGCGCATCCAGAAGATCATCCAAGTGACGAACACGACAGCGGCGATCGACGTGATCGCCTCGAACAGCTCCTGCTGCCGATAGTCCTTGAGCAGCGTGGTCTGGGTGTAGCTGAGCAGCCAGCCGAAGACGACCGAGACCGCCACGGCCAGCGCCACGCCGGCCCACACCTGCTTGAGCCGGTCCGTGCGCTGAGACTTCACCAAGAACGCGACGAGGATGCTGACCACCAGGGTGGCTTCGAGCCCCTCCCGCAGGCCGATCAGGTAGGTGGCGAGCATGGCACTCCGTTTGCTAAGGCATCCCTAAGTAAGGC
The DNA here is from genome assembly GCA_036557765.1 of Actinoplanes sp. Lineage (GTDB taxonomy): Bacteria > Actinomycetota > Actinomycetes > Mycobacteriales > Micromonosporaceae > Actinoplanes. Next base: position 11,425 of record DATBGW010000327.1, read on the forward strand.
TCGCCATACCTTAGCCAGACGGACCCGGTCATCGTCAAGCGGGGCACAAACAACGGCGGGCGGCTCGCAACCAGCGGAGCCGCCCGATCGGGGTATCGCCTAGACTGCGATGACCTTGGGCATGCCCTCGTGGCCCTCGCTGCGCTCGGTGCGCTCGGTCATGCGCTAGGCCGGTCGAACTCTCCGTCCCGCACGCCGGCGATGAAACCCTTCCACCCGGGTGAACCGAAGCGGAGCACCGGACCGTTCGCGTTCTTCGAGTCACGGACCAGCACGACGGCCGGCGTCTCCGCGACCTCCACACAATGCCCGGCGGCGCCGCTACGCGTGCTCTTGCGCCAGGTCAGTTCGTTGTTATGCACCCTCTGATCCCCTTCTTCACTGCGGATTCGCCTCCACTACAGCGCACCCACCGGGGATCAACCAGAGGCTTCGCTCGATCGAGCGATGACCGAACGGCTGGCGTCGACCGGCAGCGCACGCCGGCGGAGATCGACGAACGCCTCCCGATAGACGTGCACATCGGCGGGCCGGGTGCGGAACTGCCCACCGGTCAGACCCTCGCTGTGCACCACCGGCGCGCGGCTTCCGGCGGCGAAGTCGAAGATCACGAAGGACTCGGTCAGCGCGGCGTGCGCACCGGCCGTGAACGGCAGCACCCGCAGCTCGACGTCGGGCCGATGACTCGCGTCGAACAGATGCTGCAGCTGCCGGTCGAGGACCGCCCGGCCACCCACCTCGCGGTGCAGGACCGACTCGTCGACGACGATGGACAGGCGCGGCGGCGGAACCCGGCTCAGCACCGCCTGCCGGGCCATCCGCAACGCCAGCCGGCGCTGGGCCGTCTCCGGGTTCACGATGTCGGCGCCGACTTCGATGACTGCTCGGGCGTACTCGTCGGTCTGCAGCAGACCCGGCACGACCTGGGCCTCCCACTCGGCCATCACGACAGCTTCGGCCTCGAGCGCGAGATATTCGTCGTACGGGTCCGGCACCGAGGATCGGTACGGCGTCCACCAGACCCGCGCCCGGCCGCGCCGGGCCAGGTCATGCAACCGGATCCGTTCCTCGGTACTGACGCCGTACCGGGTCAGCAGCCGGTCGAGATCGGTCTCGTTGATGCCGGTACGCGCCGTCTCGATCCGGGACAGCTTGGACTCCGACCAGCCGAGATCGCCTGCAACGTCGGCACCGCGCCGGTCAGCACGGAGTCGCCGCAGCTCGTCGCCGAGCTCACGCCGCGCCGTCGATGTCGGCCTCGCCACGGGCACACCTTATCGGCACACCCGTCACGTTCTGCAACTTGCCCAACACGATCCGCACTTACACCCTTGACGCCCTCGTCGATCTTGGAGTTGTGGTTGGCTTTTCGCGGCCTTCCGCCGGTTTTATGCCAACCACAACTCCAAGGTCGCGGTGATTTTCAGTAGCGGTAGTGGTCGGGCTTGAACGGCCCTTCGACCGGAACGCCCAGGTACGCCGCCTGCTCCTTGGTGAGCTGGGTCAGCCGGACGCCGAGCGCGTCGAGGTGCAGCCGTGCCACCTTCTCGTCCAGGTGCTTGGGCAGCACGTACACCCCGACGGGGTAGTCCTCCGTCCTGGTGAACAGCTCGATCTGGGCGATCGTCTGGTTCGAGAAGCTGTTGCTCATCACGAACGACGGGTGCCCGGTCGCGTTCCCCAGGTTCAGGAGCCGGCCCTCGGACAGCACGAGGATCGAGTGCCCGTCCGCGAATCGCCACTCGTCCACCTGCGGCTTGATGTTGATCCGCTCGGCATCGGACCGCTTGGCCAGGCCGGCCATGTCGATCTCGTTGTCGAAGTGCCCGATGTTGCCGACGATGGCCTGGTGCTTCATCCGGGCCATATGCTCGTGCGAGATCACGCTGAAGCAGCCGGTCGCGGTGATGAAGATGTCCGCGGTCTCGACCACGTCATCCAGCGTGGCGACCTGGTATCCATCCATCGCCGCCTGGAGCGCGCAGATCGGGTCGACCTCGGTGATGATCACTCGGGCGCCCTGACCGCGCAGCGACTCGGCGCAGCCCTTGCCGACGTCGCCGTAGCCGAACACCACCGCAACCTTGCCGCCGATCAGCGTGTCGGTGGCCCGGTTGATGCCGTCGATAAGCGAGTGCCGGCAGCCGTACTTGTTGTCGAACTTGCTCTTGGTCACCGAGTCGTTCACGTTGATCGCCGGGAACAGCAGCGTGCCGGCCTGCTGCATCTCGTACAGCCGGTGCACGCCGGTGGTGGTCTCCTCGGTGACACCCTTGATCCCGGCCGCGACCCGGGTCCAGCGGCGGTCGTCCGCCGCGAGGCTGCGATGCAGCAGGCGCAGGATCACCGCGTACTCCTCGGAGTCCGCGGTCTCGACCGCCGGCACCGCCCCGATCTTCTCGAACTCGGCGCCCTTGTGCACCAGCAGCGTGGCGTCGCCGCCGTCGTCGAGGATCATGTTCGGAGCCTGGCCGTCCGGCCACAGCAGCACCTGCTCGGTGCACCACCAGTACTCCTCGAGCGTCTCGCCCTTCCAGGCGTACACCGGCACTCCGGCAGGCGCGTCCGGCGTGCCGTCCCCGACCACGATGGCCGCCGCGGCGTGATCCTGCGTCGAGAAGATGTTGCAGGAGGCCCAGCGGACCTGCGCGCCGAGCGCGGTCAGCGTCTCGATCAGCACCGCGGTCTGGATCGTCATGTGCAGCGAGCCGGTGATGCGGGCGCCGCGCAGCGGCTGGCGCGGGCCGTACTCCTTGCGCAGCGCCATCAGGCCGGGCATCTCGTGCTCGGCCAGCTGGATCTCCTTGCGGCCGAACGCGGCGAGCGACAGATCGGCGACCTTGAAGTCGCCCTCGGCCACCGTTGTGGGACGCTCCGCGCCGGTCGGCGCCGGGAGAGTGCTGGTCATCGATTCTCCTGCTTCTCTGAGTGGGCCAGCGTTTTACTCTACGCGGCGTCGCAAATCCCCCGCGATCTTGGAGTTGTGGTTGCCCTGATGCGGCTTTGGAGCCGCTTCGTGCCAACCACAACTCCAAGATCGCGGAGGGTCGTTGATGGGGCACAGCGAACGGGACGACAGGTCGTAGACCTGCCGTCCCGTTCATCCCCCCGGTTTGGTACCGCGCGCGTCTGTGGGACCCCCCGATCACCAATGACGCTGCGTGTTGATAGCCTCACACTACGTATAGGTCTATGTCAAGAGATTTCGCAAATTTACCCTTTGGCGTGTCGCTCACTCCGGGACCGTGGCCACGAAGACCTCGCCCCCACCAGCCACCGTGATCGTCCCGGCGTCGGCCGGTGCGAACGCCGCCGCCCCGGTCCGAACCCGCACCGATCCGCCGTCGTCCGCGCTGATCTCGACGTCACCCTCGGTACCGATCAGAATCCGCGGCCCCTGACCCGGAACCACGATCGGCTGCGTCGCGCCGTCGAGCCGGATCCGGTACAGCGCAAACTCCCGGGCCGGCACCTCCCACGTCACTACGCCGGACGCGACTTCGACCGCCGGCAACACCGGCTCGTCCAGCACCTCGAACCGCAGCACCCGCAGCAGTTCGTCGACGTCGACGCGCTTCGGGGTGAAACCGCCGCGGAGCACGTTGTCGCTGGACGCCATGATCTCGACCGCGGCGCCGTTCAGGTAGGCGTGCATGTTTCCGGCCGGCATCCAGATCGCCTCGCCGGGCTCGAGCCGCACATGGTTGAGCAGCAGCGCGACCAGCACTCCCGGGTCGCCCGGATAGTGCCCGGCCAGCTCGGCGGCGAGCGCGTACGACGATGTGGGCCGGCTCCGCGCCGCCGCGACGACGGCATCGACCAGCGGCCGCCGGTCCTCCGTAGGCCAGGCGAGCAGCGTACGGACGGCGTCGCGCAGTCCGGGAACGCCGGCCCGCAGCGCGGCGACCACCGGGGCCAGCCGTGGTAGATCCAGCTCGTCGAGCACGGCGGCCGACATCTCGGGCGCGCGGAAGCCGCACAGCGCCCGGAACGGCGTCAGCGCCACGAGCATCTCGGGCTTGTGGAACGGGTCGGTGTAGTTGCGGGGTGCTGCCGGGTCCGCCTCCTGGGCCGCGAACGCGCGGCGCGCGTACTCCGCGTCCGGATGGGCCTGCAGCGACAACGGCGCCTCGGCGGCCAGGACCTTCATCAGGTACGGCAGCCGGCTGCCGAATTCACCGGCCACCTCCGAGCCGAGCTGGCCCTTCGGGTCCTCGGCGATCAACGTGGCCAGACTGATCGGGCCGTCCGGCCGGCTCACCGTTGAGGGGTCGCCCGGATGAGCGCCGAGCCAGAGTTCCGCCTCGGGGCCGTCGCTCGGAACCGGCCGGCCCTGCAGCTTCGCCAGGATGGTGCGCGATCCCCAGGCGTACGGCCGGACCACGCCGGTCAGCGGGTAGACGCTCATACCAGCTCAACGATCATGAACCTGCGGAGGCACGTCTTCCCCCGCCCCACAACCCGCCGCGATCTTGGAGTTGTGGTTGCCCTTATACGGACTTCGTCCATATTCGTGCCAACCACAACTCCAAGATCGCGGAGAGGGGCGGTCATGTGACGGCGGCGCTCACCGATGTCGCGGACGAGGCGGCGTCCGGCCGGTAGATGTCCGGCTCGATGTAGATCACGCGCGCGATCGGCAGGGCGTCCCGGATCCGGGCCTCGGTCTCGTTGATGTGCCGGGCCACGTCCTCCGCACGCTCGGTGCGCGGCACCGCCACCTTCGCCGCGACCAGCAACTCCTCCGGACCCAGGTGGAGCGTCTTCATGTGGATGATCCGCTCGACACCCGGTCCGCTCAGTACCGCCTTCTCGATCTTGGCGAGGTCCTCCGGATTGGCGCCTTCACCGAGCAGCAGGCTCTTGGTCTCGATGGCGAGGATGATCGCGATCACCACCAGCAGCAGGCCGATGGCAGCGGTGCCGACACCGTCCCAGACGCCGTTGCCGGTGATCAACGTCATGACGACACCGAACAACGCGAAGAACAGGCCGATCAGCGCGCCGGCGTCCTCCAGCAGGACCACGGGCAGCTCGGGAGCCTTGGCCCGGCGTACGAACGACACCCAGGAGGTGGTGCCGCGGGTGTGGTTGGACTCGATGATGGCGGTCCGGAACGAGAAGCCCTCGAGGGCGATCGCCACGAGCAGCACGGCGATCGGTACCCACTGCCAGGTTTCGATCGGCTCCGGGTGGCTGATCTTGTGGTACGCCTCGTACAGCGCGAACAGGCCACCGAGGCTGAACAGCACGATCGACACGATGAACGCGTAGATGTACCGCTCCCGCCCGTACCCGAAGGGGTGTTCGGGTGTGGCCCGGCGGGTCGCGCGCTTGCCGCCCAGCAGCAGCAGCCCCTGGTTGCCGGAGTCGGCGACCGAGTGGATCGACTCGGCCAGCATCGACGAGGAGCCGGTGAGCAGCCAGGCGATGAACTTCGTCACCGCGATGCCGAGATTGGCGGCCAGCGCCGCGATGATCGCCCTGGTGCCGCCGCCAGCGCTCACTGCGCTACCTTTCGTTCGCGACTGCGGGGCTCGCTTCGCTCACTCCTCGCGCTCACTGGATCCCCTCCGGCAGTGGGTTACTGAGCTCCTTCATCTCACTGATCGCCGGTACGGCCATCGGGTCGAGGCCGTGGGCCAGCGCCAAATAGAGAGACGCGAAGTCGGGCACCGCCACCAGTGACGCCAGCCGCTCGAGTGTGGAGCCACCCTCCGCGATCAGCACATCACACCGAACGCCACGCCGCTCTGCGAGCGTCTGCACCGCGTCCGCCCGCCGCTCCTCCACCGCCACCGGCTCATCGGCCTCGTCCTCCGGGTTCAGACCGCCGTCGCGCATCACCACGAGCCGCAGCCGGGCCGGCGCGTCGTCGTCCTCGTCGTCGGCGAAGATGTCCCGGGACGACTCGGCCAGGCCACCGAACACGCCGTCCAGCAGGCCGACCCGGCCGCGTCCGGCCTCACCGAGCGCGCCGGCCATCGCCGGATAGCGGGCGTTGGCGGCAAGCGTGTCGGCGAACCGGCGGGCCGCCACGGTGGCCAACGGCGACGAACCCCAGATGATCGGGATCGAACCGGCCAGCCCCAGCGCCAGCGACTTCGCCGGGTTGACGAACGACTCGGCGCTGGGCCGGCAGCGTTCCGCGTCGGCGTCGAGCCGGGTCGCGGTCTCGGCGAAGTCCGCCTCGGCGACCTTGACCAGGCCCAGCGCGCGTCCCGCGAACAGCACCGGGACGATCAGCCCCCACATGCTGGCCCGTGCCGGCGCCCGCCGGTGCACCGGAATGAACGGCGCCCGCCCGCGCTCGGCCATGGCCTCCAGCTCCGAGTCCGGGTTGCCGATCGCGATCAGCCGCGCGCCCCGACGGGCCGCCGCGTCCGCCGCGGCGAGCGCCTCCGGGCTGCGGCCGCTGGCCGACACGGCGATCACCACGTCGGCCGCGCCCACCCAGCCCGGCACGCCCGCACTGCGGTGCCCGATGATCGGCACCGGGCAGCGGTGGCCCGCGACGGTGGCGAGGACGCTGCCGACCAGCCCGGCCGTTCCGATGCCGGCGACCACGACGGCGCGCGGCCGCCCCTCGTCCTCCAGCAGGCTCAGATCGGCCTCGCCCGCCAACGCGGCCGATTCACGTACCTGGGCACCGGCCGACGCGGTGGCCCGGAGCATGCCGCCGGGGTCGTTGTCGAACATCGCCTTCTCGTCGTCGAGCAACGACTCGTCGACCGTGCGATGCCCGTTGACACCAGCCATGCCGTCCATCCCGCTGGTCATCAGGCTCCTTCGGCCGGCTGCCGGGCCTCGTCGAGGAGCAGGACCGGGATGTCGTCACGTATCTCGAAGATCCTTCCGCACTCGGTACACGTCAGCGTTTGCGCCTGCTCGTCGTAGGTCAGCGGCGCGTGGTGCGTGTCCGGGCAGGCCAGGATGTCCAGCAATTGCGGATCGAGGGCCACCGAAACGGCTCCTTTGGCGTACGGGCGTTTGGGTGATCCTATCCGCGGACGATCCCGAGCACCTCGTCGCGGAGGGCCGCCATCCGGTCCGGCTTGGGAGCCTCCACATTGAGCCGCAGCAACGGCTCGGTGTTGGACGCCCGCAGATTGAACCACGCGCCGTCGGAGAGCCGCGCGGTCAGGCCATCCAGCTGGTCGAAGCCCGCGTCCGGGTACGCGGCGCGCACCTGCGCCACCTTGGCGGCGGCGTCGTCGACCGTGGAGTTGATCTCGCCGGACGCGCTGTACCGCTCGTACTCCGCGGCGAACTCCGACAACGGCCGGTCCTGCCCACCGAGCGCGGCGAGGACATGCATCGCGGCCAGCATCCCGGTGTCGGCGAACCAGAACTCCCGGAAGTAGTAGTGCGCGGAGTGTTCTCCGCCGAACACCGCGTTCGTCCGCGCCATCTCGGCCTTGATGAACGAATGCCCGACCCGGCTGCGGACCGGGACCCCGCCGTTCTCCTCGATGATCTCCGGCACCGCCGCCGACGTGATCAGGTTGTGGATCACCGTGCTGCCCGGGTGCTTCGCGAGCTCACGAGCCGCCACCAGCGCGGTGATCGCGGACGGTGACACCGGGTCGCCGTTCTCGTCGACGACGAAGCAGCGGTCCGCGTCGCCGTCGAACGCGAGCCCGAGGTCCGCATGGTGTTCGCGGACGGCGTCCTGCAGGTCCACAAGGTTCGCCGGCTCGAGCGGATTGGCCTCGTGGTTGGGGAACGAGCCGTCGAGCTCGAAGTAGAGCGGCACGATCTCGAGCGGCAGCGCGCGCAGCACCTGGTCGCCCAGCACGGCGGGCACGGTGTAGCCACCCATCCCGTTGCCGGCGTCGACGACCAGCTTCAGCGGCCGGATCCCGGTGAGGTCGACCAGCGAGCGCAGATGCGCGGCGTAGTCGCCGAGCACGTTCCGGTCCTCGAGCTGGCGCGGTCCGTCGGCCACCTCGTCGACGTCGTCGAGCAGTTCCTGCGCGCGTTGCCGGACGACCGCGAGGCCGCTGTCCTGCCCGACCGGGCGGGCGCCCGGGCGGCACAGTTTGATGCCGTTGTACCGGGCCGGATTGTGGCTGGCGGTGAACATGGCGCCGGGCAGGTTGAGCGCGCCGGAGGCGTAGTAGAGCTGGTCCGTCGATGCCAGGCCGATGCTGACGACGGCCGTTCCGGCCGCGTTCGCGCCGCTGGCGAACGCGGCGGCCAGACCGGGTCCGGAGTCGCGCATGTCGTGGCCGATCACGATCCGGTCGGCGTCGTCGCCGGACTCGCGCAGCATTTCCACGAACGCGGTGCCCAACGCCCGGGCCACTGATTCGTCGAGCTGATCGGGAACGACGCCGCGCACGTCGTACGCCTTGACGATGTGCGACAGATCAGACAACGCTCACTCCTCTACCACCATGGCCTCTGGGCCCGAGGGTAGCCGAGCACATGTCCGGTAACGGCCTTAACGCCCCGCCACCATCCCCGCCGATCTTGGACTTGTGGTTGCCTCTATGTCGGATTCAACCGGCATTGCACCAACCACAACTCCAAGATCGGTGGGGGACTTGGGTCAGGCGGGTGGGATCACGCGAAGGTGGCCACGGCGGCCGGTCTGGTGCCCGGGCAGCATGTCATGGTCCTCGAACCGCGGCGGGGGCGCGGGACGGGCCGCTTCCCGGACCGCCTCGGCGAGCGCCACCAGATCGTCGGTCGTGGGTGGCGGCGGGGTGAACTCGCCGTCGTGCCGGACGAGCTCCCAGCCACGCGGCGCGGTGAGGCTGCGGGCGTGCGGTTCACAGAGGTCGTACGTATGGGGTTCGGCGAACGCGGCCAGCGGGCCCACGACGGCGGTGGAGTCGCTGTAGACGTAGGTCAGGGTGGCGACCGCCTGTCGAGGACAGCCGTTGCGGGAGCAGCGCCGTGGGGACCTCACGGCGGCACGTTATCGCTCCGCCGCCGTGGGCAGGGCGGTTGTCGGTGCGACACGCCGACCGTCGATACATCACGATTCGGTCATGGCGGTACGACACGCCGCCTCGTGCGGGCGAAATTCGAGGTGGAAACGCGGAGGACGCCGGCGGGCCGCGTGCCGGGCGTGCAGCGGACTACGCTTGACGGGTGACCACCAGCCCGGACCGTCGCCGTACCGCTGAGCCAGGACGGGCCGCACGGTCCGTGGGTCCCGGCCGCCCCGCTCGGCGTGACCGGCACGGTCGCGGCCTGCGCGGCCGGCTGGTGCCCGCCACCGTGCCGCTGGCCCGGACCAAGGCGGAGATCTTCGACGATCTGGTACTGGACACCGTCGAGAGCCTGGAGCGGCGCTACGCCAAGGAGCTCGCCGGCGTGGAGTTCGCGGTGGAGGACGTGCCACCGGAGCTGAACGTGTACGACTCGGACGTGCTCGAGGACGGCGAGGTGCCGCTCGCCCGACTCCTACCGGGCCGGCCCGGCCGCCAGGAGCTGCCGCCGCGGATCGTGCTCTATCGGCGGCCACTCGAGTTCCGCGCCATGGACCGCGAGGACCTCGCCGACCTCGTCCATGATGTGATCATTGAGCAGGTCGCCAACCTGCTCGGCGTGGACCCCGACGAGTTGACCTGAGTCACGCCACCCGGCGCTTGAGCTTCCGGCGCTCGCGCTCGGACAGACCGCCCCAGATGCCGAAGCGCTCGTCATGACCCAGTGCGTACTCCAGGCACTCGGCCTTGACGTCGCAGCGGCCGCAGATGCGCTTCGCCTCGCGCGTCGAGCCACCCTTCTCCGGAAAGAACGCCTCGGGATCGGTCTGCGAGCACAGCGCCCGCTCCTGCCACTCGGGCGCGTCCCCCAGCAGGTCGACCCCTGCTACCTGCCCTTCCATCGGCGTGCCTCCTCTTTCCGCGCCGGACCCGCTGCCGACGCTGACCCCCCACGCACGCGGCGTGTTTCTTGCCGGACCGACGCGGTGATGCTCCGTCTTTCCCGCAACCCCACGGAAATTACACGCGTGTAAGACGTGCGTCGTCAAGCCGAACCTGATAAATAGGCCCGTTTCCCCGAGGCTCGCTCGGCGCCTCGTGGTCCCGTTCCTGCCCTATCTCTGGAAACCGCGGGAAGGTAACGCCACCCCGGCGCGTCACGTCCATTTTAGTCCGTTTTGTAACCTGCCCAACCGCGCCCTTTCACCGATCTTGGACTTGTGGTTGCCCATACACAACCTTTGTCCAGTTTTGCGGCAACCATAACTCCAAGATCGCGGGAGTTTGCTACGGCCGACTTCCACACCCGGCGTCGCTCCCAGTGCCTCCTCGATGCGCGCAGCGCCCTCGATGCGCGCAGCGCCCTCGATGCAGCGCCCGCGTAGCGCCGTTCCCCGCAGCGCCCGTCTGGCCGCGGCCTCCGCCGAGCGCCCTTCTGGCAGCGCCCACATAGAACCCCTCCGGGCAACGCGCTCCGGCAACGCACTCCGGGCAACGCCCTCCTCTGGACAACGCGCTCCGGGCAACGCCCCCTCCGGACAACGCCCTCTGCGCAGCGACCCTCCGCGCGGCGCCCCTCCGCGCAGCGCCCCTCAGGGCAACGCGCTCCGGCAGCGCCTCCCCGCAGCGACCCTTCGCGCAGCGACCCTTCGGGCAACGCACTCTGGGCAGCGCCTCCGCGCAGCGACCCTCCGGAAGCGCCATCCGCGCGCCCCCTCCGTGCAGCGTCACTCCGCGCAGCGTCGGTCCAACTCGTCCCCCATTTCCTCCGCGATCTTGGAGTTGTGGTTGGGACATAACGGGCGCGAAGCCCCATAAAGGCAACCACAACTCCAAGATCGCGGGGTGGGTGCGGCGGGACCTGAGCTACGGGCGGCGGGGGTCGTCGTCGGCCGGGCGGTCGTCGCCCATGATCTGGGTGCGGTCGACCTCCGCGCCCGCCTGCGGGACTACCTGCGTCGGCTCGGTGAACGCGCTGTAGCCCGGCTCCCCTGGGTAAGTGCCCGCCGGCGCGCCGGTCGTGGGCTGTCCGGGCAGCGGTTGCGTGCTGACCGGCTGCGGCGCGACCGGCTGAGTAGCGGCAGGCGCAGCTTGGCCGGGGTACGCGCCGGGTGTGCCGTACGGCTGTCCGTATCCGGGCGACCCGTACGGTGGCTGGCCGTACCCGGACTGGCCGTATCCGGGCTGACCAACGCCGGGCTGGCCATACGCGGGCGCCTCCGCGGCGGACGGAACTCCGGTATGCCCGCCCGGCTGGCCGAACCCGGGCTGCCCAACGCCCGGCTGCCCCGCGCCGCCGCCGGGCTGAGCAACGCCCGGCTGCCCAACGCCGACGCCCTGCTGACCAACGCCCGGCTGCCCAACACCAGCGCCCGGCTGACCAACACCAGCGCCCGGCTGCCCAACGCCAGCGCCCGGCTGAGCAGCGCCGGGCTGGCCGTAGCCGGGCTGGCCCGGATAGGTGCCCGGAACGCCGTACTGCGGCTGCCCGTAGACGCCCGGCTGCGGCTTGGGCTTCGGCGTGTAGAACAGGTGCCGCCAGATCTGGTACACGGCGAACGCGGCCACCGCGAACACGGCGAGCCACGCCACCCGTACGAGCAGCTCCTCGAACGCCGTCCGCACGCTGAAGCCGGCGATCTTGATAAGGCCGACCAGAATGCCGAAGACGATCGCGAACACGGCGGCCACCGCATACTCGACCAGCGCGATGATCGTGATCAGCTTGGCCTTCGGGTGCGGCGGCCGGACCACCAGCGCGAGCAGCACAGCACCGAGCGGGAAGAAGATCGTCGGCACGTTGACATAGCTGTAGAAGCTGTCCTGCGCACGGCTGCCGAAATCAAGCCCGACGCCGGACGGGATCAGGCGGATGATCGCCACGAACAGCATGGCCGCCGGTGCGGCCACGAGGGCGTACGCGGCGATGTCGCGCAACGGCCGGAGATACTGGCTGGCCGAGCCCGGCGTGGGCTGCGGTTGGCTGGTCACGGCTTCTCCCCGAAAACTCGGCAATCGGACATGAACGGGTCGGCTCAGCCTAGACCGCTAGGGCCACCCCCGTTGGCCGAGTCGTAGGTTGTCGTACGCAATGGGTAAGGATGGTGGCATGCGGATCGTGGTCCTCACCGGCGGCGTCGGCGGTGCCAGGTTCCTGCTGGGCGTACGCGCGCACGCCCGGCGGACCGGCGCCGAGGTCACCGCGGTCGTCAACGTCGGCGATGACGTACGCATGCACGGACTGCAGATCTGCCCCGATCTCGACAGCGTGATGTACACACTCGGCGGTGCGGCCGATCCGGTGCGCGGGTGGGGTCGCGTCGGTGAGAGCTGGGTGGTCAAGGAGGAACTGGCGGAGTACGGCGTGGAGCCGAGCTGGTTCGGTCTGGGCGACAAGGACGTCGCCACCCATCTGGTACGGACGACGATGCTGACCGCTGGTTATCCGCTGTCGGCGGTGACAGCGGCGCTCTGTGAGCGGTGGCGCCCGGGGGTCACGCTGCTGCCGGCCACCGACGACCGCCTGGAGACCCATGTCGTCGTGGACCTCGACGGCGAGCGCACGGCGATCCACTTCCAGGAGTGGTGGGTGCGGTATCGGGGCGACGTGCCGACGCACCGATTCGTGTTCGCCGGTGCGGACGCGGCGAAGCCGGCTGCGGGCGTACTGGAGGCGATCGGCGCGGCCGACGCGGTGCTGATCGCACCCAGCAATCCGGTGGTCAGCATCGCGCCGATCCTGGCCGTCGCGCAGCTCAAGGAGGCGCTGGTGGAGGGCCGCGCACCGGTCGTGGGCCTGTCCCCGATCATCGGCGGTGCACCGGTGCGCGGGATGGCCGACCGCTGCCTGACGACGCTCGGCGTCGAGGTGAGCGCGGGCGGCGTCGGCGCGCTCTACGGCGCGCGACCGCACGGCGGGCTGCTCGACGGCTGGCTGGTCGACGCCGACGATCGCGGCGCGGACGTGCCCGGTGTCACAACGCGCGCGGTGCCGCTGTGGATGACGGACGAGGACGCCACGGCCACGATGGTGGCGGAGGCACTCGACCTGGCGGGAGTTACATGACCGACGGCTTGGAGATCCTGCCGGTGCGCGGGATCGGCGACGTCACGGCCGGCGACGACCTGGCGGCGATCATCAGCAACGCCGCGCCATGGCTCCGCGACGGCGACGTTCTGGTGGTGACCAGCAAGATCGTGTCCAAGGCCGAGGGCCGGCTCGTCGACGTGCCCGCCGACGGACCGGAACGGGAGGCCGCACGCGAGGACCTGCTGGCCGCCGAGACGGCCCGGATGGTGGCCCGGCGCGGTCCCACCGCCATCGTCCAGACCCACCACGGCTTCGTGATGGCCGCTGCCGGCATCGACGCGTCCAACGTCGACAAGACACACCTCGTTCTGCTGCCGGTCGATCCGGACGGGTCGGCCCGTCGGTTGCGCGCCGCGCTGCGCCGTCGTGGATTCGACGTCGCCGTCGTCATCTCCGACACGATGGGCCGCGCCTGGCGCAACGGTCTCACCGACGTCGCGCTCGGTGCCGCCGGCATCGAACCGTTCCGCGACCACCGCGGCCAGATCGACCCGTACGGCAATGAGCTGCAGCTGACGCAGATGGCCGTGATCGACGAGCTGGCGGCCGCGGGCGAGCTCGTCAAGGGCAAGATGGAGCAGGTGCCGGTCGCGGTCGTGCGGGGCTATCCGCGGGCTGGCGGAGGTGATGGCCCGGGCGCGGTCGCCTTGGTGCGTGACGCCGACAGCGACATGTTCTCCCTGGGTACGGCGGAGGCGCGGGCCGCCGGACTGCGGGCGGCGGCGACCCTCGGCGGCGGGCGGCGCGGTGACGTGAACGATGCCGCGGCCGTGGACCGGGCGCTGGCCACTGTGGCCGGCGTTCTCGCGCCAGGTACCGCGATCACCCGGGTGGACGGCGGTACAACGCTGCGTCTCAGGCCGCCGGACACCGGCGCGGCGGCGTTGATCCGGCTCGGCGCGGACGCACACCGGCTGCGCGCGGCGCTGGCCGCCGAGGGCGTGACATCCGAGGCGCTGATCTCCGACGACGGCCTATCGGTGCGGGTCACCACGTGACGGGCGCCCTGCATGCCGACGCGGTCGCCGTGCTGAGCCGGTGGGCGGCCACATCGGACGACGCGGACCTCGCGCGCAAGCGGGCGCTGGAG
>DATBGW010000328.1:0-4069 GCA_036557765.1 Actinoplanes sp.
TCGCCGGATCGGTCGGCGTGTCCAGCGCGACGACCAGCATGTTCTGCTGCTTGGCCTTGTCGATGGACGGCACGATCGCCTTGGAGTCGCTCGGCGTGATGAGGATGCCCTTGGCGCCGGCGGAGATGAGGTTTTCGATCGCCTGCACCTGCGACTCGTTGTCACCGTCCTGCTTGCCGGCGAACGACTGGAGCTTGAGCCCCTGCTTCTGCGCCTCAGCCTGGGCGCCCTCTTTCATCTTCACGAAGAACGGGTTCGTGTCGGTCTTGGTGATCAGGCCGACGGTATCGCCGCCGCCACCACCGCTGGAGCCGCCGGAGTCGTTCCCGCCGCATGCGGCCGTGCCCAGAACCAAGACCGCGGCGCATCCGGCCGCGGTCAGTCTGCCCCTTCGGGACATGACGATACTGCGCATGCCTCCTCCAAATCGGTTTAGCAGAAATCGAGAGACAACGTTGTCTTGCAGTAGACGACTCGGGCCATCGGCTGTCAACAATTGGTTCCGAAGTGTTGCGAACTGTTTTCCGCGAGGAGGCATCATGTCGGCGGGTACGGGGCCACCGACGATGAGGGACGTCGCACGAAGCGCGGGCGTGAGTCTCAAGACGGTGTCGCGGGTGGTGAACGGGGAGACGACAGTGGCGCCCGATCTGGCCGCCCGGGTCCGCGCCGCGGTCGACTCGCTCAACTACCGGCCGAACATCGGGGCCACCATGCTGCGCCGCAGTGATCGGCGCAGCCGCACCATCGGGGTGCTGCTGGAGGACGTGACGAACCCGTTCTTCGCGGCCGTGTACCGGGCCGTGGAGGACGAGGCGCGCGAACGCGGCGTACACGTCCTCAGCGGTTGCCTCGACGACGACCCGCAGCGCGAACGCGATCTCGCGCGCGCGTTCGCCCAGCGCCAGACGGATGGCATGGTGCTGGCGCCCAGCGGACCCGACCAGTCGTACCTGGGCTCGATCGGCGGGCTTCCGATCGTCTTCGTGGACCGGCCGGCCGGCAGCTTCGCCAGCGACGCCGTCCTGACCACGAATGCTCAGGGTGCCGCGGAGGCGACCCGCCACCTCATCTCGAACGGGCATCGACGCATCGCGTTCCTCGGTGACCACGTACGGCTCTGGACCGCTCGCAGCCGCTACCAGGGCTATCTGGACACCATGGCGGGCGCCGGGCTCGTACCGTTCGGCGCGCACGAACTCCACGACGCGCCCGCCGCCGAAGCAGCGGCCGAGGCGCTGCTGGCCGGCCCGCACGCACCGACCGCGTTCTTCTCCGGGCAGAACATGATCACTATCGGCGTGCTCCGCGCGCTCCGCCGCGCCGGCCGGCACCACGACGTGGCGCTGGTCGGTTTCGACGACTTTCCGCTGGCCGACCTGCTCGAGCCGGCGGTCACCGTGGTGGCGCAGGATCCCGTCGCGATGGGCCGAACGGCGGCGCGGGCCCTCTTCGAACGCATCGACGGCGAAACCGGACCGCCGCGTGAGTTCCAGATTCCGACCACCCTGATCCCCCGCGGTTCCGGCGAGTTCCCCCCAAGCTGACTTCCCCGCGATCTTGGAGTTGTGGTTGCCCATTCACGGCATAACGTCCGTTTTGTGCCAACCACAACTCCAAGATCGCGGGAGAGATCGCGGGAGGGTGAGCCGTGGGCTAATGGCTGGCGGGGCCGGCATAGCGGCCGCTCGGGCGGAACCGGCTCGGCCGGTCGCCGTACTCCTCGAGCGCGTGCGCGATCCACCCGGCCGTACGGGCGATCGCGAAGAGGGCCTCGCCGGCGTCGGCCGTCATGCCGGTCAACAGCGCGAACGCCGCGATCGCGAAGTCCACATTGGGCTTCGGTCGAGAGGTGCGCGCCACGGCGTCCACGATGGCGCGGGCCGGCACGTCGGGCAGTTGCCCCAGAAGCTCGGCCGCGCGCGGATCGGCCTCCGGGTACAGCGGATGGCCGAAGCCCGGTACCGAACCGCCGACCCGCAGCCGCTCCGAGACCGTCCCGATCGGGTCGCCGGATCGGACGGCATCGGCGAGCAACGCGTACGCGGGTCCGCTTGCCGCGCCGTGCAACGGTCCGTCCAATGCCGCCAGTCCGGCGCCGACCACGGCGTACGGATGTGCGCGCGTCGAAGCCGCCACCCGCGCCGCCAGCGTCGACGCCGCGAGATCGTGGTCCGCCAGCAGGACGAGTGCGGCGTTGAGGGTCCGGATGGCGGCCGCAGTCGGCGGTCTCGCGGTCAGCCGGGACCACACCATGCCCGCGAAGCCGCCACCGCGATCCCGTCCGCGCACCGGCAGCGCCGCCACCATCGTTGCCAGCATGGTCCGTCCAGTGGCGACAACGGCCGCCGGGGCGATGTCGAACCGCAACGGATCGGCGGCCGCCGCCGCGGCGCAGATGATCCGCAGTCGATCGGTGAGCCGGGCGGTCGCCGGCAGCGGCGCGGTCACCGCCTCGGCCAGCTCGCGCAGGTCGGCGGACGGCTCGAATGGCACATGCCGCAGCTCGCCAGTCCACAACAACGTGGCCACCGACTCGTAGGAGGACTCCCGCGCCAGCAGGCGGGCATCGTGGCCACGGTAGAACAGCCGCCCATCCCGGATGAGCGTCAACCCGGTCTTGATCACGGGACCGGCGCCGTCCCGGACCGGCCGTCCCCGCCGTGCCGCGAACGTCTCCACCTCCGCCTCGGCAAAGAGGCTGCCCTTGCCGTCGGCGTTGCGCTCACTGCGAAGCAGGCCGCGGCTCACGTACGCGTACACGGTGGCCGGTTTGACGCCCAGCCGCTGGGCGACCTCATCGGTGGTCAGCATGTGCCGCTGCTCTCATGTTGACTGAATCAATATTGACGATATTAACCCACCACCTCATCGTGGAAGCATGCTGACTGTCAATCCCGGGCTCGCCGGCGTCGTCGCGTTCGACACCGGGATCGCCGAGCCCGATCGCGCCGGCGGCGCATTGCGTTACCGCGGCATCGATGTGGAGAATCTCGCCGGTCGCGCGTCGTTCGGGGACGTGTGGGGGCTGCTGGTGGACGGCACGTTCGAGCGCGGGCTTCCCGCCACCGAGCCGGTCTCGCTGCCGGTGCACTCGGGCGACGTCCGGGTGGACGTTCAGGCCGCTATCGCCACGATCGCGCCGCGCCTCGGCTTGCGGGAGCTCATCGACATCGACGACGACCAGGCACGCGACGATCTGGCCCGCAGTTCGGACCTGGTGCTCTCGTTCGTCGCGGAGGCCGCCCGCGGCGCGGAGCTACCGGCGGTGCCGCAACGCCTTGTCGACGAAGGCCGGAACGCCACCGAACGCTTTCTGATCCGCTGGCGGGGTGAGCCCGATCCGCGGCGGGTGGAAGCCATCGACCGGTACTGGATCTGCGCCGCCGAGCACGGCATGAACGCGTCCACATTCACCGGACGCGTTGTGGCGAGCACCGGCGCCGACGTGGCTGCGTGCCTGTCCGCGGCGGTCGGGGCGATGTCCGGACCGCTGCACGGCGGCGCGCCGGCCCGGGCGCTGGGCATGGTCGAGGCCGTCGAGCGCGGCGAGGATCCCCGGGCGTACGTGAAGAGGGTGCTGGACAGCGGGCGGCGCCTGATGGGCTTCGGGCACGCGATCTACCGTGCCGAGGATCCGCGCGCCCGGATCCTGCGCGCCGCGGCGGCGGACCTGGGCGCGCCGCGCTACGACGTGGCCCGCGCGCTCGAGTTGGCCGCGCTGGCCGAGCTCCGCGAGCGCAAGCCGGATCGGGTGCTGGAGACGAACGTCGAGTACTGGGCGGCGGTGGTCCTCGACTTCGCCCGGGTGCCGTCGGAGCTGCTGTCGGCGCTGTTCACGTGCGCTCGCACGGCCGGGTGGAGCGCGCACATCCTCGAGCAGAAGCGCACCGGCCGCCTCATCCGCCCGTCGGCGATCTACACCGGGCCGGCGTCGCGTCGCCCGGAGGACGTCGACGGCTGGAACCCTGCCTGGGCCTGACGCTCCTGCTGACAGGGGTAGATCGGAGTCACCTGGTGACTCCGATCTACCCCTGTCCTGCCCGCGGCCACGTCCGGCCACACTGAC
>DATBGW010000329.1:0-7649 GCA_036557765.1 Actinoplanes sp.
GGAGTTGTGGTTGCCCTTTTGACCGTTTCTTTCCGGTCTGCGCCAACCACAACTCCAAGATCGACGAAAGTGATGTGCGGTGCGGCGGGCGTCAACCGGGGCAGGATGTGACCATGACGCACCATCACCCGGTCGATTGGGCGGCTCGCGCCGTCGACCTCGTCGCGGAAGCCGACGTGAACGCTCCAATGGTGGATCAGGCGCTGGCCTGGTTGACGCAGCGCGTGCCGGGCGCCACCCGCGTGCTCGACGTCGGCAGCGGGCCGGGCGTGGCCGCATGCTCGTTCGCCGCGCTCCTCCCGGACGCCGCGGTCGTCGCCGCCGACGGTGCCGCGGAGCTGCTCGACCTGGCCCGTCACCGGGCCGCGGCGCTCGGCCTCGGCAACCGCCTCACCACAGTCGAGACGGCACTGCCGGACGGGATCGCCGAGCTGCCGGCCGCCGACATCGTCTGGGTGAGCGGCGTCGCCCACCACATGCCGGATCCCGCCGCTGCCGTACGCGACCTCGCCGCTCTGGTCCGGCCGGGTGGCGTCCTGGCGTTGCGCGAGGGCGGGCTCCCGCTGCGGTTCCTGCCCGGTTACGCCGACCGGGGACTCTCCGCGCGGATGGACGCCCGGGTCGACGAGATGGCTGACCGGCACGAGCATCCGCTCGGCGCGATCGAGGCACCACGCTCATGGCCCGAGTTGCTCCGCGAGGCCGGCTTCGACGACGTCCGCAGCCGTACGTTCCTGCTCGACCTCCCCGCCCCGCTGAGCGATGTGGCCCGGCGACAGCTGCAACGCCACCTGCGGATGGCCGCGGAGATGATCGGTGATCGCCTCGACGCGGACGACCTCGCCGCACTGGACCGGCTGGCCGCCGACGATGGACCGGAGAGCGTGATGGAGCGCGCCGACGCGTTCCTGCTGCGCGCCAGCACCGTCCACACCGGAGCTAACCGGCAGGAATGATCCGCGGGCGGGCCGGGTCGGTGGTGTCGACCACGATCTGGGCCCGCTCGCGTGGCCGGACCTCGGCCAGGTAGCGCTGCTCACCGGGCAGGTACTTGGTGCGGTACCGGCGCTCCGCCTCGGCGGCACCGCCCATCCAGTGCCGATCCCGGTCGACGCCGCGGCGCAGCGACTCCTCGAGGCCGATGTCGAGATAGATCCGCAGATCCCAGAACCGGTCCAGCTCCGGGCGCTGCAGGAACACGCCGTCGGCGAGCAGGATCGCGTCGTCCGGCGCGGTGCGCGGCGGGTCGAGTGGCCCGGTGCGGTACCGGCGGTCGCCACCGGCTCCCAGGGGGATCAGTAGCTCGGCTCGGATCGCCGGATAGTCCCACGCGTCCAGGTAGTAGCTCTCCGGCGAGTCGTACGGATATGCGTCGCGGTCCGCCACCATCTTCATGAAGCCGTCCAGCTCGGCCCGGATCACCGTCCGTTCCGACACCGCCCGTACGGCCGTGGCCAAGGCGTTCGCCAGCGTGGTCTTGCCCGCCGCCGACCGGCCGTCGATCGCCACACGGACCGGGTGTTGCGCGGTCACCGCAAGAAGGCGGTCAGCGAGATCGCCGACCGCAGAGCCGCTCATGGCGACGAAGTCTGCCAGCCCGGATCAACGGCGGGCGACGATCACCGCGCGTGCCGCCCGGCGCTGCTGGTCGGCGACGTGGAGCACGAGCGCCACCGAGCCGATCGCCGGCGCCCACCACGGGATGCCCAGTGCGGTCAGAACGGCGCAGAACACCACCAGAACGAGGCTGAGCCGAACCGCGAACCGGAGGCGGGGTCCAGCTGCCATCACGGCTCCTTTCCGCCTGGGCGGACCCGATCGCCGAGGGGTACGACCGAGCCCGCCCACCCACGGTCCGCCCGCAGGTGCCACAAGGATCGGTGGCGGTGACGCCCACCTGAGCGCCGCGCGGGGTGCAGCCCGGGTGCGCCGCTAGCCTTCGGGGATGACCGACGACCGGGTACGGCTGCGGAGCACGTTCGACTCGGTCGCCGAGCTGTACGACCGCGCCCGTCCGGGGTATCCGCCGGCGCTGTTCGACGATCTCGCGCGGCTGGCCTGCGTGGGGCCGGGATGCCGGGTGCTCGAGATCGGTCCCGGCACGGGACAGCTGACTCTGCCGTTGGCCGAACGTGGGTGCGACATCGTCGCGGTGGAACTCGGGCCGCGCCTGGCCGCGGTGGCCCGGCGGAAGCTGCGGGCGTTCACCGCTGTGGAGGTCGTGAACGCGGACTTCGAAACGTGGCCGCTGCCGGCCGAACGGTTCGACCTGGTGATCGCCGCGACCGCCGCGCACTGGCTCGACACGGCGGTGGCGACCGAGAAGACGGCGGCGGCGCTGCGCCCCGGCGGCCGGGTAGCCACGGTCGAGACCCACCACGTCCAAGGGGGAACCTCGGAGTACTTCGTGTACGCGCAGGACTGCTATCTGCGGTACGACCCCGCGACCACGGAGTTCCTCACCCTGCCGCGCGCGGCGGACGTCCCCGCGGACGAAGCGGTCGGACGGTACGAGTGGGAGCAGGCGTACACCACCGGCGAGTATCTGGACCTGCTCCGGACGTACTCGTCGACGCTGGGTCTTCCGGCGTCGGCGGCGGCGGACCTGTTGGGCTGCCTCGGGGCCTTGATCGACGGTCGCTACGCCGGCCGTATCGTCAAGCGCTACCTGACCCAGCTCCGCCTCACCACACCGGCGTAAGAGACGCACCTCTCCACCACCCCTTCGCGATCTTGGAGTTGTGGTTGGAGCAATTCGGTCGCAGCCCGACAAAAGGGCAACCACAACTCCAAGATCGCGGAGAGAGACAGCGGACGGCTCAGGGTTGAGTGACCAGGTCGGGCATCGGGTCCATCGACCGGATGCCCCGGCTCACCGTGGCGGCGATCGCCGATCCGGCCACCGCCGCGGCGAACAACAGCACCGCCGCCGGGCCGCCCAACGTGGCGATCAGCACGCCGGCGATCAACGGCGCCGCGGCCGACACCGACGTCGCCACCACGATCACGACGCTGACCACGCGGCCCTGCAACCGGTCCGGGGTGATCGACGCCTGGTGCCCGAACAGCGCCGCGTTCGACGCCGGGCCGAGGAACACGGCGATCGCCACCGGTACGGCCGCGGCCACGCTGGTGGTCACCATCGCGCTGAGTGCCAGGAACGCCGCAGCGGCCCAGCAGATGCCGCGGATCAGCGACGACAGCGGCATGCGGCGGTGCAGCGACGGCGCGGCCAGCGCCCCGAGCAGGCCGCCCACGGCCACCACGGTCTCGACTGTACCGATGATCGCCGGTGGAACGCCGTGCCGTTGCATCGTCACGATGATCGTGAAGATGATGCCGTTGATCGCGAGATTCAACGGCGCCGCGATGAGCAGGATGGCCCGCAGGAACTGATTGCCGAACACGAACCGGAGGCCCTCGACCAGGGCCGCCGCGTGCCCGCCCGGCGGCTCGGCGCGTTCCTCCTGCAGCGGTCCGCGGACCAGCGCGACACCGAGGAACGACGCCAGGAACGTCAACGCGTCGCCGAAGAACGGCAGCGACCGGCCCAGCCCGAACAGCAGACCGCCGATCGGCGGGCCGGCCAGCGCCGAGCCGTACGCGCGGGCTTCGTTACGGGCCACGGCGGCCGGCACCTGACCCCGCGCGACGATGTTGCGCAGCGAGGAATGCTCGGCCGTCGCGAAGAAGGCGGTGCACGCGGCGCTGATCACCGTTACCGCGATGACCGCTGGCAGCGTCGCGCGGCCGCCGACGACGATGACGGCCAGCCCGAGATACGCGACCAGCCGGACCGCGTCGCAGGCCAGCATGACGCGCCGCCGGTCGATGCGATCGACGAGCACGCCGGCCGGCAGCCGGCACAGCACGGTCACTACCAGCCCGATCGTGCCGACGAGGCCGGCCTGCACGGGTGAGCCGGTGAGGACCAGTACGAGCAGCGGAACAGCAAGACCCGAGATAGCGGTGCCGAGGTCGGACAGCGACTGACTGATCCAGAGAAGGTTGAAATCCCGGTTGCGCCACAGATTCTCCGGCGCCTCGGTCATTCCTCGACTCTCACCGCGGGCCGACGCCGCGGTCAAGATGCTCGATGTGACACTCCGGAATCAGGCGGCTACCCAAGCAGGACCGCTCGGCGGATGTCCCTCCTCGACGGCGTGCAGCGGCGGCGCGTCCTCCTCGGGCAGCGGCGCCGCTCCGGCACCGGCGATCGGCTTGGGGTGACGCGGCTGCGGCCGGCCCGCGCTGCCGCCCCGACCGGGGTAGATCAGCAGCCCGTTGACCGGATCCGGAACCGCGTCCAGCGCGGCGCGCACCGCGGGCAGGTCCCGGAAGATCTGCCACCGCTCATCGCTCGCGAACGCGATCTCGAACAGCACGCCCCAGCTGTGGTTGTGCCACTGCCAGTCATAGGCGCCGTTGGTGACCGCGGCCTCGGTCAGCGCGTTCCCCCACGCATCCCGCCAGAAGCGTGCGGAGCCGTCGGGTCCGTCGAGGACCTCGATCGACCACCAGTACAGCTCCATGTCAAGACAGTAGACCCGCCGTGCGAACGCCCGCGAGGGCTCGTTCTGGCAGGGTGTGCACGTGGACCTCGACTCCGGCGCCGGGCTGTTGCACCGGCTGACCTCGTACCAGCCCGGCCGCGAATGGGACGAACCAGTTGACGACCCGCGCGTACGGCATGACCTGGTATCAAACGATCTCGCGACGCTGCCGCCGCCGATGAAGCAGTACGCCGAGGAACTGCCCCGGGTGGCCCTGCCACGGGACCTGCCCGATCCGGGCGTGCCGGCGACCGCGGTGCTCGCCGGCGTGCCGACACCTGACCAGCCGCTGGACGCCGCGCAGCTGGGCCGCGTGCTGTTCCTCGGGGCCGGCGTGGTGCGGACGGCGGAACGCAGGGGGCGCCGGTTCCTGTTTCGGGCCGCCGGGTCGGCCGGCGCCCGCTTCCCGTTGGAGGTGTACGCGAGCACCCGAGGCGTCGCCGGCGTTCCGGACGGTGTGCACTGGTACGACCCGGTCGCGCACGCGCTGGTCCAGGTCGGACCGGCCGCGACCGGCGAGGCGACCACACTCGTGGTCACCGGCGTGCCGTGGCGGACCGGCTGGCGCTACGCCGAGCGCGGATGGCGGCACCTCTACTGGGACGGCGGAACGCTGCTGTCCCAGCTCGAGGCCGCCGCGGCGAGCGCGGGCCGGCGGCCGCGGCTTCGGTCGTTGTTCCCCGACGCCCCGGTGCGGGACCTGGTCGGCGCGGACGGCGTGCACGAGTACCCGCTGGCGCTGCTGACCCTGGGCGACGGCGAACCGGCGATCGGCCGGACCGGGCCGGCGGTAACCGGCGATCTGCCGCCGGTGGAGTTCCCGCTGTCCACCGCGGCCCAGCACGCCGGCGACCGCGACGTCCTCGGTCCGCCGTGGCCGCCGAGCCCCGCACTGGCCGATGTGCCGCCGTCCAACTCGCTGGACGTGGTGATCCGCCGGCGCGGCTCACAGCGCCGGATGGACCGGTCCCGGACCGTTCCACGGCACCTGCTGGAATGGCCGGTGGCGGCGGCGATGCGCGGCATCCACGTGCCGCACTGGGTGGTCGTGCACGGCGTGGACGGTGTGCCGCCCGGCATCTACCGGTGGCCCGACGTTTCCGCCCCGGTGCGCAGCGGGGACTTCCGCGACGAGCTGACGCGGATCTGCCTGGACCAGAGCCTGGGCGGGGAGGCGGCGTACGTCGTCATCTCCGCGGTGCCCGGTGCGGCACTGGACGACCGCGGCTACCGCGACGCTCAACTGGCCGCCGGGCTGGTCGAAGGCCGGTTGCACCTTGCTGCGTACGCCCTGGGCATCGCCGCGACCGGGATGACGTTCCTCGACTCCGAGGTGCCCGCGCTGCTGAATGAGCCCGACGACCTGGTGACGCTGCTGTTCACGTGCGTGGGCGTCCCCGAGTACAGCTCACGCTCCGGCGGCGCTCCGGGCGCCCCGGTCGAGATCCGGATGGTCATGCCGCGCATCGCCGACTGACGCGGCTTCAGCCGGACCACGCGGCGCCGATTAGGAGGACATGCCGCACTCCGGCCGCCTCGCGGACATCCGTGCCCGGCTCGACGACATCGCCGGCCCGGATCCGTACGACGACGAACGCGAGCTGCTCGCCCGGCTGATCCGCTCGTTCGCCGGCAGGACCGGGCCCGCGGTGGACGGTCTGGCCGCGGCGTTGCGGGAGGGCGCCGCGGCGGACGTCCGGGAACGGGCGCACGGCCTGAAGGGATCGGCGGCCAACGTCGGCGCCACCGCGCTGGCCGGCATCTTCGCCGACCTGGAACACCGGGCCGCCGCCGGCGCCCTGCCCGATCCGGCCACCATCCTGGATGCCGTACGCGGCGAGCTGGACGTGGTCGTACCACTGCTGTCGGCCGTCGCCGCCGAGCTGGATCCACAGCCCGGGGGCTGACCTCAGTTCGGCCGGCCACCGGACGAAGGGATGCTCGTGACCGACAACCTGTGGCAGCCGCCCGCCGACTCGGTGGTGCTCGTCGTGGACGACGAGTCGAGCATCCTGGAGACGCTCAGCCTGCAGTTGCGCCGGCACCACCGGATCGTCACGGCGGCCGACGGCGCGGCCGCCCTGCGGTTCCTGGAGAACGCCGGCCCGGTGGCCGCGGTGATCAGCGACATGCGCATGCCCGGCATGGACGGCATCGAGCTGCTCCGTCACGTTCAGGGCAAATACCCCGACACCACCCGCGTGCTGCACACCGCGCAGGCCGACGTGACGTCCGCGATCGCCGCGATCAACGACGGTGGCGTGTTCCGCTACCTGTGCAAGCCCTGCCCCACGCCGGACCTGCGCCGTACGGTCCAGGACGCTGTCGAACGGCACTGGAAGGCCACGACCGAACGCCAGCTGCTGGACAAGACGCTGCGAACGAGCCTGCAGGCCCTCTTCGGGTGTCTGGAGCTGGCGAGCCCGGCGGCGTTCGCCCGGGCCGGCCGGATCCGGTCGCTGGTCGCCGCCCTGTGCTCGGAGCTCGAGCTGCACGAACTGTGGGAGATCGAGGTCGCCGCCATGGCGTCCCAGCTCGGCGCGGTCACGGTGCCGCCCAGCGTGCTGCAGAAGCTGGAGCGCGGACTGCCGCTGGACGGCGACGAGCAGGCGATGGTCGACGCGATGCCGGACGTCGCGGTGCGGCTGCTCACCGACGTGCCGATGCTGCACGACGTCGTGGAGATCGTCCGTGGGCTCGCCGCGCCGGCCCGTGGCGGCTCGTCGTCGCCGCTCATCGACACGGCCGTCGACGTGGTCCGCACCGCGATCGAGTTCGAGACGCTGGACGGGCGCGGGCTGCCGGTGGAGAGCGCCATCGCCGTGCTGGAGTGCCGTGAGAACTCGCGGCCGCGCATCCTCGCCGCTCTCCGCGCGGTCAAGGGCGTCGCGGCGGTGCGGGATACCGTGCGGGCGCTGGCGGTCGGGGAGCTCGAGGTCGGCATGCGTATCGCCGAGGACATCGTGGCGGTCAACGGGCTGGTGCTGATCGGGCGCGGCATGGTGGTGACCGACGTGCTGCTGGACCGGCTCGCGAACTTCCGCCACACCACCAAGCTGGTAGAGCCAGTCCTGGCCAGCGTCCCAGCAGCCTAAA
>DATBGW010000330.1:0-2894 GCA_036557765.1 Actinoplanes sp.
GCCGACCAGCTTGGCGAACAGCAGCGGCCCGCTGATGCCGCCGACCGCGGTGCCGATCGCGTAGAAGAACGCGATGGCCAGCGCCCGGGTCTCCATCGGGAAGATCTCGCTGACCGTCAGGTACGCCGAGCTGGCGCCGGCCGAGGCGAAGAACAGCACCACGCACCAGCAGATCGTCATGGTCACCGCGGTCAGCACGCCCATCGAGAACAGCCACGCCGTGCCGAGCAGCAGCACGCCGGACAGCACGTACGTGCCGGTGATCATGACGCGGCGGCCGAGCGTGTCGAAGAAGTGGGCGAGCAGCAGCGGGCCGAACAGGTTGCCGACCGCGATGGCGGCGAAGTAGTAGCCGGTGTGCCCGGACGGCACCTTGAAGAACGTCTGCAGGATCTGCGCGTACCCGAACGTGATCGCGTTGTAGAGGAACGCCTGGCCGACGAACAGCGCGAAGCCCAGCGCCGACCGCTTCGGATACTGCTTGACCAGCGTCTTGGCGATCCGGCCGAAACCGATCGTGCGGCGCTGATGGATGGTGATGTAGCTCTCGGCGGGCTCGAGCGTGACGTGGTCCTCCCGCTCGACGGTCCGTTCCACGTCATCGACGAGCTTCTCGGCCTCCTTCTCGCGGCCGTGGATGAACAACCACCGCGGGCTCTCCGGAACGTGCCGGCGGACCAGCAGGATGACCAGGCCAAGCACGACGCCGAGACCGAACGCCAGCCGCCAGCCCCAGCTCACCGGCAGCTGGGTGAGGATCGGCACGGTGAGCAGCGCGCCGACCGCGGCGCCGAACCAGTACGTGCCGTTGATGACGATGTCGATGCGGCCGCGGAACCGGGCCGGGATGAGCTCGTCGATTGCCGAGTTGATTGCCGCGTACTCGCCGCCGATGCCCGCACCGGTGATGAACCGGAACAGGAAGAACCACCACGCGGAGAACGACAGCGCGGTCATCGCGGTGCCGAACAGGTAGACCGCCAGCGTGAGGATGAACAGCTTCTTGCGGCCGAACCGGTCGGTCAGCCACCCGAAGAACAGCGCCCCGAGGCACGCGCCGAGCACGTACATGGCGGCGGCGACACCGGTGACCTGGCTCTGCGTGATGTCGAGACCGCTGCCCTCCTCGGACAGCCGGCCGGAGAGGTTGCCGACGATGGTGACCTCGAGGCCGTCCAGGATCCACACCGTGCCCAGGCCGACCACGATCATCCAGTGCCAACGCGCCCACGGCAGACGGTCCAGCCGCGCGGGGACGTTGGTGCGGATGGTGCCGATCTCCGAGGTCGTCATGTGACGTAGCTACCCCGCTGTTTTCTGCAGTATGCAGCGGCTTCGGGGTACAGATGGTCAGGTGCCGAACGTCCGCCCGCGGTTGGTCCTCGCGATCTGCTGCATGAGCCTGTTCATCGTCGGGCTCGACGTCACGATCGTGAACATCGCGCTGCCCTCGATGCGGACGGACCTGGACGCCTCGGTCGCCGGCCTGCAGTGGATCATCGATGCGTACACGCTGGTCCTGGCCAGCCTGCTGATCCTGTCCGGATCGACGGCGGACCGGGTGGGCCGGCGCCGGACGTTCCAAACCGGGCTGGCGCTGTTCACCGCCGGTTCGCTGCTGTGCAGCGTCGCGCCGTCCCTGGGCTGGCTCATCGCGTTCCGGACCGTACAGGCGGTGGGCGGATCGATGCTCAACCCGGTGGCGATGTCGATCATCACGAACACGTTCACCGAGCCGCGCGAGCGGGCCCGGGCCATCGGCGTCTGGGGCGGCGTGGTCGGTCTCAGCATGGCGGCCGGCCCGGTGCTCGGCGGTGTGCTGGTGGAGACGCTGGGCTGGCGGTCCATCTTCTGGATCAACGTGCCGGTCGGGCTCGCCGCGATCGTGCTGGCGGCCCGGTTCGTGCCCGAGTCCCGGGCGCCGCATCCCCGCCGCATCGACCCGGTAGGCCAGGTGCTGGTGCTGATCGCGATGGCGTCGATCACGTACGGGATCATCGAAGGACCGGACGCCGGGTGGCGGTCGGCGGAGATCCTCGCCTGCTTCACGCTCGGCGCCGGGGCCGTCGCCGGCCTGGTCACCTACGAGCCGCGGCGTGCCGAGCCGTTGCTGGACCTGCGGTTCTTCCGCAGCGTGCCGTTCTCCGGGGCGACGGTCATCGCGGTGTGCGCGTTCGCGGCGATGAGCGGATTCCTGTTCCTGAACGCGCTGTACCTGCAGGACGTCCGCGGGTTCTCGGCGCTGCACGCCGGCCTGTACACGCTGCCGATGGCCGGCGCCACGGCGGTCGTCGCGCCGCTGTCCGGGCGGCTGGTGGGCGCGATCGGTACCCGCGTGCCGCTCGTGCTCGCCGGCACCGGGCTCGCGCTGTCGACGCTGCCGCTGACCGGGCTCACCGCGCACACGTCGCCGGCCGTGCTGCTCGGCAGCTATCTGCTGTTCGGCATCGGGTTCGGCATGGTCAACGCGCCGATCACCAACACCGCGGTGTCCGGCATGCCGACCAGCCAGGCCGGGGTCGCGGCCGCGATCGCGTCCACCAGCCGGCAGGTGGGTGGATCGTTGGGCGTCGCGGTGATCGGCGCGGTGGTGGCGTCCGGGGTCAGCGACGGTACGGCGACGGCGTTCGCGGCGGCGAGCCACGCCGGCTGGTGGATCATGTTCGGGTGCGGCGTGGCGGTGCTCGGGCTCGGTCTGCTCACGACCGGCCGGTGGGCACGCGCCACGGCAAACCGGAACGCCGACCGCATCCCCTCCCCCGCGCCGTCCGCGCCGTCCCCGTCGCCGTCCGCCGCGCCGTCCCCCTCTCGGGCCGTCTCCCGGGCCGCCTCTCCCGTCGATCTTGGAGTTGTGGTTGGCACAGACCGGGATGAAGGCCACTAAAGGGCAACCA
>DATBGW010000331.1:0-3609 GCA_036557765.1 Actinoplanes sp.
CCCCTCCGCGAACGTGATCGCCACCGGCCCGGGAGTCCGCGGGTTGCGCACCGCCTTGTACGTGATCGGGATGATGCCGGCGATCTCGTTCCCGATCCGCTTGAACGCCGTACGGCTCAGGTCCAGGTGGCCGGTCCCGCACTCCGGGCACGAGTCGAACACCTTGACCCGCACCTTGCCCTTCGGCCCGGTGACGTCGAGGTAGCCGCCACACGGTGCCGCGTCGGCGTACTCGTTCGGGCCGAGCGCCACGTACAGATCGTCGGCCGGCGGCGGGAACGAGCAGTTGCCCCGGGTGCCGGCCAGATCGTAATAGGTGGCCTTGCCCTTGTGCGGCGACGTCGTGGGTGGCGCTGCGCAGGCCGGGGAACGCAGCAGAACAGCGACGGCGACGGCCCCGGCCAGGACGACGACGCCCCCGGTGGCCAGCCAGCGCGGGGACAACAGGCGAGCGGTCACGCTGAGGCATCCTTCGGGGCCACCGCCCGGCCGGGCAACGTTGTTAAGACAGACCTAAGACACGATCGCCCACGCGGAGGACACCTCCGCCCTCGGGGATGAGGTTCATACCGAACATCAGCCCGCCCGGGAAACGCCGGTACCGCCCCAGAATCCGCAGCGGCTCCCGGCCCACCTCGGCGGTGTCCTGGTCGATCGTCGTCACAAGGCAGCGGTCGCACGGTTTGGCGGCGCGGAACGTGATGTCGCCGATCCGGAGCCGGCCGCCGACCCACCCGTCCTCGGCCCACGGCGCGGCGCCGTCGACGACGAGGTTGGGGCGGAAGCGCGTCATCGGCACCCGCTCTTCCCCGTCCTCGAGGAGCCAGTCGTTGACCGCATCCAGCGACGCCGTGGTGGTCAACAGCAGCGGGTACGCGTCGGCGAAGCTCACCCGATCACCGTCGAGCGCATTCTCGGCGACCGGCCGTACGGTTGGATCGCCGAGCCAGACCAGCCGGGCCTCCGTTCCCAGGTACGCACCGAACCAGCCGCCGTCCGCCGCGATCCGCGCCGGCACCGACGGCTTCCAGCGGAACACCCGTACTTCCTCCTTGGGACCGTCGACCGGCTCGGCGACATCCAGGTCCGGCCGCCCGGGCGCGCGCACGGTCAGCCCGCCGGGCCGCGGCCGTACCGTCAGCAAGGCCAGCACGGGATCGATGCGCTGCGTGATACCGACGCCGTCGGCGTCGACGATCATCCATCGCCGGTCTCCGGCAAGGCCCCACGGTTCGACGAGAGCGGCGTCGTGGTCGAGCCGGCGACACCCCTTGATCGGGTACGTGTGGAGGGAGGCGATCCGCATCCGCCCACCCTTGCACGCACTGAGTCGGCTTCCGACGCCTGGACCTCCGGTCGGCGCGGAGAACCCGAGAAACACCAAATGTCCGTCCAACGGCCGTCCGGCTTTTGCATCATGCGTCTAAGGCCTGGCGTGCTGAAAGTTTTCATGCATACTCTGTTCGAGTGAATGAGGGAGCGGTCAAGACGGCCGAACGGGTGGAGGACCTGTTCCAGGGCGCCCGGCTCACGCCGACCCAGCGACGGATCGCGCACAGTCTCGTTCAGCACGCTTCGTCGGCTGCCTATCTGTCCGCCGCCGAGGTGGCCGATCTGGCCGGCGTAAGCCAGCCGTCGGTGACCCGGTTCGCCATGGCGCTCGGTTACGCCGGATATCCGGCGCTGCGGCGCGAGCTGCGCGCGCTCGTCGACGGCACCGCGACCGCCGCGACCGTGGGCAACGCCATGCAGCGGGCCGTCCGCGCCGAGGCGGAACAATTGGAACGCCTGGTGGGACAGCTCGGCGATCTCGCTCCGGTGGAGGCCGCGGCGGCCATCCTCGTGGCGAGCCGGCCGCTGCCCGTGCTGGGGCTGCGGGCGGCCGCGCCGCTGGCAGGGTACTTCGGATATTTCGCCGCCAAGTTCCACCCCGACGTCCGCCTGCTCGACTCCGGCGGCACGCAGATGCTGGACCGGCTGGACCAGGCCCGCGCGGCCGGCGCGAGTGCGATGCTGGCAATCGTGTTGCCGCGCTATCCGCGGGAGACGCTCGACGCGATCCGCGAGGCGACGGCGGCCGGTCTCCGGGTCGTGGCGCTCACCGACTCGGCGGTCAGTCCTGCCGCCGAGTACGCCGACGTGGTGCTGCCGGCCGCGGTCGGCACTCACCTTGTGTTCGACCTACACACCGGGCCGATGGCGATGGCCATGGTGCTGCTGCAGGCGATGTGCGACGCGCGCCCCGAGCCGGTGCAACGCCGGCTGGAGGAGTTCGAGGCGACCGCCGCCCGCCGACACATCTTCGAAGGGTAGGAGGCAAGAAAGTGCAAGTGCGAGCGCCGCGGGGAACGGCGTACACCGCGCAGGGCTGGCCGCAGGAGGCCGCCAAGCGAATGCTCATGAACAATCTCGACCCGGACGTGGCCGAGCGACCCGAGGACCTGGTGGTGTACGGCGGGACCGGCCGGGCCGCACGGGACTGGCCGTCGTTCCACGCCATCGTCCGCGAGCTGGACGCGCTGGGCGGCGATGAGACGCTACTGGTGCAGTCCGGCCGCCCGGTGGGCGTGTTCCGGACCCATGAGTGGGCGCCACGGGTGCTGATCGCCAATTCGAATCTGGTGCCGGACTGGGCCACGTGGCCGGAGTTCCGCCGGCTGGAGAGGCTCGGCCTGACCATGTACGGGCAGATGACCGCCGGCTCCTGGATCTACATTGGAACTCAGGGCATCCTGCAGGGCACGTACGAGACGTTCGCCGCGGTCGCCGCGAAACTCGCCGGCGCCCGCGGCGACGGGCAGCAGCTCAGCGGTGGAACGCTGCAGGGCACGCTCACGCTCACGGCCGGTTGCGGCGGCATGGGCGGTGCTCAGCCACTCGCGGTCACCATGAACGATGGCGCCTGCATCGTGGTCGACGTGGATCCCTCGCGGCTGCAGCGGCGGGTGGCGACCCGCTACCTCGACACGGTCGCCGACGACCTGGACAGTGCGCTGGAGCAGGCGGTCGCCGCGAAACGCGAGCGGCGAGCACTGTCGGTCGGCCTCGTCGGTAACGCCGCCGAGGTGTTCCCCGAGCTGCTGCGCCGCGATGTCGAGATCGACATCGTCACGGATCAGACCAGCGCGCACGACCCGCTGTCGTACGTTCCGATCGGCGTGTCCATCGAGGACGCCGCTTCGTATGCGCTCAGCAAACCCGAGGAGTTCACCGACCGGGCCCGGGCCAGCATGGCACGGCACGTGGAGGCGATGGTCGGGTTCCTGGACGCGGGCGCCGAGGTCTTCGACTACGGCAACTCGATCCGGGGCGAGGCGCAGCTCGGCGGCTTCCAGCGGGCGTTCGCCTTCCCGGGCTTCGTCCCCGCCTACATCCGCCCACTGTTCTGCGAGGGCAAGGGCCCGTTCCGGTGGGCGGCGCTGTCCGGCGATCCGCGCGATATCGCGCGTACGGACAAGGCAATCCTCGACCTGTTCCCGGAGAACGAGTCGCTGGCCCGCTGGATCCGGCTGGCCGGCGAGCGCGTGCACTTTCAGGGCCTGCCGGCGCGCATCTGCTGGCTGGGCTACGGCGAGCGCGATCGCGCCGGGCTGGAGTTCAACCAGCTGG
>DATBGW010000332.1:0-3329 GCA_036557765.1 Actinoplanes sp.
GTGACCTGTTCGGCCCACTGCACGCTCGGAAAGCTGGCCGGCGACACCACGCGGACCCGATCACCCGCTCGCAGCCTCGGCCCTCGCACCCGCCGGACGCTATCCGCCCCGCCCCGCCGCCACCACCCCGCCCCAACCACGGCAGAAAAGGGCACCGCCCACCGTCGTTACCAGGTCAAACAACGATCGGCACCGGCGACGCATTGTTCGGCCGCGACTTGCGCATCACGTGGCGTAGCGGCGGTTGGTGCGGCTGGTATCGCCTATCGCCCTGTGGCGGCTGCCGCATCCTTGCATCGCGTCGCCGGAATCCACGTAACGGCTGCTGTCCCGGCCGTTTGGACGCGGGTATTCGGTGTGCTCGCGAGACGGTGCCTGTGAGCGCCTCATCGTGGTCTCAGCGATGAGTTTGCCGTCCGTGGGTGGTCTGACCGGGTGACATCACACATGCGGGAGGACGCCATGAAGGTGACGTACGCGAACCGTCTGGCCGGCCGGGTGTACCGGCGCGGTGAGGAGGGTTACCGGGAGCGGTGCCGCACGCTGAGTCCGGCGGTCGAGCATCGGCCTGTGGCGGTGGTCGAGGCCGAGGCGGCCGGCGACGTCCGCGCCGCCGTCGGCATGGCGCGGCGGGCGGGTGTTCCGTTCGCGGTCCAGGCGACCGGGCACGGCACGCACGCCCCTCTTGACGGTGGTGTCCTGCTGCGTACCGATCGGATGGCGAGCGTGCTGGTGGATCCGGACCGGCGCATCGCCCGGGTAGGCCCCGGCGCCCGTTGGGGTCAGGTCCTGGCCGCGGCCGCCCCGTTCGGGCTGGCGCCGCTGTCCGGATCGTCGCCGACGGTCGGCGTGACCGGTTACACCCTCGGCGGCGGGATGGGATGGCTCGCCCGCCGGTACGGGCTGGCCGCCGACAGCGTGGTCGGCGCCGAGGTCGTCACGGCGGACGGGCGTCACCGCACGGCTACCGCTGACCGGCATCCCGACCTGTTCTGGGCGCTGCGCGGCGGTGGCGGCGCCTTCGGTGTCGTCACCTCGCTGGAGTTTCGCCTGCATCCGGTGTCGGCGGTCTACGCCGGCGCCGCCTACTTCCCGGCCGCCCGGGCGGGCGAGTTCCTGCTGCGCTACCGCGACTGGGCGGCCGGCGTTCCGGACGCGATGAGCACCGCGGTGGTGCTGCGCACCCTGACGGATTCCGCCGATGTGCCGGCCGGGCTGCGTGGGCAACGGGTCATCATGCTCAAGGCGATGTACGCCGGATCAGCCGACGCGGGCCGGCGCCTCCTCGCTCCGCTGTGCAAGGCCGCCGGCCCCCCGCTGCACGACCAGATGCGTGCTGTCCCGTACGCCGCCGCGGCCATGGGTGGCACCGCCGCCCGCTACCTCGACTTCGTCGCCGATCTCGCCGATCCGGTCGTCGACATCCTCACCGCACTGAACGCGACGGTGGAGATCCGGCACTGGGCCGGTGCGATAGCCGATCCGCGCGGCGACGCCGGGCCCGCCGGGCACCGGGCCGCGCAGTTCTCCATCATCGTCGACCAGCAGGTGCCGGGCCTGACCGAGACGCTACGCCCGCACACCATCGGCGGGTCATTCCTGAACTTCCTCAGCGACACCCGCCGCACCGCGACCGCCTACACACCCGACAACCACCGCACACTACGGACCATCAAGGCGGCCTACGATCCGGACAACTTCTTCCACGCCGGGCACAACATCCGACCGGAAACGCCCGCCACGGTCCGCGCCTCGTAACCCCGCGGATGGCGACCGGGTGAATCTCGAGGGCGGGAGGCATCCCAATCTGCTCCCTGCGGGGACGTCTATCCGTAGGGGCTGTCCTGGCTGATGGCTACTGCGGCACGGGCATTTGGGGCGTGACGGGTTTCGCGATGGGACGTCCTCGCGGTCATCGGTGGCGGCGTTGCAAGCTTCGGAGCGTCGCTGCGTTCGCGTATCCGACGTGGCGCGCGATTTGTTCGACGCTC
Source organism: Actinoplanes sp. (assembly GCA_036557765.1). Classification (GTDB taxonomy): domain Bacteria; phylum Actinomycetota; class Actinomycetes; order Mycobacteriales; family Micromonosporaceae; genus Actinoplanes. The sequence continues at coordinate 1,992 of DATBGW010000332.1, forward strand.
AGGTCGCCGGTGCGGCGCAGGTGCTCGGCCTGTTGGAGGCGCAGCCGGTGGATCACGCCGAGTGGGCTGAGCCCGAGTGCCTGTTTGGTGCGCCGCTCGAGGGTCCGGCGGGTCACCCCGATAGCGGCGGCCGCGACCGCGACGTCGAACGGCTCGGCCAGGTGTTTGCGGACGTGCCGCTCGAAGGCCAGCACCAGCTGGTCGTCGTGGGCCATCTGGTCGTAGGCGACGTAGGCCGCCTGCGACGGGCGTTCGTCGATCACGAGCAGCCGGGCGACCTGCCGGGCGAGGTCGGCGCTGACCGCGCGGACCAGTGTCAGCGCGAGGTCGATGTGCGCGAACGCGGCCCCGGCTGTGATCACCGCGCCGTCGCGGACGACCATGCTGTCCAGGTCGAGCGACACCGCCGGGAACCGGCGCCGGAACGCGCCGGCCAGGAACCAGGTGGTGGTGACCCGGCGCCCGTCGGCCAGCCCGCTTTCGGCGAGCGGGAACACGCCGGTGCAGGCGGCCGCGAAGCGTGTCCGGTCGGGGTCGACCGAGCGCAGCGCCCGGACGACCGAACGGCCGGTTCGGCTGTCCAGGGCCGCTTCCGTGGCCGGTCCGGTCATGGTGCCCATCGCCGGTACGACGACGGTGTCGAGGTCGTCGAGCTCGGTGAGGGTGCGCTGGGTCGCGGCGCTGAGTCCCGAGCCCAGGCGGACCGTTCGCTTCGGACCGGCCAGGACCGTCTCGATGGCCGGGATCGACGGGTCGACGTCGGTGCGCACGGCGTCCGCGGTGCCGAGCACGTCGAGCAGTGCGGCCACCCCGGAAGCGAAGCAGCCGTCGTTCACGAGCAGGCCGATGCGCATGTCGCGTACGGTACCGGATGTTGTCGTTTCCGCCACCTGCCACGCGGCGGCGAACGGCCTAACGTCATGGGCGTGACCACTTCCAGCACCAGCCTCGCGTTCGTCGCCAGGCTTGTCGCCAAGTCCGGCTTCGAGCAGGAGGTCGCCGACTTCCTCGCCCGGGCTCTCGGGCTCGCCAACGACGAGGCCGGCACCATCGTGTGGTTCGCCCTGCGCACCGACGCGTCGACGTTCTGGATCGTCGACGCGTTCCCGGACGAGGACGCCCGGCAAGCCCACATCAACGGCCCGATCGCCGAGGCGCTGATGGCCAACGCCGACCGGCTGCTCGCCGCGCCGCCGCAGATCCTGCCGGCCGACGTGCTGGCCGCCAAGGTGCCGTACCCGTGAATCCATTGACGTCCGGAGGAAGCTGTCGGGAACAGGGCGCTGCCGCGGTCTGACATCCGCGCGTCGACCCGTGGGTCACCGGGCCCGGCTCTTG
>DATBGW010000333.1:0-3194 GCA_036557765.1 Actinoplanes sp.
CTGCAATGGGCGTTCGTGCTCGCGGCAGTGGGCGGCCTCGGCTGGCTGATCGCCGGATACGCCGTCCGGGCGCTGGGCCTGCCGCCGCTTATCTACCCGAAAGTGGGGTACGTGCCGCTGCCCACGCTGATGCTGCTCGGCGGGCTGGCACTCGGGATGCTGCTCTGGCTGCTGCTCAAGCCGTTCGTGAATTGGGGCGCCCGACGGGCGCGCCGGCGGGCCGAGCAGCGGCTGCGAGCCGCGGTCACCGACGTGGCGCGGGAGTATGTCGTGGCGCCGGTGCGCGAGGTGCTGAACGCGTACGCCCAGGCGCGGGAGGCGCTCACCGCGGTACGCACCGATTAGCTGCGACGCGGTCGCCGACGGGTACGCTCGCGGCATGCCGGCACCCCAGACCCCGTACGAAGCGGTCCTGCACGCGGCACGGGACGTCGCGAAGCTCGACTGTGCGCTGGACGCGGAGATGCTCGGCACCGCTTTGCTCGGCAGTGTGTACGCGGTGGCTTCGGCGGACCGGGCCGCGGCGGTCCGGGACTTCGTCGGCGACTTCCTGAGTGCCACCACGCGGCGCCGCAGCGCGTCGGCGACCACGATCAGGTCCGTCTTCGCCAAGCTCGTACCGGATGCCGAGGGGGCCGCCGAGGTACGGCCCGGCGCGGCGGAGCCGCCGTGGACCGCGCAGTTGGGCCGGGTCCGGGCGACCGGCTGCTACGCGTACGGCGACGTGTACGGCGACCAGACGTCGTATCTGGTCACGTTCGCCTACGACGACCAGGCGGAGGGCGGCCCGGAGCACGCCGTGGTGGCGCTGGTCGACCACAACATCGGCATCACGAAGGACGTCTTCGTCGGTGGCCCGGCCGAGCGCGTTCTCGCTGAGGTGCGCCAACTGTGCGCGACGGATGAGCTGACCTGGTTCCGTGAAGAGGATCCGGCGCGTCTGCGCGGCGAGGTGAACCGCCATCTCGAGGTCACCGACGGCCTCGGCGACCTGCCGGACGAGGGTTCGCTCGCCACGGATCGAGCGCTGGCCGCGGCCCGGCTGGCATTGCTGCCCGGTGCGGCGGTGCAGCCGCTCCCGGTCGAGCCACCGGAGCTGACCGGTTCCGAGCGGGAACAGATGGTGCGCGACTTCCTGTCGTCACCGGAGGCGGCCGGGTCCGGGCTGGACCGGGTCACGGCGGACGAGGAACTGGCCTCCCTGCATTTCTGCCTGAGCCTGATCATGGACCACGCCGCGTCCCTGCCCGACGCCGATCCGCTGCGCTGGAGTCCCGCGGTGGCCGGGCTGTTCCTGCTGGACTGGGTGCACCGGCGGGCCGTTCTCGACATGGATGACGCCGCGATGCTGCCCCGGGTGGTGCGGGCGTGGTCGGCGTACGCGTCGCGGCGCCGCGGGTTGCCGGTCGCCGCGGCCGAGCAGACGCAGAGCGTGGTGGAGGAGATGGTCCCCGAGTTCGCTCGGCTGTACGCCACCGGTGAACGGCGGAGCCCCGCGACCGCCGCGGTGGCGCAGCTCATCTCGGAAGGCGTCGATCCGAACGACCCGGCCGCCATCGACGCGTGGATCGAAGCAAACCGCCACCGCTAGCCGCTGCGCCTCTCACCTCGATCTTGGAGTTGTGGTTGCCCGTACGCGGCTTTACGCCCGATCCGTGCCAACCACAACTCCAAGATCGCGGAGGGGTTGGGGATGCCGGCGGGAGTTGTCCACACGGCTCGCCCGGATATCGGCCGGGGTCGGTAGCGTTTCCCCGCGAACTCCGCGGCCGTAGCCTTGGGCTCATGGCCTCCTCCGACGCGCAGGGAGCTCCAATGTCCGCCGCCCCGGTCACCATCCCGCGGCCCAGCGCCGACGGTTACACGACCGCGGACCTGCACGCGCTGCCCGACGACGGGCGCCGCTGGGAGCTGATCGACGGGAGCCTCATCTTGTCGCCGTCCGCGACGATCAACCACAACACGATCGCGTTGTGGATCGCGAACGCCCTGTGGGACTCGAATCCCTCAGATGACTATGTGGTTGGCCTTGATCAATCGGCGAACATCGATCGGCACAACGAGCCTCGTCCCGACGTCATCGTGGCACCGGCGCGGTTCTGGGAGCAATCGCCGTTCCCGATCGCGGGCACCCGGCTCGTGGTCGAGGTGATCTCACCGACCTCCGTGCTGCGCGACACCGAAACGAAGCGGGCACTCTACGCGACGGCCGGCGTGCCGGCGTACTGGATCGTGGTACCGGAGCCGCATGACCCGACGATCTCGCTCGCCGAGTTGCGGCTGGATGAGACCGAAGGGCAATACCGGTTCACCACCCACTACACGACCGATGTGTTCGATACCGACATGCCATGGCCGGTCCGGATCGACCTACCGTCCCTAACCGCGAAACGCGCCCGAATCATGCGCGCCGGCTGAGCCGCCCTTTCCCGCGAAAGCCCCGCAGCAGAGCTGCTCCTCCCCACGGGGCTGCTCCTCCCCACGGGGCCGCTACTCCTCCCCGCGATCTTGGAGTTGTGGTTGGCATGAACCCCTATGGAACGGACATAAGGGCAACCACAACTCCAAGATCGCGGGGGGTTTAGCGGGGGCTTGGAGGGTCACCAACGATCGGTGCGGGCGTGATGACGACCCGCCCGTGAACTGCGGTCGTCGGCGCGATGGCTGCCGCGGTACGGCCCGGCGAGCGCGTGGCCGTCGTCCCAGTGCGACTCGGAACGGTGGCGCAGGCTGTTGTGCGTGCGGTCGCCCCAGCGCTGGGGGCGGACGTTGGACGGGCGTTCGGTCACCGTTGACCTCCGGGTGTGTTCGGATCGGTCCGGCGACCGGTCCTGGGTGCTGCCGTCGTGGACGATGGCGCTGAACCGGTGCGGGCGGGCCGGGCGCTCGCGGATCGTGGCGTGGACGCCGTGCCGGCCGGTCGGGGCGATCGGGACGGCGATGCCGCGGGAACGCCCCTCTCGGTGATGCGACCAGTGGGCGCGATGGGCCGCGTCCTCACACTGCCGGTGCCGGGACCAATCCGGCCGGTAATGCCGCGACTCCCGGATGCCACATTTGCCGCGCTCGTGACAGAACGGCGGTCGCAACGGAGGCGGAGCCTGCTCCTCCGGATCTGCGGGTGGGCCCCGGTCGGCCGGCTTGTTCGGCGGCACGGCATGCCCCGGCGGAACCGACCCGTCGTTGGGCGGCGG
>DATBGW010000334.1:0-15519 GCA_036557765.1 Actinoplanes sp.
TGTTCGGTGAAGTGCGGCATCTGACCCCATCCGATGAACGACCCGCCGTCGGACAGCTCGCGGAAGTTGCCCTGGGTCGGCGCGGAGAGCTTGTCCGGATGCACGAACTCGGCAACGAAGGCCACCGTCCGCTTCCCCTCGTCCAGCCGCATGACCAGGCCGCGCGAGTAGTCGCGGGTCTTGCCGGCACCGGGAATGCCGGCACCGTTGTCGAAGATGCTGTAGGTGCCGTCGCGTCGTTGCCGGAAGTCGTGCTGCCAGGCGAACTTGACCTTCTCGTCGGTCATCGGGAAGTCGGACTTCTTGCCGCCGAGCCGCCACATGATCTTTCCGGTCCTGCGGTCGATCTTGTAGCAGCCCCAGGTGTGCCGGGCGGACACGAGAATGTTGCCGTCCGCGGCCACTCCGACCGCGTTCGGATGCAGGTAGTCGTACGGCAGGTGCGCCGAATCGCCCTGCGGCAGCGGCGCGTACGACTCGTCGAGTCCGATGTGCTCGTGGGCGCGCCACTCGAACACCTTCTTACCGGTGGCGATGTCGAGCTCCTGGATCACGCCGTCGTGCAGGACGCCGTTCGCCGGGCCGCCCAGTGCCGCCAGGTCGAACGGGATCGGTTCATAAACCCAGAACATTGCCGTACCGCGCGGCGTGATCACGAAGTCGTGCTGGTCCGCCTGTTCGGATCCGGCCGCCCGGACCCGGGTGATCTCCCGGTACGACTGGTCGGCGATCACGAACTCGCCCTGGCCGACGCCCTGGCCGCCGGTACCGCCGATGGTGCCTTCCCACCACGTCAGCACCGGCTTGTTCCGGTACTGCTGGGCCTTGAAGTCGATCGCGACGTTCGCCGGATCGGGCACCTTCTTGAACCAGACCGGCGACCCCTTCTCGTCGACCAGCAGCGGGCCCCACAGGCCGGTGCCGGACGCGGGCGTCAGATAGATGTAGCCGGGCGTGGTGCCGTTCGCGGGCACGGTGATCGTCACGTCCGGAAGCGTCCGGAAATCCGGGCGGGACCGGTATTTCGGCGGTGCGGCCTGCGCCGCCGGTTGCGCGGGCGTCGGCGTGGCGGCCGGCTCGTCGTTGCCGGCGAGCGCGTATCCCACACCGCCGCCGGCGAGTGCGAACGCCGCCGCGCCGCCGCCGCCGATCAGGAGATTCCGTCGAGAGATCTTGGGGGTGTCCGTCACGGGCCACAGCATGCCCCATTGCGATCAGGTTCTACCTGTGGGCCTGACGACAATCCGCTGCGAGCCCGGTGTAGATCTCGATGAGCCGGCTGATCAGGACGTCCGGATGGAACGCGTGCAGGTACCGCTCGCGGGCCGCCGGCGCCAGCATGGCCGCTTCCGAGCGCGCGACCGGCAGGACCGCGGCGAGCGCCTCCGCGTCCGGCGCGACCACCCAGCCGGCCCTGCCGCCGTCGCCGTTCAACAGATACGGGATGCCGCCGACCGCCGTACCGACCACCGGCCGGCCCGCGGCCATCGCCTCGAGGATCACGGTCGGCAGGACGTCGTCCCAGGTCGGGACCGCCACGACCACCGCGGCCGCCCGGCGGGCCGCGGCCATCTGCGTGCGGTCCAGCGGGCCCAGGTACGTCACGTCACCGCGTTCGGCGGCGGCACGCTCGGCGAGCGGGCGAAGTTCGCCGTCGCCCGCGATCCGCAACGGTCCGAGCGTGCCGTCGGGATGGCGTCGCCACGCCTCCAGCAGCAGTGGAAGGCCCTTCTCGGGTGACAGCCGGGCGGCGTACAGGAAACCGTCGCCCAGCGGCGCCGGCTCGCCGGGATCGGGCAGGCCGTTGGGCTTGACCACGATCCGGTCCGCCGGGATGCCGTAGTCGACGAGGTGCGCGACGATCCGGTCGGTCAGCGCGACGTACCGGTCCACCGACCGCCACGTGCGCCGGTGCACTGCAAGCGTGGTGGCCATGACAGCGCTCTGCGCCGCCGAGCCGCGATAGCACCGGTGCAGCACCGCCGGCCAGCCCACCACCTTGCCGCGGCAGTCCCGGCAGTTGTGCCCGTCGCGGAAGTAGAGCGCGGACGAGCAGACCTGCCGGTAGTTGTGGACCGTCTGCACGACCGGCACGCCGTGATCGTGCGCGGTCCGGACCACCTCCGGCGACAGCAGTGGGTACGGGTTGTGCAGGTGCATCACGTCCGGCCGGTGCTCGGAGAGGAGCGCGGAGAGGTCCCGTTGCGCCGCCCGGCCGAAGATCGGGGCCAGCGGCAGCAGCGCCTTCTGCGCCGGCGGCAGCTCGCTGATCGAATCGGAGCTGCGCAGGAACGGCACCACCTCGACACCCGCCGCCGTGAGCTGGGCGATCTCGGTGTCCACGATGACGTTCTCGCCGGACGGGACGGCGTCCCGATACCGGTTGTGCGCGACCACGACCTTCACCCCCGGCACCCTACCCACCCTCGTCAGACCCTCCGTCGATCTTGGAGTTGTGGTTGGCGCAAAGTAGGCGGCAAGGGGCAAAAGGGCAACCACAACTCCAAGATCGACGGGGGTCTTCGGGCGGCGACAGCGGGGTCTTCGGGCGGCGACAGCGGGGGCAACGGGCAAGATCGACGCGGTTACGTGCGGCGCGTTACCGTTGGCGCGTGCCTGAACTTCCCGAGGTCGAAGCGCTCGCGGCCTACCTGCGCGAGCGCGCGGTCGGCCACACCGTGCAGCGCTTCGAGGTCTCCTCGTTCAGTGCGCTCAAGACCTACGATCCGCCGCCCAGCGCGGTGGCCGGCATGCCGATCACCGACGCCGGCCGGCACGGCAAGTTCCTCGACATCACGCTCGGCGGCGAGCTTCACCTGATCGTGCATCTGGCCCGGGCGGGCTGGCTGCAGTACCGGGACGCGTTCAAGTCGCCCGCGCCGCTCAAGCCGGGCAGCGGCCCGATCGCGATCCGGGTCCGCCTCGACGACGGCTCGGGCTTCGACATCACCGAGGCCGGCACGCAGAAGTCGCTGGCCGCGTACCTGGTCCGGGACCCGAACGAGGTGCCCGGCGTGTCGCGGCTCGGCCCGGACGTGCTGGCGGTGTCCCGGGACGAGTTCGCCGAACGGCTGCGCAGCCGCAACGGGCAGGTCAAGGGCGTGCTCACCGACCAGGAGGTGCTGGCCGGGGTCGGCAACGCGTACTCCGACGAGATCCTGCACGTGGCGAAGATGTCGCCGTTCGCGCTGACCAGCAAGCTCACCGACGAGCAGATCACCACGCTGTACGAGGCGACCCGGCAGGTCGAGACCGACGCGGTCACCCGATCGGTGGGTCAGCGCGCCGCCGAACTCAAGGGCGAGAAGCGCGCCGGACTGCGGGTGCACGCCCGGACCGGCCTCCCCTGCCCGGTGTGCGGCGACACCGTCCGCGAGGTGTCCTTCGCGGACAAGAGCCTGCAGTACTGCCCGACGTGCCAGACCGGCGGCAAGCCACTGGCCGATCGGCGTCTGTCCAAGTTGATCCGGTAGCACCCGAACCGGTCACAGAGCGTGTGCGGAGAAAGGGGGCACAACGTCCACTTCTCGCGGCCCGTTCCATCGGTATAGTGGCCCGGACCCACGCGTCGCCTTGGCTGTCAACCGAACGCCATGGCGGTGCGTAATGTTTCCCGGAACCCCGAACGTCGGTGGGCGGTAGGCGATGGTGGAGGATCTAGGCGAGGTGACGACGAGCCTCCATCGCCCGGCGACCGCCAGCAGCCGGAGCAAACCCGTGGCGTACGACAGCTTCGAGTGGCAGGAACAGCCGCCGAGCAACGGCGTACCCCGGTCGGCGTGGACCCGCCAGCACCGCCGGCTGTCGCGCTGGCACCGACCGTACGTCCTGGTCCTGCTGGTACTGGATCTGGCCTCGGTGCTCGTGGCCAGCTGGATCGGCGCCACGTTCCTGGAGAAGGCGAAGTCCGGCTTCACCAACCGTGAGCTGCTGTTCCTGCACGGCGACCGATTGTTCTTCTTCTTCGCCTACATTGCGTTGCCGCTGGGCTGGATCGTCATCCTCTGGGCCAACGGCACCTACGACCGGCGGTATCTCGGCCTCGGCAGCGAGGAGTTCAAACGGGTCGTGCGCGCGTCGGTCACGGTGGTGGCCTGCGTGTCGCTGCTGGCGTTCGCGACGGTCACCAAGCTGTCCCGCGGCACGGTCGCGCTGGTCTCGCTCAGCGCGCTGCTGTTCATTCTGATCTGCCGGTACTTCGCCCGGCAGATCCTGCATGTCGCCCGCCGGCGCACGGGCCACGGCGCCCATCGGATGGTGCTGGTCGGCCCACTGCCCGAGGCGCTCGAGGTGTACACCGCGGTCACCCGCAGTCCGGCGGCCGGCCTGATACCGATCGCCATCCATCTGACCGACGGGTACGCGGCGGCGCGCGGCATCGAGACACCCGTGCCCGTGTACGCGGGCCGCGACGTGCTGTCGCTGGTGCGTGAGGTGGGTGCGGACACCATCGCGGTCTGCGGCTCGGCCAGCGCGGAGCCCGGTGAGCTGCGCCGCCTGGCCTGGCAGCTCGAGGGCACCGGCGTGGACCTGGTCGTGGCGCCCCAGCTCACCGACATCGCTGGGCCGCGGGTGCACATCCGGCCGATCGAGGGCCTGCCGCTGCTGCACGTCGAGGAGCCCACGCTCTCCGGACCCGGCTGGCTCGCGAAGAACCTGCTCGACCGGCTCGCCGCCGCCCTCGGCCTGCTGGTGCTGAGCCCGGTACTGCTGACCATCGCGCTCTCCATCAAACTCTCCGACCCCGGACCGGTGTTCTTCCGGCAGCCGCGGGTCGGCCACGAGGGCCGCACGTTCCGGGTGTGGAAGTTCCGGACCATGTACGTCGACGCCGAGGAACGCAAGGCCAGCCTCAAGGAGCTGGAGCTCAACGAGTCCGACGGCATGATGTTCAAGATGAAGGAGGACCCACGGGTCTTCCCGCTGGGCCGGCGGCTACGGGCCAGCTCGATCGACGAACTCCCCCAGCTCATCAACGTGCTGAAGGGTGAGATGTCGTTGGTCGGCCCGCGCCCGCTACCCGCGGACGACGGCGACTACCTCGGCGACGTGCGGCGCCGGCTGCTGGTGCGCCCGGGCATCACCGGCCTGTGGCAGGTGTCCGGCCGCTCCGACCTGTCCTGGGACGAGGCGGTCCGGCTCGACCTGTACTACGTCGACAACTGGTCCCTGACGTACGACCTGAGCATCCTGTGGCGCACGATCTGGGTCGTCCTTCGCCGCAAGGGCGCTTATTAGGGTCTCTCCCATGGGTAGCGTTCTCGCCGTCGTGGCGGTGGTGGGCGCGCTCGCCGCCGCGGTTGTGGCGGTGGTACGGCTGCGGGCCCGGCGGCGGGTCGCCACCGCGATGCAGCGGGCCACCTACGACGTGCTGCACACCGCCGCGCTGGCCGCGGACCCGCTCCGCGGCGGACTCACCGCCGGCTCCGCGCAGAAGGCAGTACGGCACCTGCGGACGCTGGTCGGCGCGGTCGGGCTGACCATCGCCGACCGGGACCGCTGCCTGGCGTTCGACGGGCGCGGCGGCCACCACAGCGAGCAACTGGCCGGCGCCGCCCAGCGCGCGATCCAGACCAACCGGTCGGTCATTCTCAACGCGTCCGATCTGCCGTGCGACCGGATGGACTGCGTCGTACGCGGCGCGGTGGTCGCGCCGCTCGCCCCACCCGACGGGCGTGCCACGGCGGCGCTGGTCGCCGTCGCGGACGACCAGCCGGCGCCCGGGCTGGTGCAGGCGACGCTGGAGGCCGCCCGCTGGGCGGGATCGCAGCTGGCGCTGGCCGAGCTGGAGTCGTCCCGGGAACGGCTGGCGCGGGCCGAGGTGCGGGCGCTGCGCGCGCAGATCAGCCCGCACTTCATCTACAACGCGCTTACCGCGATCGCCTCGTTCGTCCGTACGGATCCGGAACGGGCCCGCGAGCTGATCCTGGAGTTCGCCGAGTTCACCCGGTACTCGTTCCGGGCGCACGGCGAGTTCACCACGCTTGCCGAGGAGCTACGGTCGATCGACCGCTACCTCACAATCGAACGGGCCCGGTTCGGCGACCGGCTGCAGGTGCGGCTGCAGATCGCACCCGAGGTGCTGCCGGTCGGCCTGCCGTTCCTGTGCCTGCAGCCGCTGGTGGAGAACGCGGTCCGGCACGGCCTGTCCCGCAAACCGGGCGTCGGTATGGTGAGCATCGAGGCGCGGGATGCCGGTGCGGAGTGTCACATCACGGTGGAGGACGACGGCGTCGGCATCGACCCGGTGGTGTTCACCCCGGACCGCCCGGAGACCGAGGACGGGCAGCACGTCGGCCTGTACAACGTCGACGAGCGGCTGCGATCGGTCTTCGGCGACCATTTCGGCCTGGTGGTGGAGACGGCGCCGGGAGCGGGTACGAAGGTGAGCATGCGGGTTCCCAAGTTCCATCCCCAGGTAAGGGCATGAGTCTCATCGTCCTCGCGGTCGACGACGAGCCACCCGCATTGGACGAGCTCGCGTACCTGCTGGACGCGGACGATCGCGTGACGCACGTGCACCGGGCCGGCGACGCGACCGAGGCGCTGCGGGTGCTGCGCGACACCGAGGTCGACGCGGTGTTCCTGGACATCCGGATGCCCGGCCTGGACGGCATGGAGCTGGCCCGGATCCTGCGGCGGTTCGCCCGGCCGCCGGCCATCGTGTTCGTTACAGCGTACGACGACGGGGCGGTGGACGCGTTCGACCTGGGCGTGACCGACTACGTGCGCAAGCCGGTCCGCGCGGAACGACTCGCGGAGTCGCTGCGCCGGGTCGCGGGCCTGCGCAGCGCACCGCCGGGCGCCCCGCGGAGCGACGAGTTGAGCATTCCGGTGGAGCTGGCCGGGACCACGCGGATGCTGCCCCGCTCGTCCGTGCACTGGGTGGAAGCGCAGGGTGACTACGCCCGCCTGCACACAGCGGACGCGTCGCACCTCGTGCGGGTCTCCCTCGCCACGCTGGCGGAGCGGTGGGCGGATGCCGGATTCGTCCGGATCCACCGGTCGTTTCTCGTTCAGCTGCGGTTGATCGCCGAGCTGCGGCTCACCCATTCCGGGTACGTCGTGACGATCGACGGTACGGAGTTGCCGGTGAGCCGGCGGCACACCCGCGAGCTGAAGGACAAGCTGATCCGCGCCGCCAAGGTGGACTGGAGCAGGTAGTGGTACACAGCCCTGTCCACAGGCCCCGGCGGGTTCTCCACAGCGTTATCCACAGGCTGGCTTGACAACGGAGGGGCGGGCGTCAGACTCCGGGCATGGGTGACGACGCGGAGCAGGACCGGCCGACCCGTACCCGGGTGGTGTTGAGCGAGGTGCCGGGACGCCGGCCGATCGCCTCCCACGCCCACGCCGATCTCGCAGAACAGACCCCGGTGGGCGAGGCGCTGGTCAAAGGGCTGGTCCGGGCGCAGCTAGCCCTTGCGCTGCGGCTCTCCCTCGTGGTGGTGGCCGGTCTCGGCGCGTTGCCGCTGCTGTTCGCGGTCGCGCCCGCGGTCGGTGCGGTCACCGTGTTCGGCGTCAAGCTGCCCTGGCTGCTTCTGGGCGTTTTGTCGTTCCCGTTCCTGGGCGGCGTGGGCTGGGCGTACGTCCGCTGGGCCGAGCGCAACGAGCAGGAGTTCACTGCGGTGATCCGGCGGCCCGAACGGTGAATCCGTACGTCGTCCCGGCTCTGGTGCTTGTCGTGCTCGGCACGGTCGGGATCGGCGCGTACGGCCTGCGCTTCGCCCGTACCACGTCGGACTTCCTGGTCGCCTCACGGTCGGTGACCCCGTCATGGAACGCTGCAGCGATCAGCGGCGAGTACCTGTCTGCCGCCTCGTTCCTCGGCGTCGCGGGCCTGATCCTGCGGTACGGCGTCGACGTGCTCTGGTATCCGGTCGGGTTCGCGGCCGGCTATCTGGCCCTGCTGCTGTTCGTGGCCGCCCCGCTGCGCCGGTCCGGTGCGTTCACGCTCCCGGACTTCTGCGAGGTGCGGCTGCGATCGGTGCGCCTGCGCCGGCTCGCCACGCTCTTCGTGGTCTTCATCGGCTGTCTCTACCTGGTGCCGCAGCTTCAGGGCGCGGGCCTGACGTTCACCACTGTCACCGGCGGGTCGTACGTCTGGGGAGCGTTGCTGATCGGCGTGGTCGTGACCGCCAACGTCGCACTCGGCGGGATGCGGGCGATCACGTTCGTCCAGGCGTTCCAGTACTGGCTGAAACTGACCGCCCTGGCCGTTCCGGTGATCTTTCTGATCCTGCACTGGCAATCGGACGGGCGTCCGCCGGTGACACCGCCGGGCGGGAGCACGTTCGCGTCGGCGACCACCGTGGAGATCCGGCAGGACGCGACGCTCACGGTGGACGGCCAGCAGGTGGCGGTCCGCGAGGGCGATGAGCTCACGTTCGCGGCGGGCGATCCGGTGCCGACGGTCAGCACGGTCGACGCGGTGTCCGGCTCCGACTGGCTGTACCCGGGTGGCGACCGGAGCCTGTTCGCCACCTATTCCCTGATCCTCGCCACGTTCCTGGGCACGATGGGGTTGCCGCACGTCCTGGTCCGGTTCTACACCAACCCGGATGGGGCGTCCGCGCGCCGCACGACGCTGGTCGTTCTGGGCCTGGTGGGGCTGTTCTATCTGCTGCCCACGCTGTACGGCGTGCTGGGCCGGGTCTACACGCCGCAACTGCTGATGACCGGCCGGACCGACGCGGTGGTCCTGGTGCTACCGGAGGCAGCGCTCGGCGGCGGCCCGCTCGGGCAGCTGCTCGGCGCGCTGGTGACCGCGGGCGCGCTTGCGGCGTTCCTGTCGACGTCGTCCGGCCTGCTGACCAGCGTGGCCGGTGTGGTCTTCACCGACATCCTGCACGCGGACCGGACCGACTCGGTCCGGGACTTCCGGCTGGCCACCGTGCTGTCCGCGGTGGTGCCGATCACGCTGTCGCTATATGTGTCCAACATGGACGTTTCGCGGGTGGTCGGGCTGGCGTTCGCGGTGGCGGCGTCCAGTTTCTGCCCGCTGCTGGTGCTGGGCATCTGGTGGCGCCGGCTGACCGCTGCGGGCGCGGCCGCCGGGATCATCGCCGGAGGTGGGGCCGCGATGGCCGCCGTGCTCATCACGGTGCTCGGACCGCCGCTGCACGGCTGGCCGGCGCAGTTCATCGGCGAGCCGGCGGCGTGGACGGTGCCGCTCGCGTTCACGGTCATGGTGATCGGTTCCCTGGCGACCGGCCGGCGCGTCCCCCGCGACGTCGGCGCCACCATGCTGCGCCTGCACGCTCCCGAGTCCGTACGCATCTGATCGCCGCGCCCTTCCCCGCGACCCCGCACCCCTTCTCCGCGATCTTGGAGTTGTGGTTGGCACAAATCAGGCGCAAAGCGGCGTAAGGGCAACCACAACTCCAAGATCGGCGGGGGGATGAGGGGTGGCAAGATCGCGGGATGGGGAAGCGGGGCGGATCGGGTTACGGTCGGGATATGACGATTCCGGCCCAACGCGGCCCTGCGGAGGCCGCGATGTCGCTGCGCGGGTTGGTCAAGCGGTTCGACACCACGGTCGCCGTCGCGGGCCTGGACCTCGACGTCCCGGCCGGCTCGTTCTACGGCCTCCTCGGCCCGAACGGCGCCGGCAAGACCACGACGCTGTCGATGGCCGTCGGCCTCCTACGGCCCGATGCCGGGCAGGCCCGGATCCTCGGGTACGACGTGTGGGCCGACCCGGTCCGGGCGAAGCGGCTGCTCGGCGTGCTGCCCGACGGTGTGCGGATGTTCGACCGGCTCTCCGGGACGGAGCTGCTCGCGTACCACGGGCTGCTCCGGGGCATGGACACGGCCACGGTCGACCAGCGATCCCGCGAGCTGCTCGACGTGCTGGAGCTGGGCGCCGGGAACCGCACCCTGGTCGTGGACTATTCGGCCGGCATGAAGAAGAAGATCGGCCTGGCCTGCGCGCTGCTGCACGCGCCGCGCCTGCTGGTGCTGGATGAGCCGTTCGAGGCTGTGGACCCGGTGTCGGCGGCGTTGATCCGGGACATCCTTCAGCGGTACGTCGCCGGTGGCGGCACGGTCATCTTCTCCAGTCATGTCATGGCGGTCGTCGAGCGGCTCTGCAGCCACGTGGCGATCATGGCCGAGGGCTCGGTCCGGCTGCAGGGCACGCTGCAGTCGGTGCGCGGCGACCGTTCGCTCGAGGACGTGTTCGTGCAGGTGGTGGGTGGCCGCATCGCGACGGGCTCCGAGCTCGCATGGCTGTAGCTGATCAGGCGCCGGTGGTGGGCACGCTCACCTTCGTCCGGCTCAAGCTGCGGCTGATGGTCAACGGCCTGCGCGGGCGGGGCTGGCGAGTGGCGCTGTTCGTGCTCGGCATCGTGTTCGGCGCCGGGTTCGCGGTCGCCGGATACGCCATTTTCGCCGTGCCCGGCCTGCTGCGCGATCTCCGGGTCGCCGGCATGCTGATCCCGCTGGCCGGGGCAGCGATCGTCCTCGGTTGGCTGTTCCTGCCGCTGGTGTTCTTCGGCGTCGACGAGTCCCTCGATCCGGCGCGGTTCGCGCTGCTGCCACTGCGCCGCGGCACGCTGATCCGCGGCATGCTCGCGGCCGCGCTCGTGGGCGTGCCGGCGATCGCCACGCTGGTGGCGACGCTGGGCATGGTGGACGCCGCCGCTCGCCTCGGCGGTCCGCTCGCCGCCGGCGTACAGCTGCTCGGCATCGTTCTCGGGCTGCTCCTCTGCGCCGCGGTGAGCCGGGCGGTGACCAGCGCGTTCGCCACCGCGTTGCGGTCCCGGCGGGCCCGGGATCTGGCCACCGTGCTGCTCGCGGTGGTCGCCGCGTTGCTCGGACCGATCCAGCTGCTGGCGCTGGCCGGAGCGCAGCGCGCCGACTGGGACCGGATCGGGGACGTGGCCGCCGTCGTGGGCTGGACGCCGTTCGGCGCCGCGTACTCGATGGGTCTTGATGTCATCGCCGGTCGGGCCTGGGCCGTACCGCTCAAGCTGATGATCGTGCTGGCGACGCTCGGCGTCCTGCTGTGGTGGTGGTCGGCGACGCTGGAACGCGCCATGCTCGGCGCCGCCACCGCCGCACGCTCGTCCACGGACCGGGGCGGCGCGCCGGTGGCGCAACTGCTCCTGCCGTTCCTGCCAGGTACCCGGTTCGGCGCGCTGGTGTCGCGGGAGACCCGCTACTGGTGGCGGGAGACGCGGCGGCGAGCCAGCCTGATCACGTTCTCGGTGGTCGGCGTGTTCCTGCCGGTGACGATGGCGGTGACCGGCACGGGTGCGAGCGGCATGCTGTTGTTCGTCGGCGCGCTGGCGGCCGTCGGCTTGGCGAACCAGTTCGGGTACGAAGGCAGCGCGTACGCCGCCAATATGGTCGCCGGTGTCCCGGGACGAGTGGAGTTGCACTCCCGGGTGGCCGGTTATGCCGTCTATGTCGCTCCGCTGCTGCTCACGATCGCCGTCGTGCTCGGTGTGGTCACCGGACGACCTGCAACGATCCCGTCGCTGCTCGGCACGCTGGCCGCCGCGTTCGGCACCGGTCTGGCCGCGGTCCTGCCGATTTCGGTACGCGGCGCGTACGCACTGCCGGACACCACGAACCCGTTCGCGCTCTCGTCCGGTGGCGGTCTGGCCAAGGGGCTGCTGAGCTTCGGCGCGCTGTTCGCCGCCGTCGTCTGCACCATTCCGATCCAGGTGGCCGCGTATTTTCTCGGACCGGTCTGGCTCTGGGTCGGCCTCCCGGTCGGGCTGCTCTACGGCACCGCGGCGTACCTGATCGGGTTGAACATGGCGGCGAACCTGCTGGATCGCCGCATGCCCGAGCTACTGACCACGATCACACCCCGCTGACCCCTCCCCCGCGATCTTGGAGTTGTGGTTGGCACGAATCAGGCGATAAGCCGCGAAAAGGCAACCACAACTCCAAGATCGCGGGGGATTTGGGGAGAGGATAATCGGGGGGTGAGTCCTGTCGAGCCGGGTGCGCGGATCCATGCCGACGACCCGTTTGCCACGCCGGAGCCGGACAAGTCGCCGGTACGGCGGTTCCGCGGCCGGCTGGCCAGCGCCGTGACACTGTGGACCGCACCGGGACCGGCCGGGCTCACGGTGTCGTCGACGCTCGTCGCCGACGGCGAACCCGGCCGGCTACTCGGCCTGATCGACGAGGAGAGCGACTTCTGGGACGCCGCGCGGATCAGCGGCCGCTTCGCCGTCACGGCGCTCGGTGCCGGTGATCAGCAGCTGGCGGATCGCTTCGCGGGTCTGATGCCGGCGCCCGGCGGCCTCTTCGCGAGCGGCGGCTGGACGGAGACGGACTTCGGACCCGTGCCCGCCGACGCCGCGACATGGGCCGGCTGCCGGCTGGCCGACCGCCGTCCCTGCGGCTGGGCGCTGCTGGTCGAAGGCGTCATCGAAAGCGTGCAGCTGGACGGTGGCCCGTTCCCGCTGGTGCACTTCCGCGGCCGCTACCGGCGGCTGACCGATTAGCGAGCGCCGCCGGTGGGCGCGAGCCGTCCGAGCGGAGCGAGGACCAGCAAGCTCAGCCGCTCGGCGCAGTGGCTCCACCGCTCGGCGCACCCCCCGACCGGCGGTCATTGATGCGGCTCACCCCTTCGTACGGTGCCGGAAAGCCCGCTTCGACAAGGGTGGTGACCCGCGTGTCCACCGAAACGACCCCCACCGAGCGATATCTCGCCACGCAACGCTCCGACGACTTCGTCCTGCTCCGCCGGAAGGTGCGGCGCTTCATCTTCCCGATGACCGCCGCGTTCCTCCTCTGGTACGCGCTCTACGTCCTGCTGTCCGCGTACGCCCGCGACTTCATGAGCATCAAGATCGTCGGCAACATCAACGTCGCGCTGGTGTTCGGCCTGCTGCAGTTCCTCTCCACGTTCCTGATCGCGTGGTACTACTCCCGCTACGCGTCCCGTGAGCTGGACCCGCTCGCCGACAAGGTTGCCGGTGAGCTGGGCCAGGAGGCGGTGAAGTGATGGAGACTCACACGTTCCTCGCCGCCGAGGCGAGCACCTCCACGTCCCGTACGCTGACGATCGTCCTGTTCTTGATCTTCGTCGCGATCACGCTCGGCATCACCGTCTGGGCGAGCCGGCAGACCAAGACGGCCACCGACTTCTACGCCGGCGGCCGGCAGTTCTCCGGCTTCCAGAACGGCATGGCGATCAGCGGCGACTACATGTCGGCCGCGTCATTCCTCGGTATCGCCGGCCTGATCGCGCTGTTCGGATACGACGGCTTCCTCTACTCCATCGGCTTCCTGGTCGCCTGGCTGGTCGCGCTGCTTCTGGTGGCGGAGTACCTGCGCAACTCCGGCCGGTACACGATGGCCGACGTGCTGGCGTTCCGGATGCGTCAGCGCCCGGTACGTGCGGCGGGATCGGTGTCCACGATCACCGTGTCGATCTTCTACCTCATCGCCCAGATGGTGGGCGCGGGCGCACTGGTCTCGCTGCTGCTGGGGATCAGCGCCGGCACCACGTTCCTGGGCATGGACGCCGCCACCGCCAAGGTCGCCACCATCATCCTGGTCGGCGCCCTGATGATCATTTATGTAACAGTGGGCGGGATGAAGGGCACCACCTACGTCCAGATCGTCAAGGCCTTCATGCTGATGAGCGGTGCCCTGCTGATGACGGTTCTGGTGCTGGCCCACTACAAGTTCAACTTGTCGAACCTGCTCGGCGACGCCGCCGCGCAGTCCGGCAAGGGTGACGCGTTCCTGGAGCCCGGCTTGCGGTACGGCGTCGAGAAGGCAACAGCGATCGAGACGTTCTACAGCAAGATGGATCTGTTCTCGCTCGGCATCGCGCTGGTGCTCGGCACCGCCGGCCTGCCACACATCCTGACCCGGTTCTACACCGTCCCGACCAGCCGCATCGCGCGCAAGAGCGTGCTGTGGGCGATCGCCATCATCGGCACGTTCTACCTGCTCACTCTGGCGCTGGGCTTCGGCGCGGCCGCACTGGTGGGCGGCAAGGCGATCACCGCACAGGACAAGGCGGGCAACACTGCAGCACCGCAGCTCGCGGAAAAGCTCGGCGTGGACTACCTGGGCGGCGCCACCGGCGGCGCGGTGTTGCTGGCGATCATCGCGGCGGTGGCGTTCGCGACGATTCTCGCGGTGGTCGCCGGGCTGACGCTTGCGTCATCGTCGAGCGTCGCGCACGACTTCTACGCCAACGTGATCCGCCGCGGCACGGCGTCGGAACGCGACGAGGTACGGGTCGCCCGGATCGCCGCGCTGGTCATCGGCGCCATCGCGATCGCATTGTCGATCTACGCACAGAGCCTGAACGTGGCGTTCCTGGTGGCGCTGGCGTTCGCCGTGGCGGCGTCCGCCAACCTGCCGGCGATCCTGTACAGCCTGTTCTGGCGGCGCTTCAACACGTCGGGCGCGTTGTGGGCCATCTACGGCGGCCTGATCTCCGCCGTGGTGCTGGTGTTCTTCTCGCCGGTCGTGTCGGGCTCCCCCACTGCAATGTTCCCGGACAGCGACTGGCAGTGGTTCCCGCTGTCCAACCCGGGCATCATCTCGATTCCGCTGGGCTTCCTGTGCGGCTGGATCGGCACGGTGCTGTCCAAGGAGGACGACATCGAGAAGTACGCGGAGCTGGAGGTCCGTTCCCTGACGGGTTACGGCGCCCACTGAGAACCTCGCCGATCTTGGAGTTGTGGTTGGCGCAGAGCCGGGCATACCGGCCATAAGGGCAACCACAACTCCAAGATCGCGGGGGGAAAAGTATGGTGGCGCGCATGGTCATCGCGCAGCGGTTCGGGGCGGGGCATCGCCTCCTGGTCAGTGGCGGAGCCGGGTTCGTGCCCTCGCACGTCGTCGACGCGCTGCTCGCCCGCGGCTGCGACGTCGTCGCCGTCGACAACTTCATCACCGGCTCCCGGGACAACATCGCCCACCTCGCGGACGAGCCCCGGTTCACGCTCGTCGAGGCCGATCTCAGCGCGGGCCTGCCGCCGCTTCCCGGGCGGTTCGACGCGATCCTGCACATGGCCTCGCCGGCCAGCCCGACCGACTTCCAGAAACTGCCGATGGAGATCATGAAGGTCGGCTCGGTCGGCACGCTGGCACTGCTCGACCGCGCGTTGTCCGACGCCGCCCGGTTCCTGATGGCCTCCACCTCGGAGGCGTACGGTGACCCGCTCGTCCACCCGCAGCCCGAGTCGTACTGGGGCAACGTCAACCCGGTCGGCGTGCGCAGCGTGTACGACGAGGCGAAGCGGTTCTCCGAGGCCGCCACCATGGCGTACCGCCGGTCCCGGGGTGTGGACACCGGCATCGTGCGGATCTTCAACACGTACGGCCCGCGGATGCGGCCGGACGACGGGCGGGCCGTGCCCACCTTCATCAACCAGGCGCTGCGCGGAGAGCCGATCACCGTGCACGGCACCGGCGCGCAGACCCGCTCGATCTGCTATGTGGACGATCTGGTACGCGGGATCCTGCTGCTGCTCGACTCGACCGAGCCGGGCCCGATCAACTGCGGCACCGAGCACGAGCTGTCCATGC
>DATBGW010000335.1:0-4351 GCA_036557765.1 Actinoplanes sp.
ATCGAACGGCGAAGCAGCGCGACAACCTGCCTTATCGACCATCGCGGCCAGAGCTGGTGCGGCCGGCCGGCGCGCGCGGCGGCCGAAGGCCAGAGCGCAGCGCCGAGCCGGCACGGTCGCGCCGCGTCAGCGGCGCCTTGAGCAGGGCACGCTATCTGTTCGGCAGACCGTACTCGCGGTGGACGGACACATCATCATCTCCGCTCCCAAGACCGAGCGGGCAGCGGTCGACGATGCCGCCCGGCACCTGTTCGGCTGATGGCTGTACGAATGGCTGTACGGGCATGATCAGGCCGGACGGAGTTACCGCCTTCGGGGGCTCTGAGCTGGGCGGGGATTGGCGCGCCCGGCAGGATTCGAACCTGCGACCGGTGGATTAGAAGTCCACTGCTCTATCCGCTGAGCTACGAGCGCCGACAGTGACGTGCTGGCCAGCACATCCTAGGCGGTCGCCCGGGTCTTGTCGTCGGCCCTGTCCTCGGGCGCCGGCGGCACTTCCACCTCCGGTGTCTCCGGTGGCGGAACGAACGCGTCGACCCACCGGCCGAGCTCCCGGAAGACCTTCGCCCGTACCTCCTTGCCGGACAGCGTGAGGTCGTGCATGCCGCCGTCGAAGCGCGCGATCGTGACCCGCGGACCAAGCCGGGGCGCCCACCGTGCGATGTGCTCGACGTCCAGCACGGAATCGGTCAACCGGACGTCCTCGGTCCAGGCCTTTCCCTTGAACGTACGGGTGGAGCAGGCGACCAGGACGGGCACGTCGATGGCCAGCCCGGCGCGTAGGCGGCGCTGACCACGGCGGATCGCCTCCAACCAGCCGGCCCGCACCGGGAAGCCGAGTACCGGCTTCCACGCCAGCTCGTACGTCCATTCCCCGTAGTGATCACTGTGGATGCTCTGCCCGTACAGCCCCAGCGTGGACAGCGGGACGATCCGGTACGGATACCACCGGCTGATGCCGCCCACAACGGTGGCGCCAGGTCGGCGCATCAGCCACGACGCGTTGAAGTCGAAGAACGGGCTGTTCAGGAACAGGCCGTCGATGATGCCGCGGCCGCCGCGAGTGTGCGCCCACAGGGACGTGATCAGGCCGCCGGTGGAGTGGCCGGCGACCAGCATCTGGTCGTGCCCATCGTCGTCGCGGATGATCCGGGCCGCCTCGTCGAGCTCCGGAAAGTATTCGGTGAGACTCCGGCAGAAGTTCGGAGTCTGGTAGTCGCGCAGGCTCCGGCCGTACTTGCGGAGATCGATCGCGTAGAAGTCCCAGCCGCGCTCGGTGAAGAAGTCGGCGAGATGGGTTTGGAAGAAGTAGTCGACGAAGCCGTGGACGTACAGCACCGCTCGCCGCGACGGCGCCGCACTGCGGCGGCGAACCAGCGTCGCGACGACCTGACCTTCGTCGTCGCTGCCCAGCTCGATGATGTGCCGTTCGTACGGCAGACCCAGGACGTCGTCGGTCTCCACGTCGCCAGGTTACTTGCGCTTGACGATCTCCCTGCCCTCGAGGACGGGGATTCCCTCCGCGTTGCGCGCGGAACACGCGGCGCCCGGGTGGATTACCGCTTCGCTGCGCGCCGCCGGCACGAGTGCCGGTCTTACGAGCGCTCCACGGTCGTTTAGGCTCTCCGCCCGTCCGGCGGCGAGCACGTTCATGGCGGCGTTGACGTCCCGGTCGTGGGTGCTGCCGCTGTGGCAGTCCCACGACCGGACGTTCAACGCCATCTTCTCGTTGATGCGTCCGCAGTCGGAGCACATCCGGGTGGACGGGAGGAACCGATTCACCCTGGCGAAGGTCCGCCCGTACCGGGCGGCCTTGTACTCCAACATGGCGGTGAAGCTGGCCCACCCGGCGTCGTAGATGCTCTTGGCGAGCCGGGTTCGGGCGAGACCGGCGACGCACAGGTCCTCGACGTACACCGCTTGGTTGTCGCGGATGATTCGGGTCGAGAGCTTATGCTGCCAGTCCCGTCGAGTGTCGGCCACCCGGGCGTGGGCCCGGGCGACCTTCACGACCGCCTTCTTGCGGTTCTTCGACCCCTCGGCCTTGCGGCTCAGCGACTTCTGCAACGTGCGCAGCCTGCGGGCGGCCCGGCGCAGGAACTGCGGCGCGGCGACCTTCGTGCCGTCCGACAGCACCGCGAAGTGGGTCAGGCCGAGGTCGATGCCGACCTTGGCGTCGGTCTGCGGGAGCGGCTGGTCGGTAGTCTGCACGACGAACGAGGCGAAGTACCGCCCTGCCGCATCCTTGATGATCGTCACGGAGGACGGGTCGGCGGGCAGGTGGCGGGACCAGCGCACGTCCAGGTCGCCGATCTTCGGTAGCCGCAGCCGACCGTTGTCCAGCACGCGGAAGCGGGCGTTGGCGGTGAACCGGATCGACTGCCGGTGGTCCTTGCGGGAGCGGAACCGCGGCGGGGCGATCCGCCGGCCCTTGCGTTTGCCGGTGACGGAGGCAAAGAAATTGCGGTACGCAATGTTCAGGTCCGCGAGGGCCTGCTGGAGCACCACCGCGGACACCTCGCCCAGCCACTCCCGCTCCGGAGCGTCCTTGGCCTGGGTGATGACCCGCTTGGACAACTCCCCGTCCGACACGTACGGCAGCCCGTTCTCTCTAGCGGTCTGTCGTACGTGCAGCCCGTCGTTGAACACCACCCGCGCGCACCCGAACGCCTTGGACAGCTCGTGCTGCTGGCTGGGCGTCGGGTACAGGCGATAGTTGTAACGTAGCTGCATTATCGCATAGTACCGATGACGGCGGCTGATCGGAGAACATCCACGCGGGACGGGCGCTACGTGTTCGTCATGCACACCCCGTCGGCCTTCGTGACGACGTTCCAGCCCAAGATGTTCGGCCACCTTCCCGAACCCAACGGCGCAGATCATGCGGCACGTGCGCGGCGACTTCGAGACCGAACTGGTCGAGTTCAACGGCGAAAACAAACGCGTAGCAGAACCGCCCGCTCTGAGGCACGCTCGGGCATGGCGGCTCACCCGCACGGGCCTCCACCCCCGCCTTGAAGGGCGGAGCACTGGCCCGCATTCCGGTAGCACAGCACGGGACGGTCGAACGGTTATCCACAATCCGCCGTCGTCCACAGGGCCGGTCGCGCCCCGGCCCGTCTCCCACAACGCTCGGTTCCGCCAACCAATCGTTGTGAGGAGAAGACCGTGTTCGAGACCAACCTCGTCATCGTCGGGAACGTGCTGACCGCGCCCGAGTGGCGGCGGACCACCAAGGGGACCCTGGTCACCCACTTCCGGGTCGCGTCGACCGCCCGGCGTCTCGACCGGGAGACCGGCCGGTGGGTGGACGGCGACAGTCTGCGGGTGCGGGTCAGCTGCTGGCGGCGGCTCGCCGAGGGCGTTGGCGCCTCCATCGCGCTCGGTGACCCGGTTGTCGTGGTCGGCCGCCTGTTCACCCGCGACTGGACCGACGCCGACGGCAACCCGCGGACGTCGTACGAGATGGAGGCGCTGGCCGTCGGCCACGACCTCGCCCGGGGCAAGGCCAAGTTCTTCCGCAACCGCCCGACCGGCGTGGACGCGACCGCCGGCGACGGCGAGGCGGACGGGTTCGTGCGGGGTGAGGCCGCCGAGCCGGTGGCGGAGGACGAGATCCCGGCCCACTACGGCGACGGCGTCCCGGAGACCGACGAGCCGGCGCTCGCCGACCTACCGACGGCCGACTTCGACAGCGTCCCAGGTGTGGAGAGCATGGACCTGTCGACCGGGACCGCCGCGTACCCACCCGCCGCGGCGGGCGAGGACTCGACCGAGGACGGCGGCGACGAGCCGGGTGACCGTCGCCGGTCGCGGCGCACCGGCCGGCGGGCGCCCGTCCCGGCGTGACGGGATCCTGAGCCGCCGCCGTTCCGGGACCGCCGAGCTTCCCCGTTCATCCCGGAACGGCGGCACCAACCGGCCCCTCGCTAGAGTTCCGGCGGAGGTGGGCGACGGTGCGGCGGAACGACGTGTCGGCGACCGCGCCGGGCCGCAGTGAATACGTGCGGTTCGACGAGCTCGCGGCGCTGATCCTCAGCCGCCCGCCGCGGCTCGGTCCGGTGCGGCTGGTCGCCATCGATGGCCCGAGCGGCGCGGGCAAGACGGTGTTCGCCGACCGTCTCGCCCAGCGGCTGAACGCGCCGGTGGTGCACACCGACGATCTGCTCGACGGTTGGGGTGACCAGTTCACGTTCTGGACGCTGCTGGAGGACAAAGTGCTCCGGCCGCTGCGGCAGGGCCGGGCCGCGCAATATCAGCGGTACCGATGGGATCCGCCCGGATTCGGGGGCGCGGCGGTCCGGGTCGAACCGGCCGACGTCATCGTGCTGGAAGGGGTCAGCTCGGCACG
>DATBGW010000336.1:0-13041 GCA_036557765.1 Actinoplanes sp.
CGATCTTGGAGTTGTGGTTGCCTTTATGCGGCATTCATCCGCTTCTGTTCCAACCACAACTCCAAGATCGCGGGGGAGGATCGGTCGGCTGGCCGGCGCCGAGTCGCCGGTCAGGCGCTCATCGGGTCGCCGGTCTCCAGCACTGTCTTGAGGTCGCTGAGGATCCACGCCCAGCCGCCGCCCGCGCCGGCTTCATCCGTGCCGGCGACCATCGCCGCCGTCGCCGGTGCGCCGGTCAACTCGTGCGTCACTGTGAGCTTGCAGACGCCCGGCTGGGTCTTGGACTCCTCGATCTCGTACGTCAGCGTGGTGAACGGCTCGGCTGCCGTCGTGGGGTCCATCAGCATCCGCCAGGTCTGCACCAGGCGCCGTGGCGGGTCCACCTCGATGACCTCACCGTCGATGATCGTGTCCGGCACCTCGAAGCCCATCTGCTTGCCGTAGTCCTTCATCCCCTGGTTGGCGGTCGCGTGATATTGGCCGCCCGCCTTGAGCTCGTAGAAGCTGGGCGCCGCGTACCCGTACCGGTTGTTCCACTCCGGATCAGTGATCCCGGCCCAGATCCGCTCCGAACTGGCCTTGATCCAGACGCGGTAGACCTGTGTGGTGGTCATGGGTTCTCCTCCAACGCTTTCTTCAGGTCGGCGAGCGCCGTCACCTGATGCTCGGTGTACTTGTCGATCCAGCGGTCGTGGATCAGCCGGATCGGTACCGGATTGAGGAAGTGCAACTTCTCCCGACCGGAGCGGCGCACGACGACGAGATCCGCGTCCTCGAGCACCTTGAGGTGCTTCGCGACGCCGAACCGCGTCATCGACAGCTCCGACTCCAGCTCCGTGAGCGTGCGGCCGTCGCGCTGAAAGAGCAGGTCGAGCAGGAAGCGACGGGTCGGATCCGCGAGCGCTTTGAACACCCGGTCGTCGTCCGTCACGCTCCCAAAATATGTGACCCTTTGGTCACATGTCAAGCCGCATTCTTTTGTACGGCCAGGGCGGGGTCCCGTGGTAGCCGGGCGATGTCCGCCGAGCGCAAGCAGATCAAGGCCGCCGCCGGGCTGATCCGCCCCCACACCCCGTTCCCCGCGATCTTGGAGTTGTGGTTGCCCTTATGGGTGTCTCGTCCGCTTCTGTGCCAACCACAACTCCAAGATCGCGGAAGGCTGGGGTGTGCCGTCAGCGGGCGCGGCGGACCATGCGGCGCAGTTGGATGATGCGGGCCGCGGCGACCGCCATGGCGATGATCGCGCCCGCGACGCCGGCGATCAGCATGGCCAGGGCGAGCGAGATCTGACCAGACATCCACAGGAAATTGATCTCGACCTTGGCCGTGTTCTGGGCGACGAAGATGATCAGAAGGATGACCACCAGAACGCCGGCCCAGACGCCCAGCCACATGGCACTCGTACGGGTGGGCGTGACCTTGACGGGCTCTCGCTGCGTCTCCGCCGGGCCTGGGACGGTTCCGTCGGTGCCGGAGGGCTCGGCGGGAGATCGGTCGCCGGACTGCACGTCCGGAAGCGCGGAGTCCGTGGCTGCCAGACCGGAGCCCGGCGCCGCCGGCATCAGCGGCTCGTCCCCGGCCGGGTCGACCTGCGAACCGGGAGGCCGTGGCGCCAGTGGCTCACTCCCGCCGGAGGAGAGGCCGGAGCCGGGCGATGCCGGCATCGGCGGCTCGGCGCCGTTGGGAGTCAACGCGGACCGGTCATCCGATGGGTACGCCATGACGCTAAGTATCCCCGAACTCCGTTCGGATTCACCACGCGATCTTGACGTCGTGGCCGGCGCCACCACAGGGTGCCGCCTGGCATGGCTAGGAACGCAGCAGGCGGCTGACCGCACATCGGGCATGCCGCGATCTGCGAGTTATGGATCGACCCCACCGTTCCGCGATCCGCGAGTTGTGGATCGACCCCACCGTTCCGCGATCTGCATGGTGTGGATCGACCCCACCATTCCGCGATCTGCATGCTGTGGGTCGATCCCACCATCCCGCGATCGAACCCACCATGCCGCGATCTTGGACTTGTGGTTGGCATGAATCGGCCTCTAATGCGCAAAAAGGCAACCACAACTCCAAGATCGGCGGGGAGGAGCGACGCTAGCTGACGTATTTGCGGGCTGTGGAGGCGCGTTGGGTCGTGTCCAGGCCGGACAGCCGGGCCTCCACTGTGGCCGGACGCGGCCGGCGGTTGGCGATCAGCCACGGCAGCCCCCGTGCGGCGTCCCAGGCGCCCAAGGCCGACGTACGGTCCCGCGGCACCGTACGGGCGAGGAACCACGTGCGGCGCAGCGCCGGCGCGAACGGCCGTCGCAGCCAGGTGAACCACAGCGTGTTGCGCAACCCGACCCGGCGCCGCAGCCCGGCGTCGCGCAGCTTCGACGCCTGGTGGTGGACCACCAGATCGTCGAGATAGCACAGCTCCCAGCCGGCACTGAGCAGATCCGTGGCGAGCAGTTCCTCCTCGCCGCCGAGCCACAGCCGGGAACTGAAACCGCCCATGTCCAGGAACGCCGAACGACGGACGACGGTGGCACCGGCCAGAAAGCTGCCCAGCGCCGGGCCCGGCAGCCACTCCGGTCCCGGCACCGGCGAGTCGCGCAACTCCGCGACGATCGGATCGTCGGCTCCGCCGGGCTCCATGACGATGCGGGCGTTCACCACGGCCAGACGCGGATACGCGTCCAGCACGTCGACGGCGCGGTGCAGCGAACCCGGTTCCCACCACGTGTCGTCATCACAGAACGCGACGTACGGCGTACGCAATCGCGCGACGCCGACATTGCGCCCGACGGCTCCGATGTTCTCGCGCAGAGCGACCACCTCGACGTCCGGAAACCGCTCGCGGACCGCGGCCGCGGTCCCGTCCGTCGAACCGTTGTCGACCACGACCACCGGCGGTTGCTCGGGCAGCGCGCGCAGCCGGGCGACGGCGGCGAGCGCCTCCTCGCGGCGCTGCCACGTGATGACGACGACGCCGACGCGCGGCTCCTGCATGATCGCCTCCCCAGGCCGGGAGACGCTGTACCCCGGATCTGAAGTGGTTATCCGGGCGAGTTCCGGGCAACCATGCGTCCGGCTTGTCACACCCCGAGGCGAGGAGGCAGCGATATGGCCCAGGACCAGCACGCCGCGCAGGACCCGCGCGAGCAGTACCCCACCCCGAAGCTGAAGGGCGGTGATCTGGACCACCCCGGGCTGACCGGCGATATGCCGGATCGCCCGGACCACGGTGAGGAAAGCTACCGGGGGAGCGGGCGGCTGACCGGCAAGCGGGCTGTCATCACCGGCGGTGACTCGGGAATCGGCCGGGCCGTCGCCATCGCGTTCGCCCGCGAGGGTGCCGACGTGCTCATCTCGTACCTCCAGGAAGAGGAGGCCGACGCGCGGGACACCGCGCAGCTGATCGAGAAGGCCGGCCGGACGGCGGTGACCGTTCCCGGTGACATCCGCGACGAGGCCCACTGCCAGGCCATTGTGGACCGGGCGGTGTCCGGGCTCGGCGGTATCGACATCCTGGTGAACAACGCGGCGTTCCAGATGGCTCAGCCCGGCGGGATCACCGACATCACCACCGAGCAGTTCGATCGCGTGATGAAGACCAATCTGTACGCGATGTTCTGGCTGTGCCGGGCGGCTGTCCCGCACATGTCCGCCGGCGCCACGATCATCAACACCGCCTCGGTCCAGGCGTACCAGTCGTCAAGCGCGCTGCTCGACTACGCCACCACCAAGGGCGGCATCGTGGCGTTCACCAAGGCGCTCGCCGAGGACCTGGCCGAGAAGGGCATCCGGGTCAACGCGGTGGCGCCCGGCCCGATCTGGACCCCGCTCATCCCGGCCACCATGCCGCCGGAGAAGGTCAAGTCCTTCGGCGGCGACACGCCGCTCGGCCGAGCCGGGCAGCCGGCGGAGCTCGCCCCGGCGTACGTCTATTTCGCCGGCCAGGAATCCAGCTACACCACCGGTGAGGTGCTCGGCGTGACCGGGGGCAAGCCGGTGAGCTGACAGATGTGCAAGACTCGGAGATCATGAGCGATTGGGCGTCGTCGTCGGTCTCGACGGATCGGCTGGAGACGAACGTGTGGACGAGCGGCCCCGACGACGGGGTGCCGCTGATACTCGTGCACGGCAACCTGGTCAGCGGCGGCTGGTGGCGGTACGTCGCCGAGCAGCTGCCCGCCGACGTCCGGGTCATCGCGCCGGACCTGCGCGGCTTCGGCCGCACCGAGCCGAAGCCGGTCGACGCCACCCGCGGCCTCGGGGACATGGCCGACGACGTACGGTCATTGCTCGTCGCGCTCGGGCTGGCCGACCGGGGTGCCGTCAACGCGGCCGGCTGGTCGATGGGTGGCGGCGTGCTGTGGCAGTACATGCTGAGCTACCCGGACGACCTCGCGTCGGTCACGATGATCGCGCCCATTTCGCCGTACGGATTCGGCGGCGCCAAGGGGGTGGACGGCCGGCCCTCCTTCGACGACTACGCCGGCAGCGGCGGCGGGGTCGCGGCGCCCGACTTCGTCCGCCGGCTCGCCGAAGGGGACCGCTCCGAACAGGATCCGACGACCAGTCCCCGGGTCGTCCTCCGCGACTTCTTCGGTCCCCGCGGCAACGTGGTCAATGTCGACGAGGAGTTCTTGCTGGACGAGGTGTTGCGCACCCGGGTCGGCGACGACTTCTATCCCGGCGACGCCACCCCGTCGCCGAACTGGCCGGGCGTCGGACCCGGCACGCGCGGTGTGCTGAACACCATGTCGCCGAAGTACTGCGACACCACCGCCGTGGTCGACCTGTCGCGCAAGCCGCCAGTCACCTGGCTGCGCGGGGCGCAGGACCAGGTGATCAGCGACACGTCGTTGTTCGATCTGGGCTACCTCGGCCAGCTCGGGGCGGTGCCGGGCTGGCCCGGCGAGGAGGTGCTGCCGCCGCAGCCGATGGTCGGCCAGATCCGGGCGGTCCTGGACGCGTACCGGGACCGTGGCGGCGTCGCGGAGGAGATCACGGTGGACGACGCCGCACACGGCATGCCGGTCGAGGTGCCCGCCAAGGTGGCCGAGGTGATCGCGGCACGACTGGTGCGCCCCTAGCGCCGGCGCGCGGTGACCACCAGGTATTCCCACTCCATCCGGCCGTCACCGAGGTCGAACCGGCGGCCCAGCTCGACCAGATCGCGGTCCAGCGCCGCGGTCCGGTCCGGGTCGTCGGCGATACCCCGGTACGCCACGATGGTCGGCCCGTAGTGGGACTTGAAGTAGTCCCGGAACGCTTCCGGCGTACCGAATCGGTCGACGGTGAGCGTCCGCACCTGCGTCTGGAACTCGTCGACGCGGTCGCCCAGCAGCTCGCGGACGTGCTCGGCCGAGCCCCACAGCGGCGGCGGCTGAACACCCGGCGGGGGCGGCGGCAGATACGGCTTCATGGCGGCGAACATCTGCCCGATGAAACCGGGCGGCGTCCAGCTCAGCAGGCCGATGGTGCCGCCCGGACGGCACACCCGGACCAGTTCGTCCGCGCCGGCCTGGTGATGCGGCGCGAACATGACGCCAAGACAGGACAGCACGCGGTCGAACTCCGCGTCGGCGAACGGCAGCGCCTCGGCGTCCGCCTCGCGCCACTCGATCGCCAGCTCGGCGTTCTCGGTCTCGCGCCGGCCGACGTCCAGCAGTTCGGGTGTCAGATCCGACGCGACGACGTCCGCACCGGCCCGCGCCGCCGGGATGGCGACGCTTCCGGTGCCGGCTGCGACATCCAGCACCCGCTGCCCCGGCCTGATGTCGCTGGCATCCACCAGAACGTCGCCCAGCTCGGCGACGATCTCGGTCACCACGGCGGGATAGTCGCCGAGGGCCCACATCGCACGGTGCCTGGCCTTCAATGCACGGTCAGCGTCGACCGCGGTGGTGCCTGTCATGATGCGCTCCTTGAGGCTGTGTGATTGACAGTCACGCTAGGTACGGCCGGAGGGGCGCTCTAGTACAACATCTGTATCAGCGGATCTAGGCTTGCCCGATGGGATCCTCGTATCACCAGTTCTGCCCCGTGGCGAAGGCGATGGAGCTGCTCGACGAGCGGTGGACGATGCTGATCGTCCGCGAGCTGGTGAGCGGCAGCGAGCGGTTCAACGATCTGCGCCGCGGCGTTCCGCGGATGTCGCCGGCGTTGCTCTCCAAACGTCTCGCGACGCTGACCAGAGCCGGCATCGTGGAACGGCGCGGCGAGCGGTACGTGCTCACCGACGCCGGACAGGAACTGCGGCCGATCGTCGAGGCGGTCGGTGCGTGGGGCGTCCGGTGGATCGGCGAACTGGGCGAGCTGGACCTCGATCCCAAGCTGCTGCTCTGGGACATGCACCGCAACATCGACCACACCGCGGTGCCCGGGCCGCGTACCGTCGTGCAGTTCCGGTTCTCGGACGTGCCCGCGGCCATCCGCAACTGGTGGCTGGTCATCACGCCCGACGACGCCGACGTCTGCGACGAGGACCCCGGCCACAGCGTGGCGGTCACCGTACGAACGCCGTTGCGGACGCTGGTACGGGTGTGGCGCGGAGATCTCGGCTGGTCGGCGGCACTGCGGTCCGGCGATCTCACGCTCGAGGGTGGCACCGCGGTGCGCCGGGCGGTGCCGGGCTGGTTCACGCTGTCCTCGTTCGCGGCCGTGCAGCGGCCGGCGACCCGATGACCGATGTACGCATGGCGCCGATGGAGGACCAGCACGCCGACCAGGTGCTGGACATCTACCGGCTCGGCATCGCCACCGGCGACGCCACGTTCGAGGACGAGCCGCCGACATGGGAACGGTTCACCGCCGGCCGCCTTGCCGGTCACCGGCTCGTCGCGCTCGACGGTGACCGCGTCCTCGGCTGGATCGCCTGCAGCCCCGTGTCCGACCGGTGCGTCTACGCCGGTGTGGTCGAGCATTCGGTGTACGTGCATCCCGAGGCGCGTGGCCGGGGCGTCGGGCGGGCGCTGCTCAACGCACTGATCGAGTCCACCGAGGGCGCCGGCATCTGGACCATCCAGTCGGGCGTCTTCCCGGAGAACACGGAAAGCCTCGCCCTGCACGCCGCCGCCGGATTCCGAACGGTCGGCACGCGCGAGAAACTCGGCCGGCACCACGGCGTCTGGCGCGACGTCATCCTGCTCGAACGCCGCAGCCCCATGATCCATTGACGCGATACCATCCGGGCGTGCGGGTCGAGATAGGGCTTCTCGGCGGCTTCACGGTCAGCATCGACGGTGTCCCCGTGCCGGAGGACCGGTGGCGGCACCGTCCGGGTGCGACGCTCGTGAAGCTGCTCGCGCTGGCGCCGGGCGCGCGGCTGCACCGCGATCGCGTGCTGGACGCGCTCTGGCCGGACGTGGACCCCGCGGCAGCGCTGCCGCGTCTGCACAAGGCCGCCCACTTCGCCCGCCAGGCCACCGGATCCCGCGACGCCGTGGTGCTGCGGGAGGAGGTCGTCTCGCTCTTCCCGCGCGCCACCGTTGACGTCGACGTCGCCGCGTTCGACACCGCGGCGGACGCCGCGCTGAACGGTTCGTCGCCGGAGGCGGGTACGGCGGCGATCGCGCTTTTCCGCGGCGAACTGCTGCCGGACGACCTCACCGAGCCCTGGCTGGACGAGCACCGCAGCCGGGTCGCCGGCCGGCGCGAGCGACTGTTGCGCCGCGCGCACCGATGGCACGACCTGCTCCGTCTCGATCCGGCCGACGAGGAGGCGCACGTCGAGCTGCTGCGGGCCGCGGTGGTCGCCGGAGACCGCGCGGCGGCCCTGCGCCGGTTCGACGAGATGGACCGGGTGCTCCGGTCCCGGAACCTGCGGCCCGGCCCGGAGGCGGTGGACCTGCGCGATCGGGCGTTGGCGGCGCCGCGGCCGCCGGCGCAGCACGCCGCCGAAACACTGATGGAACGCGACGAGCACCTCGCCGTCCTCGAACGGGCGGTGCGTTCCATGCTTCGTACCGGCCGTGGCGGGGTCATCCTCGTGACCGGCGAGGCCGGCAGCGGAAAATCCGCGCTCACCCGTGCGTTCCTCCGTCGCGTCGAGGATGAGCTGGTGGTGGCGGTCGGCGGCTGCGACGATCTGCTGGCGCCGCGCGGCCTGGCGCCGTTCCGGGACATGGCGGAAGGGCTACCGGATCTCGCCGCGGCGCTGTCCGGCGATGTCTTTCCGGCATTGTTGCGGTTCGTCGCCGCGCGACCCACGGTCGTCGTCATCGAAGACGTCCACTGGGCCGACGACGTGACGCTGGACGCCATCCGCTACCTGTCGCGCCGGATCGCCGACGTCCCGGCGATCCTGCTACTGACGTTCCGGTCCGAGGACATCGATGCGGCACACCCGCTGCGCGGCATCCTGGGCGGTCTGCCCAGTTCGTACGTGCGGCGTCTGGAGTTGCCACCGCTGAGCGTCGAGGCGGTCCGACGACTGGCCGGCGTGGACGACACCGAGGCGGCCGAGATCCACCGGATCACGCAGGGGAACGCGTTCTTCGTCACCGAGGTGCTCGACTCGGGCGGGGACAGCGTGCCCGCCACGGTCCGCGACGCCGTCCTGGCCCGCGTCGGCCGGCTGCCGCCGGCGGCACGCAGACTCGCCGAACACCTCGCGGTCGTACCGACCCGCGCCGAACGCTGGCTCGCCGAAGGCCTCGCCGGCGACGATCCCGACGCCCTCGTCCAAGCGGAACGGGCCGGGGTGATCAGCGGCGGGCCGGAGCACGTCGCGTTCCGGCACGAGCTCGCCCGCCGTGCGATCGAGACCTCCCTGACCCCGGGGGAGCTCGTCCAAGCGAATCGGGAAGTCCTCAACGCCCTGCTCCGGCAGCCCCGCCCGGAACCGTCCCGGATCGTCCACCACGCCGAGCGCGCCCTGCGCGGTGACGTGCTGGCGGAATACGGCCCGGTGGCCACGGACCAGGCCCAGCGCGTGGGCGCGCACCGGCAGGCCGCGGAAACCGTACGGGTGGTGCTCGAGCGCGCCGACGAAATGGACCGGGCCACCAGAGCGAGGTTGCTGACGCAACGTGCGTACTCGCTCTACGTGGTCAATGAGTACGACGCCGCGCTGACCGCCGCGGAGTCCGCGGTGTCCCTCGCCGAGTCGGCGGAGGGCCTGATCGTGCTGTCCCGCATCGCGTACTTCGCCCGCGGCCCCATGACGGCACGGGCCGCGGCACGCCGTGCGGTGGACCTCCTCGAGGGCCTGGATCTCCACGAGGGCCCGAATCTCCACGAGGGCCCGAATCTCCACGAGGGCCTGGATCTCCTCAACGGCCTGAATCTCCACGAGGGCCTGAACGATGAGGTCCGCCTCACCGAGGGACTGATCGAGCTGGCGCGGACCTACAGCAACCTGGGAACCGTGGGCATCGTCGGCCAACCCAGCGCCGAGACGGTGCGGCACGCCGACCGTGCCCTGGCGCTGGCTGAGCGACTGCAGCGGGACGACCTACGCGCCCAGGCGCTGTGCTACCGCGGCAGCGGACGGTTGGCTCAAGGCGACCCGCGGGGCTACGACGACCTCGAGCGGGCGATCGCGATGGCAGCCACGTCCGCCACTCCGGAGACACGTGTCCGCACGTACGTCAACGCCGCCGGATGCGCCTATCGGGCCGGCCGGTTCGCCGACGCGGATGCGTATGTCGCGGAGGGCCTGCGCCTGGCGGCGGACGGCGAGTTCGCCTCCGGGCGTTATCGCCTGCGCCTGACCAGCGCGGCGGTGTACGCCAGTAGGGGCGCCTGGGATCAGGCCATCGTTGCGCTGCGGGATCTGGTGAGCGGGCCGGGAACGCCCGGCGTGATGGCCGTACTCGCCCGCAGCCTGTTGGCGCGGCTCCTGGCCCGGCGCGGCGATCCCGAAGCCGGGCGGGTGCTGGTGGCGGCGTCGCGGGACGCGGGCGGATCCGGTGACAGCTACGTGGCCGGTCCGCTGGCGGTGGCCCAGCTGGAGGTGAGCTGGCTGACCGGATCGGGCGTGCCCGCCACGGTCTGGCAGGCGATGGAGTTGGCCACTGCCGCGGGGCACACGGCGATCCTCGGCGAACTGTGCGTCTATCTGCGCCGGTTCGGGGATGGGGTCGCCGGTTCGGTCGAGGTGCCCGGGCCGTGGGCGGCGGGGCTGGCCGGGCTTCGGCCGGACGGCGTCGCAGTACCGATAGACGTGCCTGGACCGTGGGCGGTGGCGCTGGCCGGGCAGTGGCGGGGTGCCGCTGCGGCCTGGGAGGCGTTGGGGGAGCGGTACGAGCAGGCGGTCGAGCTGACTTCGGCGGCCGACGACGAGACCGCGCGCGCCGCCGGGCTCGCGATGCTGGGCGATCTCGGTGCCTCCGCCACCGTTCGGGTGGTGTCTTGACCGGCCCGGACGGGCGCTATTGGATCGGCGGCTCACCGTGTGCCGGCAAGAGTTCGGTGGCCGCCACGCTCGCCGGTCGCTACGGCCTGCGACATCTCGAGTGTGACCGCGACAGCGATGATCGAGTGGCCCGGATGGCCGGGCACGCGCTGCCGGCATACGACGAACTGGTGGCTCTGAGCACATGCGAACGCCTGTCCCGCCCGCCCGAATGGCAGGCCGAACGGGAGCTCGGCTTTTATCGGGAACAATTCGACTTCCTGCTCGCCGAGCTTGCTGCGTTGCCGTCCGACCAGCGCACCGTAGTGGAAGGCGCGGACCTCCTGCCCGACCTGCTGAAGCGGGCTCATGTCCGCCTGGACCGGGCCGTCTGGCTGGTGCCGACACCGGAGTTCCAGATCCGGCACTATGCCGCGCGGAATTGGGTCGCCGCCTATCTGCGGGACTGCGCTGACCCGGAAGCGGCGTTCCGGAACTGGATGCGCCGGGACATTCTCTTCGCCCAGCACGTCCGAGATCTGGCGGCCGCGGTGGGCGGGCGAGTCTTCGTCGTCGACGGCACAGTGTCCATTGCGGACACCGTACGCGTGGTGGCCGGCCACCTCGGCCTGACGCACAGCCGATCAGCGGCGTAACGAGCGGTTACACGGTAGTCCCATCGATGTGTTGGTGCCCCGGTGTCCGATGATCCGCTCATACATCCAGGCGCAGGATGGTTTCCTCAATCTCGGTGTTCCGCGCATTCGCGTATGAGCTCTCCGTGCCAATGGTGACGAATCCTGCCTTCCGCAGCACCCTGAGCGACCCCAGGTTGTCGCTGGCGGCGCGGGCAAACAGAGGTCGGACTGTGACCGTCCCGAGGAGCAGGGCAAGCGCTCGGCTGGCGATGCCCTGTCCCCACAGTGACCTGTCGATCCAGTAGGTGACTTCGGTGTCGCCATCCACGACGAAACTGGCGATGCTGCCCACGAGCCGGCCATCGACGGTCACCGCCTGTATGGTGCCGTCAGGCGACGCCCGTACCTTCGCCATATGCAGGTCGAACGCCATGCGGTCATCGGGATCCTTCGTGGTGAAGGCGGCCATCCGGACCGATTCGGGATCGCGCATCTGGTCGAAGAGTGCGTCAAGGTCGGAGTCATCGATCGGCCGCAGGACCACATCAGCCATGATGGTTCCTCTCGCCTTGGTCGGGATCGGAACGTATCAGCAGGGTCCGACATCTTCTGGTGAGCAGGATCCGACGTCCTTATCTGGGGTGACGATGAGCGCCACCATAGGCATCGGGCGCCGCTTGCCACGGTCGCCCCGCTCTCCAGTTGATCAATGCCAATAATCGAGCCGTACTCACATGGCACACCTGAGGCGCCCACGGAAAGTGTCGTACGTGTGTTCTAGCGTGGGGGCGTGTTGGAGACGTTGGGACGGCTGCGGGACGGGGCGGGTAAGTGCGTCGCGGCGTCGGCGTGGGCCTTGTCCGACGACGATCTGACGGTGGCGGTGCAGCAGGTGCACCGGCTGGAGCAGACCCTGGCGGGGGTGAAGCTGCGCCTGATCGCCGAGGTGCAGGGCCGGGACCTGCCGGGCCGGCAGAACGTGCGGGATACGGTGACCTGGCTGGGGTCACGGTTGGTGCTGGACGCGGCCGTGGCCCGGCAGTTGGTGCAGCAGGCGGCCGCGCTGGGCCGGCATCCGGCGGTGGACGCGGCGTTGTGCGCGGGCAGGGTTTCGGTCCGGCATGCCGAGGCCATCTGCGCGGCTGTGGACGCCCTGCCAAGTCCGGCGGAGCTGACCGCCCTGCCGGATCTGCCCGCCGATGACGAATGGGGCTGGTCGTTGGCGGCCGGGCCGGGCGGGCCTACCATCAGCGCGGCCGTCTCGGGCACCGAGAGGGACGGCGGTGCCACCGGTACGGCGGTCGCGGCCGGCGATGGTCTGGCGGCTGGCGGCGGCGTGGTGGCCGGTGAGGGCGTGATGGCGGCGGTGGACGTGGCGGCCGTCGCGGAGGCGGCGTTGCTGCGATTCGCCGGGGAGTTCCCGGCGGGGCCGTTGCGCCGGCTGGGCGCCCGAATCCTGGACCACGTCGCCCCGCAGGTGGCCGACCGTCTCGACGCGATCGCCCTGGCCCGGGCCGAGCGGCGGGCCTTCCCGCAGCGCGGGTTCACCCTGTCCCCACCGGCCGGGGGGCTGGTCCGGATCGGCGGCCACCTGACCGTCGAAGACGCCGCCATCGTGTCCGCCGCCCTGGACCCGCTGTCCATCCCCGGCACCGACCCGGACGCCCGCAACCCGGCCCAGCTGCGCGCCGACGCCCTGATCGAAGTCTGCCGGCTGGCGCTGCGCACCGGGACGTTGCCGGACTCCGGCGGGGAGCCGCCGCAGCTGGCCGTCACCGTCGCCTACGACCCGCTCACCCGACAGCTCGGGGTCGGGCGGATCGACAACGGAGACCGGGTCAGCGCGGTGACGGTGCGACGGTTGGCCTGCGACGCCCAGCTGCTGCCGATCGTGCTGGGCGGGGCCGGGCAAGTGCTGGACGCCGGCCGCAGCCGCCGGTTGGCCACCGGGCCGCTGCGCCGGGCGCTGGTGGTCCGCGACCGCGGCTGCGCCTTCCCGCAGTGTGACCGGCTGCCCCGGTGGTGCGACGGGCACCACATCCGCGGATGGACCGCCGGCGGGCCAACCGATCT
>DATBGW010000337.1:0-13972 GCA_036557765.1 Actinoplanes sp.
CACGTGCCAGCTGCACATGCGGCACTTCGCCGACGGCGACACCATCGACATCGAACCGTGGCGGGCCGCCGCGTTCCCGGTCGTCAAGGATCTGGTGGTGGACCGGAACGCGTTCGACCGGATCATCGCGGCGGGCGGCTACATCACGGCGCCGACCGGCGGCGCTCCCGACGCCAACGCGACACTGATCGCCAAGGCCGACGCGGACGCGGCGTTCGAGGCGGCGACCTGCATCGGGTGCGGCGCGTGCGTGGCCGCCTGCCCGAACGGATCGGCCACGCTGTTCACCGCGGCCAAGGTGGGCCACCTCGGGCTGCTGCCGCAGGGGCAACCGGAACGCGACACCCGGGTACTCCGGATGGTCGACGCTCAGGACGCCGCGGGATTCGGCGGCTGCACCAACGCCGGTGAATGCACAGCCGTCTGCCCGAAGGGGATCCCGCTGACGCTCATCGGTCGCCTCAACCACGACTACCGCAAGGCGCGACGGCCGTAGGTCGCCACCACCTGGTCTCCGCGATCTTGGAGTTGTGGTTGGAACGAATCGGGCGATATGCCGCGAAAGGGCAACCACAACTCCAAGATCGGCGGGGACCTAAGCGAGGGCTCGGTGGACGGTCGTCGCGAGGTGGATCAAGCCGGCCACCGCCAGGACCAGCCAGGCCGCGGCGGCGATCGTCAGCACCGGGGGCGTCCACGGCCCGTGCACCAGGCCGGCGGCGCCGGCGACGACCAGACCGGTGACCGCTACGGCGACCCGCGTCGGGCGTTCGCCCACGGTCACCGCGCCGATGCCGGCCATTCCGGCTGCGGCCGCCCGCGCCCGGACGTACTCGTGCAGCCAGCTCACCGCGCCCGCCGCCACCACCAGCCAGCCGGGCGCCCCGGCCACCCAGAACGCCGCCAGCCAGGCCGCCTCGCCGACCCGGTCGGCCACCGAGTCGTACACGAACCCCAGACGGCTGGCCCGGCCGGTCACCACGGCGACCGCACCGTCCAGCCCGTCGGCGACGCTGGCCAGCAGCACGATCGCACCACCCGCGAGCAGGCCACCCGGCCCGAGCGCGGCGGCGAACGGCACCACGACGCAGAGCAGCAGCCCGGCGGCGGTGACGGCACCCGGTCCGACGCGCAGCCGGCCGAGCAGGCTGCCGCCCCGGTACGCGAGGCGCAGCCATCCCCGGATCAGCGGCGACCCCGTGGCCAGATCGAAGCCGCCGTGCAGCTCCGACCAGGCCGCGGCGTACTCCTCCCAGGTCACCGCACTACGCGGCGATACCAGGCGCGCTGCTCGGCGCCAGGTGCTGCCACACCTCGCGCGTCGCGGTCGAGCGGTTCATCGTGATGAAGTGGATCCCCGGTACGCCTTCGTCCAGGAGCTGCCGGCACATCTCGCTGCACAGCTCGATGCCGAGCGCCCGTACCGCCGCTTCGTCGTCGGCGACCCGCTCGAACCGTTCGAGCAGCCGGGGCGGGAACGGTGCGCCGGACAGGTGCTCGGACCGTCCGATCGTCGCCATCCGGACGACCGGCATGACGCCGGGCACGATCGGTGTGTCGCAGCCCGCCGCCGCGATCCGGTCCCGCAGCCGCAGGTACTCACCGGCCTCGAAGAACATCTGGGTGATCGCGAAGTCCGCGCCGGCCCGGCACTTGCGGATGAAGTTGCGGGTGTCGTTCTCGATGTCCTGCGAACGCGGATGCTTGTACGGGAACGCGGCAACGCCGACGCTGAAGTCGCCGGACTCGCGCAGCAGCCGGACCAGCTCCTCGGCGTACAACACGCCCTCCGGGTGCCGGATCCACTCGCCGGCGGGGTCGCCCGGCGGGTCACCGCGGATGGCGAGGACGTTGTGGATGCCGGCACCGGCCAGCCGGCCGATCATGTGGCGGAGCTCCGCCACGGAATGGTTCACCGCGGTGAGGTGCGCCATCGGCAGCAGGGTCGTCTCGCTGGCGATCCGTTCGGTGACCGCCACTGTCGTGTCGCGGGTGCTGCCGCCCGCACCGTACGTGATCGACACGAAGTCCGGGCGCAACGGCTCCAGTTGGCGGATCGTCTGCCAGAGCAGCTTTTCGCCGTCCGGCGTCTTCGGCGGCATGAATTCGAACGAGAACGTGGGCTTCGAACGCCGGATCAGCTCGCCGATGGCGGGCGAGGCGGGCAGCCGCGAGGGAAGTCCGAGAGACACACACCGACTGTACCGGTCCTGCCGGACCGAGCGTGACCGGCTAGTTTGGCCAGGTGACTGCACCGCTCGAGCGCGCCGGGCTGCGTTCCCGCGTCGACAAGGCGCTCACCGCGTTCCTCGCCGTGCAGCGGGCCCGGCTGCTCGACATCGACGCGGCGCTCGGCGACCTCGCGGACGCCGCCGAGGTGTTCGTGCTGGGCGGCGGGAAGCGGCTGCGGCCCGCGTTCGCGTACTGGGGCTACCGCGGCGCCGGCGGCCTCGACGGCGAGCCGATCGTGGCGGCGGTGTCGGCGCTGGAGCTCGTGCAGGCCAGCGCGCTGATCCACGACGACCTGATGGACCGCTCCGACACCCGGCGCGGCGAGCCTGCAGTGCACCGGCGGTTCGAGGCACGGCACTCCGCACAGGGCTGGCGGGGCGGCGCCGCGGCGTTCGGCGACAGCGTGGCGGTGCTGCTCGGCGACCTCACCCTGGTCTGGTCCGACGAGCTGTTGTACGCCTCCGGCGCCGGACTGGAGGATCTGGCCCGCGCGCGGCCGGTCTTCGACGAGATGCGCACCGAGGTGACCGTCGGCCAGTACCTCGACGTGCTTACCCAGGCGACCGGCGACACGTCGGTGGAACGCGCGGGGAAGGTGGCCCGGTACAAATCGGCCAAGTACACCGTCGAACGCCCGCTGCTGTTCGGCGCGGCGCTGGCCGGAGCGCCGCCGGACCTGTGCGCCGCCTACTCGGCGTTCGGGCTGCCGCTGGGCGAGGCGTTCCAGCTCCGCGACGACGTCCTGGGTGTCTTCGGCGACCCGGCCCGCACCGGCAAGCCGGCCGGCGACGATCTGCGCGAGGGGAAACGCACGTATCTGGTGGCGTCGGCGTTCGCGGCCGCGCCGGCCGCCGATCGCGCGGCCCTCGACGCCGGTCTCGGCGATCCCGGCCTGGACGACGACGGAGTGGCGCGGCTGCGGTCGATCATCCGTGACTGCGGTGCGCTGGAGCGGACCGAGCACCGGATCGCGGCGCTCACCGATGCCGCGCTGACCGCCCTGGCGCTGGCAGACGTCGACGCCGAAGCCGGGTCGGTACTTACCGAGCTCGCGGACGCCGCCACCCGACGGGCCGGTTGACGCGCTCCCCCGCCGCCGGCGTCCGCTGCACACCGCGCCGACCCAGCCACACCCAGATCGACAGCGTGAACAGCACCATCGCGAAACCGAACAGCAGATCCTCGACCGGCGCGTACGCGATCCGCCAGCCGAGAATGGCCGCCGGGTCGTAGATCACGATGCCGCGGCCGGTCAGAATGCCGTTCGACAGCAGCTGGAACGCGATGATGATCGGGTACGTGGCCCAGAACACCGCACGGGTAACCAGCCGGGTACGCAGCACCACCAGATCGACGGCCAGCGCACCGGCCACGCCCAGCAGCGCCGCGACCGTGTACGTCATTCGTCACCCGCCGGCAACCGCAGCACCGCCCGTACCGCCTCGAAGCCCAGCACCGCGCAGACCGGGACGACGACGAAGAACAGCACCTCGTCCAGCGGCAGCCCGCCGGGCAGGACAACGCCGGTGGTCTGCGATGGGTCGAACTGCCAGTGCCCGGCCGCGATCGCCAGCAGATCCCATACCACGAAGACCGCCACCACCGGCAGCAGCGTGAGCAGCAGCCGACGGCCGCGGCGAAAGACGTTCACTCCGAGCACGGGTTCGAGCCAGAGCGCCGCCGCGAGACAGCCTCCGAGAACGAACAGGTACGCCAGGTGCCGCATGCCGGCGGTCAGAAACCGAGCGCCTGCGCGCGCCGCTTGACCTCGCGCGCCCGCGGCCCGGCCAGGCCCAGCGCGGCGTTGCCGTCCAGCGCCTCGTCGGGCTGGTAGAGCCACCGCAGCGCCTCTTCGTCGTTGTACCCAGCGTCGTGCAGCAGGGTGAGGACGCCAGGGAGGTGCTTCAGCACGGTGCTGTTGGCCACCAGCTCGGCCGGCACCATCCGGATGCCGTCGCGCTTGACGGCGAGCAACGCCCCGTCGCGGATCATCTGGTGCACCTTGGTCACCCGCACACCCAGCCGCTCGGCAACGTCGGGCAGCGGAATCCAGCCGGACGGGCCCGCGGTCACGGAATCGGTCACCAACCCAGCGTGCCATGCGTTCGTTCCACCCCACCACACGGTCCCGTTCCTTCTAGTTGGAGAACCAAGGCGATGAACATGTGGCGGAAAACCCGCACCGAGGTGGCCGGCGCGTGGCGATCGGTGCGCTATGACATGGGTCGGCGCCCGGCGGAGCCGTCCGCCGAGCCGGATGTCACCTCGACCGGGATGAGCACGTTCGGCGGTGCGGTCGGCGAGGCCACCGGATCACCACGCCGGTTGGTGACGGTCTCCGCGTTCGGTGTCCTGGTCATGGCGGGCGCGGCCGGCACCTACTTCGCGGTGGCCGGCGGGCTCGGCGCGCTGCTCACCGAGCAGCCGGCCGCGGCTCAGCCGAACCCCTTGGCCGCCGCTCCTCCGGCCGGCGACCCGTCCGCGGCGGGCATCGGACACGGCCCGGCCGCTGCCGACCATCCGGATGCGCCCGCAGGGACCGTGCCGGCGGCCACGCCGGTTGCGACCGCGGCGACACCCGCCGCCGTACCGAGCCGGGTGCTGCCCCGCGCGACGCGCGTCGCTCCGGAACGCGCGAACCCACCGGCGCCGCGGCCGTGCGCGTGCCCCGCCCCGCCGGTGCCGACACCGACCGACCCGGTGTCGCCCAGCGCCGCACCGAGCCCTTCGCCGTCGCCCAGCGAGTCGGCGAGCCCGTCGCCCTCGCCCAGTCCATCGGCGTCATCGGCGAGCGAGAGTGCGGAGGCGATGATGCGCCGGTCACATCGTCATCGTTACTGAACGCCGATTTATCGGTATATTTTGTCGCGATCAGCCGCCACGTCGCGTACCCGTTCGGTCTCAGCTATGACATCCTGGACTGTCGCCAACGACAGGACACCTACACTTCACGCCGATGGACACCACTGTCGCCGATACGATGATCGGCACCACGATCGACGGGCGGTACCGGATCACCGGTCGCATCGCCCGTGGTGGCATGGCGACCGTGTATACCGCCCTGGACGAGCGGCTGGAACGTACGGTCGCCCTGAAGATCATCCATCCGTCGCAGGCCACCAACGTCCACTTCGTCGACCGGTTCACCGACGAGGCGAAGACGATCGCCCGGCTCACCCACCCCAACGTCGTCGCCGTGTACGACCAGGGCCACCACGACGGCCTGCCGTACCTGGTTATGGAGTACGTCCAGGGCCGCACGCTTCGTGACCTGCTCACCCAGCGGCGGCGGCTGAGCCCGGTCGAGGCGCTGGCCATCTGTGAGCAGATGCTGGCGGCCATCGCCGCCGCGCATCGCGCCGGTCTCGTGCACCGTGACGTCAAGCCGGAGAACGTGCTGGTGGCCGAGTCGCCCAGCGGCGGCGTCGCCAACCTCGTCGACAGCGTGGTGAAGGTCGCCGACTTCGGGCTGGCCCGGGCGGTCGAGGCCAGCACCGACGACTCCGGAAAGCTCATGGCGACCGTGGCATACGTCGCGCCCGAGCTGGTCACCGAGGGCCACGCGGACGCCCGCACCGACGTCTACTCGGCCGGCATCGTGCTGTTCGAGATGCTCACCGGACGGGTGCCGTTCGACGGCGACGAGCCGGTCGACGTCGCGTGGCAGCACGTCGACAACGATGTACCCAAACCGTCCGCGCTCGTGCGTGGCCTGCCGTCCGTCCTGGACGACCTGGTCGGCCGCGCCACCCGCCGCGACCCCGGCGCCCGCCCGACCGACGCCGGGGCGTTCCTGGCCGAGGTGCAGGTGGTCCGCGACGACCTCGGCGCCGCCAACGTGGAGACCGCGCTGTTGCGCCAGGTCCCGGCGCGGCACGCCGCCGCCGGGGCGACCGCCGTGGTGCCGACGCTGACGTCGGTGGATCGCCCGGGCTGGGCGCGGCTGCCCCAGCAGGCCGGCCAGACCCGGATCCAGCGCACGCTCCCCGGCACCCGCTGGCAGCGGTTCGCGCAGCTGCTCGGGGCCGGCGACCGGCGCCGCGCGCTGCTCCTGCTCGCGGTGGCACTCATGGTGATCACGGTGCTCGGCAGCACGTGGTACGTGACGCTGGGGCGCTACACGGAGTCACCGCAGCTGGTGAACATGACCAAGACGCAGGCGGAGCAGCGGGCCACGCGGGACGGCTTCAAGCTGATCTACGTGGACGGGCAGTACAGCGAGACCGTCGCCAAGGACACCGTGATGACCGAGAACCCGCGCGCCGGGGACCGCGTGGTCAAGGGCGGCACCATCGAGCTGTCGCTGTCGCTGGGGCCGGAACGCTATCCGGTGCCGGACGTGACCGGGATGGAGCTGGCTGCCGCCCGCGGCCAGCTCGAGGCCACGAAGCTGAAGCTCAAAGAGGGCACCGCGGAGTACAGCGACACCGTGCCGGAGGGCGTGGTGATCTCCACCAATCCCAAGGCCGACACGTCGCTGAAGCCCGGCTCGGTGGTGACGGTCGTGGTGAGCAAGGGCCGCGCGCCGATCACCGTTCCCCAGCTCACCGGCCGGAACATCAATGAGGTACGGGCG
Organism: Actinoplanes sp.; assembly: GCA_036557765.1. GTDB lineage: Bacteria > Actinomycetota > Actinomycetes > Mycobacteriales > Micromonosporaceae > Actinoplanes. The sequence goes on from DATBGW010000337.1 coordinate 6,809, forward strand.
CAGCTGCAGCAACTCGGCCTCACCGCAGTCGAGCAGTACAAGGACAGCGACCAGCCGGCCGACACCGTCATCGACCAGTCGCCGAAACCGGGCGCCGGAGTCGGCAAGGACGCCGAGATCAAGCTCGTGGTCAGCAAGGGTCCGCCGCTGATCGCGCTGCCCGATCTGACCAACCAGCCGTGCCAGCAGGCGGCACAGACGCTGCAGAGCATGAACCTGCGGGTTCGCGTCGACTTCAACCCCAACGGCATCGTCCGCAGCCAGCAGCCGGGACCCACGACCCAGGTGCCACCACAGACCGAGGTCGCTATCCAGTGCGCCTGAGCGACCGGACCGACGCGGCTGCGTTGGAAGCGGAGCGCAGTGGAGTGCGGACGTCGCGTGCCGGCGCTGAGGTCACCCGGATCGGGTCGCACACCAAGACCGCGGGTGGTCTGGGTACCGCGGCGCTGCCGTACGCCGACGGCGCCGGGTCCGAGGTCGTGCAGGTCTACGTGTCCAACTCGCGCGGCTGGGCGCTCCCGCCGGGCGACCCGGTCCAGGACACGCTGTTCCGGGACGGCTGCGCCGAACGCGGGCTGCCGGTGTACATCCACGCCTCGCTGATCGTGAATCTCGGGTCTCCGACGCCGGTGACCGTGGCACGGTCCGTCGACACACTGCGTCATGCGCTGCTCCGTGGCGGGGAGATCGGCGCGACCGCGGTGGTCTTCCACGCCGGCAGCTCGGTGGACCCGGCGCACGACGCGAAGGCGCTGCACCAGGTACGCGAGGCGTTGCTGCCGCTGCTGGACGCCGCGGCGGCGGCCGGATTGCCACGGCTGCTCGTCGAACCGAGCGCCGGTGGCGGCCGCAGCCTCGCGTCCAAGGTGACCGATCTCGGGCCGTACCTCGCGGCGGCCGACAACCACCCCTGGCTCGGCGCCTGCTTCGACACGTGTCACGCCTGGGCGGCTGGTCATGATCTGGCCGCCCCGGGCGGCATGACCGCGACGCTGAATGCGCTGGTGGCCACGGTCGGCGCGGATCGGCTTCAGCTCATCCACGCGAACGACGCCAAGGACGCATGTGGCTCGGCCCGCGACCGGCACGAGACGATCGGCGCGGGGCAGATCGGAACGGCGGCGTTCGCGGAGCTGCTGGCCCATCCGGCGACCGCGGGCGTACCGGTGATCGTCGAGACGCCCACCGAGGGCTTCGCCGGCCACGCCGCCGACATCGCCCTGCTGAAGGAGCTCCGGGCTGGACCGTCATGACCCCAGCCGCTCCACCCGTTGAGGTCGTGATCTGGAGCGTTGCCCAACCGATCCGGCTATGAGATCTCCACCTCGGCGGCGATGACGACCGGCAGGTTCAGTGGCACCGTTGCCACACCGATCGCGGTACGCGCGTGCGCTCCCGCCTCCATCCCGTACAGGTCGACGATGAGATCCGACAGCGGGTTCAGCACCGCCGTCGTGTGCGGAAAGCCCGGCTCGGCGTTGACGAACCCGTTGACCATCAACCACGCCGCAACGCGGTCCAGGTCTGCCAGTTCGGCTTTCAGGCTGGACAAGATCGAGAGGGTGGCCAGCCGCGCCGACTCCTGTGCCTGCTCGAGTGATACCTCGGTCGGAACCTTGCCGAATGGTCCCGCAGGGGAACCGTCTGCGTGCAGTGCCCCGTGGCCGGACACGAACGCCCGGCTCCCCCGGACCCGTACCCAGGCGAACGGGATCTTCAGCCCAGGTGGCGACTTCATGGAATCCGGCAGCCGCAGCCCCATCGCATCGAGTCGCTGTTCGATCTCCATGCTGAGGATGCCCCATCATGTGCGCTTCCGGAGCGGTCGAAGATCAAGTATTCCCGGGCCTCCGATACGGCCTATTGGCGTACCAGCAGCTGGTCGACATGGGAATCGGCGGTGGCGTGGTCGGCCGGCAGCGTGATCGGCCGGCAGCGTGATCGGCCGGCAGGGCGGCTGGCTATGCGCTTTCCTACGTACGCCGGTGGTAGGGGTTGCGCCGCGGCCGGGCAGCTACGCCGAACGCCGGTGGTGGGATGAACTCGGGTAGGCCATCGCCAGCGATGCGGACGGTCCAGTCTCCGTCATGGATCAGCCGGTGATGCCGTCGGCACAGCAACACCAGGTTGCTCAACTCGGTAGGGCCGCCGGCGGTCCATGACCGCAGGTGATGCCCGTCGCACCAGCGCGGCGGCCGGTCGCAGTCCGGGAACGCGCAGCCGCGGTCGCGCACCACCAGGGCCCGGCGCAGCGGGCCGGTGGCCAACCGCCGGGCCCGGCCGGCATCCAGCACCTGCCCGGCCCCGCCCAACACCATCGGCAACACCTGCACGTCGCAGGCCAACCGCCGCACCGTCGCCGGGCTGACCCCGTCCCCGCTCTCCAGCCGACCCACCCCGAGCCGCCGGATCAGCGGGTCGTAGCCGACCGTGACGGCCAGCTGCGGCCGGTCCCCACCGGTGTCGGGCAGCTCGCCGGTGCGCAACGCCAGCTGACAGACCTCCACCAGGGCGTCGGCGCGGCACTGCGCCGGGCTGCGGGCGTCGGTGTTCACCCCCGGCCCGGCCAGCGGGTCCAGGGCGGCGGTGACGATCGCAGCGTCCTCCACGGTCAGCTGCCCGCCGACCCGGACCAGCCCACCGATCGGCGGGGACAGGGTCAGGCCGCGCTGCGGAAAGGCCCGCCGCTCCGCCCGCTCCAACGCGGCCGCCTCGAGCCGGTCGGCCACCTGCGGGGCGACATGGTCCAGAATCCGGGCACCGAGCCGGCGCAGCGGCCCCGGCGCGAAATCGGCCGCGAAGCCCAACAACGCCGCCTCCGCCGCCGCCGCCACCTCCGCCGGAGAAGCGCCACCAGCCACGATCTCCGCGGGGCCGTCGCTATAGCTGACCCTCGGATCAGCGCCGTCGGGCGCATCATGGACGCTGAGGCCGTCGGCCACACCACCGGCGCTAACGCGGTCGGGCGCACCATCGCCGATGGCACCGGTCCACGGATAGTCCCGAGCCATCTCGGCGGTGCTGGGCAGGTCGTCCAGCGAGTCGGTGATGGCCGCGGCATGCCGCATCGAAATCTGGCCGTCGCACACCGCCGCGTCGACCGCCGGATACCGGGCCAGCGCGCAAGCCTGCGCCACCAGTCCCCGCGCCGCAGCCGCGTCCAACACCAACCGCGACCGCAGCCAGGTCACCGCGTCCCGCACGTTCTCCCGGCCAGGCAGATCCCTGCCCTTCACCTCGGCCACCAGATGCAGTTTCACCGCCGCCAGCGTCTGCTCGAGCCGATGCACCTGCTGCACCGCCGCGGTCAGCTCGGTGTCGGACAGCGTCGACAGCAGCGCCTCGACGCACTTGGCCGCGTCGCCCCGGAGCCGTTCCAGCGTGTCCAACACGCGGTCAGACTAGAACAGGCGTACGACAGTTCTTCGTCATAAGATCGATGCTCAGAAGTCAGCGATGGCCGGCCCACGTTGGCCGTTGACCGCTGCGACTGCCCGATCTGGACGTCGAGCCCCGCATCGTAGGCGGCGCGGATGAAGCCGCGTTGTCCCGCCGGCCGCGTCGCTCGATCGCCGCACCCGCGCCTATCCTGAGACGAAGATGCCCCTATCCAGCCTGTAAGGGGGCTCCATGGACGCCGTGATCAACGGGATTCTGCTCCTCGTAGTGCTGGCACTTCCCATAACGATCGTGCTCGTCGTGCGCTGGGTGGCGCGCCGTCGCGGCATGTCCACCCGCCATGAACGACCGGACGAGATCGACTACGACAAGTGGTGAGACCGCCGCTGATCAGGGGTTCAGCACGCCGGTCAACACCTCGATCGCCCGGTCGATACCGGCGTCGTCGACGTCCAGGTGGGTGACCAGCCGGGCCAGCCGCGGCAGCATCGGCGCGAGCAACACATCGTGCCCAGCCGCGGCCGCCGCCAGCGCCGGCGCGTCCAGCGGAGTCTTGGACAGATCGAGCAGCACCACGTTCGTTCGTACCGTCGCGGCGTCCACCACGCCGAGCGGCGACAGCGCCGCGGCCAGCCGGTGCGCCCGGGCGTGATCCTCGGCGAGCCGGTCGATGTGGGAATGCAATGCGTACAGCCCGGCAGCCGCCAGGATGCCGACCTGACGCATGCCGCCGCCCATCCGCTTGCGCAGCAGCCGGGCTTGGGCGATCCGCGACGTGCTGCCGATGACCAGCGAACCGACCGGCGCGCCGAGCCCCTTGGAAAGGCAGACCGACAGCGTGTCGAACAGCCGCCCGTACGCCCACAGCGGCACACCGTCGGCGACGTGCGCATGCCAGATCCGGGCGCCGTCGCAGTGCAGTCCGACACCGGCGGCGTCGGCGGCCTCGCGCAGCCCGCGCAGCGTGTCAAGGCCCACCACGGAGCCGCCGCCGAGGTTGTGGGTCTGTTCGACGGCGATCGCCCGGGTCGCGACGGACGGATAGCCGGCCGGCCGGATCATCGCGGCGACCTGGTCGACGTCCAGCGCCGCGCCGACCGACGGCCAGGTCCGCGTCGAGATGCCGCCGATCGCCGCGGCGGCGCCCATCTCGTACGTGACGACATGGGCATCAGCGCCGGCCAGCAGCTCCCCGGCGGGTGGTACGAGCAGCTGCAGCGCGATCTGGTTCGCCATCGTGCCGGACGGGGTGAACAGCGCCGCCTCGTGCCCGAACAGCGCCGCGGCCTCCGCCTCCAGCCGGTTGACGGTCGGGTCGTCGCCGAACACGTCGTCGCCCACCTCGGCGGCGGCCATGGCGGCCCGCATGTCCGGTGTGGGCCGTGTGACGGTGTCCGACCGCAGGTCAACCACGGAGCATCTCCGCCACCAGGAACGCCAGCTCCAGCGACTGCTGGGTGTTGAGCCGCGGATCGCAGGCGGTCTCGTACCGGTCCGGCAGATCAAGGTCCTCGATGCCCTGCGCGCCGCCGAGGCATTCGGTGACGTCCTCACCGGTCAGCTCGACGTGAATGCCGCCGGGATGGGTGCGCAGGCCGCGATGCACCTCGAAGTAGCCGAGCACCTCGTCGACGATCCGGTCGAAGTGACGGGTCTTGTAGCCGTTCGACGACTCGTGGGTGTTGCCGTGCATCGGGTCGCACTGCCAGACCACCTTGGCACCGGCCGCGGTGACCTTCTCCAGGATCGGCGGCAGCGTGTCCCGCACCTTGCCGTTGCCCATCCGGGCGATCAACGTCAGCTTGCCCGGCACGTTGTCCGGGTTGAGCCGCTCGCACAGCTCGATGGCCTGCTCGGGAGTAACAGTGGGGCCCAGCTTCACGCCGATCGGGTTGGCCAGCCGGCTGACGAAGTCGATGTGCGCGCCGTCGATCTGCCGGGTGCGTTCGCCGACCCAGAGGAAGTGCCCGGACAGCCCGTACGCCCTGCCGTCGGACACCCGGGTGAGCGCCCGGTCGTACTCCAGCGCGAGGGCCTCGTGCGAGCAGTACAGGCTGACCGTACGCAGCGCCTCGTCGTCGGTCAGTCCGCAGGCGCGGATGAAGTCCAACGCGCGGTCGATCTCGCGGGCGATCGCCTCGTACCGCTCCCCTGCCGGCGACGAGCGGACGAAGTCCTTGTTCCAGGTGTGCAGGCCGGCCAGGTCGGCCAGCCCGCCCGCGAGATAAGCGCGCAGCATGTTCATCGCCGCGGCCGAGTTCGCGTACGCCCGGATCATCCGCTGCGGATCGGCCACCCGGGCGTCCTCGCTCGGGTCCAGCGAGTTGATCATATCGCCGCGGTACGCCGGCAGGCCGAGCGCGTCTCTCGCCGCCGAGCGGGGCTTGGTGTACTGCCCGGCGACCCGGGCCACCTTTACCACCGGCATCGAGGCGCCATACGTCAGCACCACCGCCATCTGCAGCAGCGTGCGGGCGTTTGCAAGCAGGTGACTCTCGGTGTTGTCGCCGAACGTCTCGGCGCAGTCGCCGCCCTGCAGGAGGAACGCGCGGCCCTCGGCCGCCTCGGCGAGCCGGGCGCGGAGCTGGTCCACCTCGTACGGCGCGACGACCGACGGGACGTTGTCCAGGACCTGGCAGACGTTCGCGACCTCATCGGGGTCCGGCCACGGCGGCGTCTGGGTCCGCGGCAGCTCGCGCCACCGGTCGAGACCGAGTGCGGCGTCCTCGGCCGAGTCCGTGGACGGGCGGGAGGTCTGCAGGGCCGGGCTGCCCACACCCGGATAGGAAAGCTGATGCCACTCGCGGTGCATGCGAAGAGCCTACGAAAGGCCGCTACCCCGTCCGCCCCCTACTCCCCCGACGACCCGCCCCCACCCTCCGTCGATCTTGGAGTTGTGGTTGTCACAGAACCATATGGAACGGACGTAAGGGCAACCACAACTCCAAGATCGCGGGAGCGCGTCGTGATCCAAGATCGCACGAGGAAGCAAGTCATAGATTTGACTGGATCGCTGAGATCAGCTCGCCGTTCGGGGTGTCGCCGGAGAGCTCCCAGAAGAACGCGCCGCCGAGTCCCTGCTGCCGCGCGTACGACATCTTCCCGGCGATGGTGGCCGGCGTGTCGTAGCTCCACCAGTTGCCGCCACACCTGGCGTAGGCCGTGCCGGCGACCGTGCCGGTCGGTGGGCAGGTGTTCTTCAGGACCTTGTAGTCGTCGACGCCCGGTTCGTACGTCCCAGGCGCCGCGCCGGTCGCGGACCCGCCGGGAGCGGTCTGGGTGACGCCGGTCCAGCCCCGGCCGTAGAAGCCGATGCCCAACAGGATCTTGCTCGCCGGCACACCCTTGCTCTTCAGCTTCTGGATGGCGGCGTCGGCGTAGTAGCCGGCGGTCGGAATCCCGGCGTACGACGTGAGCGGCGAATGCGGCGCCGTCGGTCCCTGCGCGGCCCAGGTGCCGAAGTAGTCGTACGTCATCGGGAAGACGAGGTTGAGTTTCTGGATGCCGGCGGCGTAGTCGGCCGCGTCCATCTTGCCGCCGTTCGTGCCGTCCGCCGTGATCGCCGAGGTGATCAGGAAGCCGCTGCCGAACCGGTTGCGTAAGGCGGTGATGACCCGGTCGTACGCCGCAGGCCCGCTCGCGTCGCAGGAGAGGCCACAGGCGTTCGGGTACTCCCAATCGATGTCGATGCCGTCGAACACGTCCGCCCAGCGCGCATCGTTGAGAAGGTTGTAGCAGGAGTCGGCGAACGCTGTCGGGTTG
>DATBGW010000338.1:0-10516 GCA_036557765.1 Actinoplanes sp.
CGGTCTGCTCGATCTCGGGGGTGGGGACTTGTCGCGTAGCACTGCCAGATAGCCGGGAGGTAGGTCGAGAACCCCACCGGAGCTGAGTATCGGTTCCGCGATGCACGCGGCGAGGCTACCCACGGACTGCGCGTCGAACAGGTCGAACGCATAGTCGAGCTGCCGCCGCCAGTCGAGTTCACCGTCCGGCGTGGTGAAGTCCGGCCGGTATGCGTTTGGAGTGGGGATCGCGAAGTTGCCGGGCGCGGGCGGTCCATACCCCGTGCGCCCGGTGCTGTAGGTGGCGTTCGCCGCCGCCTGCGTCATACCGTGCCACGACCGGGCGAATGCGACGACCTCATGCCGTCCGGTTACCAGCTTCGCCATCCGGATCGCCGCCTCGTTCGACTCGGCGCCGGTCGTGAGCAGCTGCACCTTGGTCAGCGGCTCGGGCAACGACTCCGCGAGCCGCCGAGCGAGCTCCACCACGGGCCGGCTGAGCATGCCACTGAACAGGTGGTCAAGGGTGGCGGCCTGCCGCTGGATCGTGGCGACCACGGCCGGGTGCGAGTGCCCGAGGATCGCGCTCATCTGCCCAGACGTGAAGTCGAGCAGCCGGCGCCCGCCGGCGGTGTACACGAAACTGCCCTTGGCGCGTTCGATGATCTCCGGTACGAAGCGTCCCGCGCCGGAGTAACGGACCAGATGACGTTCCGCGTCGGACCAAAAGGAGTCAGCCATGACTTGACGCTACGAGTGGTTCGGGCGTCGGGTCTCTCGGCTACCCGGTCGCGGCCTTTATCAGCTTGACGACCGTCTTCTCCACCGCGGGACTCCACTGCTTGAGCGCGTACGACACCGGCCATATGTCGCCGTCATCGAGGTTCGCCGCGTCCTGGAAGCCCAGGGTCGCATAGCGGTAGTTGAACTTGCCCGCGTCCTGGAAGAAGACGACGATCTTGTCGTCCTCGTTCGCATAGGCGGGCATCCCGTACCACGTCTTCGGCGTGAGCTCAGGTGCAGTCGCGGTCACCGTCACATGCACGCGCTCGGCGAGCGCTCGATCCTCCGGCGCCATCTCCGCGATCTTGTCGAGGACTCCCTGCAGGCCATCGGCCTTCTTGGCGCCCTTCTTGCCCTCAGCGCGCATCTCGGCGGCGCGTTGCTTCATCGCGGCACGTTCCTCGGCGCTGAATCCAGCGGATGTGGTCCTGGCATTCTTCGCGGGCATTTTCGGGATTCCTCTCTTGGCGCTCAGCGGCTCGGCGTCATGCCGGCCGTCAGTCGAACGCTAGGCCCGACGGAAGCGCGGCGCTTCTCGATTCCTGATCGGTTCCGCCCCGCGATACTACGAGGCATCCAGCCGGTAGCCGGCGCCGCGCAGGGTGTGGATGCTGCTGCGGCCGAACGGCCGGTCCAGCTTGTCGCGAAGGTAGCGCACGTAGACGTCGACGACGTTCGAGCCGCCGTCGTAAGCCGTGTCCCACACGTGATCGATGAGGTGAGTTCGGGACAGCACCTCGCCGGGATGCCGCATGAACTCCTGGAGCAGCGCGAATTCCTTCGTGGACAGATGGACCGGCACGCCGGCACGGGTCACCGTGTGCCGTGCCGGATCCAGGATCAGGTCGCCGATGCTGAGCACCGCGGGGCGCTGTGCGGGTGCGCGGCGGGTGAGCGCACGCACCCGCGCGAACAGCTCGGGGAGCGCCACCGGTTTGATGAGGTAGTCGTCGGCGCCGGCGTCGAGCGCCGCCACCCGGTCGGTCACGCTCTCCCGCGCGGTGAGCACCAGGATCGGCGTCCATCGCCGTTCGGCACGCAGGGTGCGGGTCACCGTGACGCCGTCCGGTTCCGGGATCATGAGATCCAGGACGATCAGGTCGTACGCGAACTCGCGCGCCGACCACAGTGCGTCGGTCCCGGTGCCCACCACATCGACCGCGTACGCCTGCCGGTCCAGACCGCGACGCAGCACGTCGGCCAGGCCGGGATCGTCTTCGACCAGCAGCAGCCGCATGGCGCTACCGTACGCCGCATGACCGGAGCGTCACGCCGGCTGAGACCGGGCACCCTCCGCGCGCGGATCATCCGGGCGTACGCGCTCGGGCTGGTGCTCGTCGTGGCGGCCGTGACCGTACTGACGTACGTGCTGGTCGCCGGCCGCCTGCGGGCCGCCGTCGCGGAGGATCTCGTGGTGCGGCTGAGCGACCTGCGCGGGGTGCCGGCCGGTGATGTGCCGGCCGATCCGTACGCACAGCTGCTGCGCGGTGGCCGCGTCGTGGCGCACTCACCCGCGGCGCCCGACGGGCCGGTGCTCGAGGCGGCCGAGCTGACCCGCGTCGCGGGCGGGGAGTCCGTGGTCAGTCGCGTGCCCGGCCTCCGCGGAGAGGCGCTTCTCGTCGGCGAACGCCGGCCCGACGGCGATCTGATCATCGTCGGTGCCAGCCTTGCCGCGAGTCAGCACGCCACCGACCAGGCCCTCGGCATCCTGCTCGGCGCCGGGCTGGTGCTGGCGGCGGCCTCGGTGGTGGGGGTCAACCGGCTGGTGAACGCGGCTTTGACGCCGGTGGCGGAGCTGACCCGGGAAGCGGCCGCCATCACCGCGACCGCGGCCGACCGCCGTCTGCCGGAGCCCGGCGGAACGGACGAGATCGCCGAGTTGGCACGCACCCTCAACGGCATGCTCGACCGGCTCGACGTCGCGTACCGTCGCGAGCGCGCCTTCGTCGACGACGCCGCCCACGAGTTGCGGACCCCGGTGGCCGTGTTGCGTGCCGAGCTGGAGCTGGGTCTCGATGGCGACCCGGACGAGGCCCGGCGTGCGCTCCGGGCCGCCCTGGTGGAAGCCGACCGGTTGGGCCGGCTCGCCACCGACCTGCTGGTGCTGGCCCGGGCCCGGGCCGGGGATCTGCGTCCGGAGCGCGCTCCGGTGGACGTCACCCTTCAGATCCGCGAGTGGGCCGGCCGGATCGCCGAGCTGACCGGGCTCACCGTGCACGTCAGCGGCTCGGAGATCGTGGCGTCGGTGGATCCGGCGCGGCTCGAGCAGGTCATCAGCAACCTGCTGCGCAACGCGGCGCAGGCCGGCGCCGCAACGGTCGCTGTCCGGGTCCGGGACGCGGACGGCGGCGGCGTGACCATCACGGTCGACGACGACGGTCCCGGTTTCCCGGCCGATGTCCTACCCGTCGTCTTCGACCGGTTCACCCGGGCGGCCAGCGCCCGTACCCGCGGGGACGACACCGGCGCCGGGCTGGGCCTGGCGATCGTCGATGAGATAGCCCGCGCGCACGGGGGCCGGGCGGAGGCGTTCAACGACTCCGGGCTCGGTGGCGCCCGGGTCCGGGTGGTCCTTCCGGGACGGTGACCCGACTCTCACGGTTCTCTCATCGACGGACCGGCACGGTCACTCGCATGACCAGCAGACGAGCCGGCCTCAGAACGGCCGCAACCATGCTCTGCGCTGCTGCCGTGCTCGCCGCGTGCGGCACGGCCTCTGGCGGCACCTCGGCCAGCAGCGGACAACCGACGCCGGGCGGCACCCTGAAGCTTCTCGGCAGTGGCGACGTCGACCACCTCGACACCGCCAGCGCGTACTACACCACCAGCTACACGCTCGAGCGGGCGTACGCTCGGCAGCTGTTCAGCTATCCGGCGAGCACCGACGTCAACACCGCGATCACGCCGGTGCCGGATCTGGCGACCGAGCTGCCGACGAAGCAGAACGGCGGCATCAGTGCCGACGGAACGACCTACACCATCCACCTGCGCGCGGGCGCGAAGTGGGACACCTCCCCGGCCCGCGACGTCACCGCCCAGGACGTGGTGCTCGGGCTGAAGCGCCTGTGCAACCCGGCCAGCCCGGTCGGGGCGCCCGGCTACTACGAGAACACCATCGTCGGGATGAAGGCGTACTGCGCCGGGTTCGCCAAGGTGCCCGCCACGGCCACCGCCATCGCCGCGTACATCAACGGGCACAACGTCAGCGGGATGCGGGCGACCGATGCCCGGACCGTCGTCTTCCGGCTCACCCAGCCGGCGAACGACTTCCTCAACATCCTCGCCATGCCGTTCGCGTCGCCGGCACCCCGGGAGTACCTCAAGTACGTTCCCGACGACGCGACGTTCCGCCAGCACACCATCTCCGACGGCCCGTACCAGATCACCAGGTACGTTCCCAACTCCGATATCGAGCTGACCCGCAACCCCGCCTGGGATCAGAGCGCCGATCCGATCCGGCACCAGTACGTCGACCACATCACAGTCACGGAGGGCCAGGACACCGGACCGGTGCAGCAACAGATTCAAGCCGGAACGGCGGATCTGCAGTGGGACACGGTCGTGCCGACCGCCAACATCCCGGCACTGGAGTCCACGAAGGACAGCCGGCTCGGTCTCTATCCGGCGCTGGACACCAACCCGTACCTCGTGTTCAACCTGCAGAGCCCGAAGAACGGTGGGGCCCTCGCCAAGGTCAAGGTACGCCAGGCGATCGAATACGCCATCGACAAGGTGGCCATCGGGCAGATCTACGGCGGGCCCACCGTCAACACCCCGCTCGATCAGGTCATCCCGCCGGGCAACGTCGGCTACCAGGCGTTCGACCTCTATCCCACGACGGGACATCGCGGCAGCGCGGCCACCTGCAAGAGCACGCTCGCGGCCGCCGGTTACCCGCACGGGCTGACCCTGACCGACGTCTACCGGAACGCCGGCAACCACCCGGCGGTGGCCCAGACCGTGCAGGCCGACCTCGCACAGTGCGGGATCACGGTCAAGCTGTTGCCGGTCAACCAGGGCGACTACTACGGCAAGTACCTGTCGAACCCGGGTGCGGCCCGCCGCGGAGTGTGGGACATCTCCGAACCGGGCTGGGTCCCGGACTGGTACGGCAACAACGGCCGCGCCGTCGTCGAGCCGCTCTTCGACGGCCGGACCTACGGGCCGAACTCGGTGGACTACGGAGACTACAACAACCCGGCCGTCAACGCCCTCATCGATCGGGCGTTGCGCGCCACCACCGAGCAGCAGGCGGCCACGTACTGGCATCAGGCTGATGTGCAGATCATGAAGGACGCCGCGATCGTGCCGTTCCAGACGCAGAAGACCGCACTGTTCCGGTCCACCCGGGTGCACAACGCGATCTTCCTGCCGTTCAGCCAGGCCTACGACATCACCCAGGTCTGGCTCAACCCGACGAGCTGAGGAACGTGCGATGAAGCTGCTCGAGGTCACCGATCTCGCGGTGTCCTTTCCGACGGCCGACGGATTGGTACGGGCCGTCCGGGGCGTCTCGTTCAGCGTCGACAGCGGACAGACGCTCGGCATCGTGGGGGAGTCCGGGTCCGGCAAGAGCGTCGCGATGCTCACGCTGCTCGGACTCGTCCGCGGCGCGGACGTCTCCGGCCAGGCACTCTTCGAGGGAGAGTCCCTGTTGGACATGCCGGAACCGCGGCTACGGGCGGTCCGCGGCGGACGGGTGGGCATGGTGTTCCAGGACCCGCTGACCAGCCTTCACCCGCAGTACCGCGTGGGCTGGCAGATCGTCGAGGCGATCCGGGCGCATCAGCGGACGCCGCGGGCGGCGGCTCATCGCCGGGCCGTGGAGCTGCTCCGGCTGGTCGGGATACCCCGTCCGGAGCAGCGGGTGGACGACTATCCGCACCAGTTCTCCGGCGGCATGCGGCAGCGGGCGCTGATCGCGATGGCGCTTGCAAATGATCCGCTGCTGGTCATCGCGGATGAGCCGACCACGGCGTTGGACGCCACCGTGCAGGCGCAGATCCTGTTGCTGCTGACCCGGATCCGGCAGGAGCTCGGTACGGCGATCATCATGATCAGCCACGACCTGGGGGTGATCGCCGAGGTCGCCGACCAGGTCGTGGTGATGTACGCCGGGCGGACGGCCGAGGTGGCCGACCGCCGTACGGTGTTCCGCCGGCCTCATCACCCGTACACCGTCGGGCTGTTGCGGTCACTGCCGGCTCCAGCGGACGACGCCATCCGCGCCGGACGGCTACGGCCCATACCGGGGCTGCCGCCCAGCCTCATCGACCTGCCACCGGGTTGCCCGTTCCACCCGCGCTGCCGGTACGCCATGGAGATGTGCCGGGATGTGGAGCCGGAGCTGCGGCCGGTGGACGGCGGACCGGGGCATCGGTCCGCGTGCTGGCTGCCCGCCGACGCGGTCGGCATGTCGGATTCCGCCGAGCACCGGCGACTTGCCGCCGGGCCGTCGCCGGGACGGGCGGCATGACCGTCGCACCGGCACTGCTCCGGCTCGAGAACGTCGTAAAGTACTTCCCGATCCGGACCGGCACGCTGGCCCGGCGCACCGTCGCCCAGATCCGCGCCGTGGACGGCGTCAGCCTGGCCGTCCGGTCCGGCGAAACACTCGGTCTCGTGGGCGAGACCGGATCCGGCAAGTCCACATTGGCGCGGTGCGTCACCAGACTGCAGGACCTGACCGCCGGACGCATCGTCTTCGCCGGCACCGACATCTCCCGGCTGTCGCGACACCGCCTGCGGCCGATACGGCGCGACCTGCAGATCATCTTCCAGGATCCCTACGGCTCCCTCAACCCGCACCGCCGCGTCGGATCGATCATCGCCGAACCGTTCGCTGTGCACCGCCTCGCCGGTGGGGCCGAGCGTCGCCACCGCGTCCAGGAACTGATGGAGCTCGTCGGGCTCAATCCCGAGCACTACAACCGGTTCCCGGCCGAGTTTTCCGGTGGGCAACGACAGCGCATCGGCATCGCGCGGGCGCTCGCCCTGCGACCACGGCTGCTGATCTGCGACGAGCCGGTGTCGGCGCTCGACGTCTCGATCCAGGCACAGATCCTCAACCTGCTCGTCGACCTCCAGGACGAACTGTCGCTGACGTACGTCTTCATCGCCCACGACCTGTCCGTCGTCCGGCACGTCAGCGATCGGGTGGCGGTGATGTACCTCGGCAAGGTGGTGGAGGTGGCACCGGTCGAGCAGATCTACCGCCGCCCGCGCCATCCGTACACGGCCGCTCTGCTGTCCGCTGAGCCGGTGCCGGACCCGGACGCAAGCGACCGGCGTAACCGCATCGTGCTCGCCGGTGACCCGCCCTCACCTGTCGACCCGCCGCCCGGATGCCCGTTCCATCCCCGCTGCTTCAGGGCGCAGCCCCGTTGCGCCGTCGAAGCACCGGCGCTCACACCGCGCCTGGACGACGGCCCGGACCACCCGACCGCATGTCACTTCCCGTTGGGGGAGCCATGAGTACGCCGATCGTGTCCGCCATCGCCGGCGACCGTGCCGCCGGCCCCCCGATGCCGGCACGCGAAGCGTCCACCCCCGGTCGCGGGCCGCTGCGGCTGGCGGCACAGCGGCTGCGCCGGGATCGTGTCGCGGTCGTGTCGATGGTGGTGATCGTGGTTCTGGTGTTGTCGGCCATCGCCGCCCCGGTGGTGGCACACCTGGTGGGACACGGCCCGGATACGCAGTACCGGGACACCGGGCTCACTCCGGCCGGCCTCCCGGTGGGTCCGAGCCGGGAGTTCCTCCTCGGCACCGACGGGCTGGGCCGGGACGTCCTGGTCCGGGTGGTGTACGGCGCCCGGATCTCCCTGCTCGTCGGCGTCGTGTCCACAGTGCTCGCCGTCACGGCCGGCGTGCTCATCGGGCTGACCGCCGGCTACTACGGCGGCGTCGTGGACGTCTTCCTGGCCCGGTTCATGGATGCCGTGCTGTCCTTCCCGTTCCTGCTACTGGCCGTGGCGCTCGTGTCGATCGTCGGACCCAGCCTGACCATCACGGTTCTGGTCATCGCGTTCTTCTCGTGGGCCGCCGTGGGCCGGGTCGTGCGCGGGCAGACCCTGGTCATCAAGGAACGAGAGTACGTGCAGGCCGCCCATGCGCTCGGCGCCGGCGATCTGCGCATCATGCTCCTGGACGTGTTTCCCAACCTGATCGCACCGGTCATCGTCTACACCACGCTGCTGATCCCGACGGCGATCGTCTTCGAGTCGACCCTGTCCTTTCTCGGGCTCGGCGTCGTGCCGCCGACGCCCACCTGGGGCAACATGCTGGCCGAGTCGCTGCAGTTCTATCAGGTCGCGTGGTGGTTCGTGCTCTTCCCCGGCCTCGCGCTGCTGATCACCACGCTCGCCTTCAACCTGCTCGGCGACAGTGTCCGCGACGCGCTGGACCCCGGTACTGAACGCCTTTTCGCGGGAGGGTCCCGATGATCCGGTTCGTTCTCCACCGATTGGTCATCTCGGTCGCTGTCCTGTGGTTGATCAGCGTGGTGGTCTTCGCGCTGTTCTACCTCGCCCCCGCGGACCCCGCCCGCGTCATCGCCGGCCGGCTGGCGACGCCGGCCACCGTGGCGGCGGTCCGGCACCGCCTCGGCCTCGACCTGCCGGTCCCGCAACAGTACGAACACTTCCTGATCGGTGTACTGCACGGGGACCTGGGTTACTCGTTCTACAACTCCGAGCCGGTGCGGACGCTCATCCTGTCCCGCCTGCCGGTCACCGTGTCGCTCACCTCCGGCGCCGCGGTCGTCTGGCTGGTGTTGGGCATCGGCGCCGGCGTGTTGTCCGCGCGTCGGCCGCGCACCCTGATCGATCGGGGCACCACGCTGTTCGTCCTCACCGGACTGTCGATGCCCACGTTCCTGGTTGGACTGTTGCTGCTGTACGTCCTGTTCTTCCGTCTGCGCCTGCTCGGCCTTCCCGCGTTTCCGGGTGGCGGCTACGTACCCCTGCGGCAGAGCCCGATCCAGTGGGCGCTGCATCTGGTCCTGCCGTGGCTGACGCTCGCCGTCGTGTCCGCGGCCAGCTATACACGGCTGACCCGCACCTCCCTGCTCGAAGTGTTCGGCGAGGACTACGTGCGGACCGCGCGAGCGAAGGGCATCACCGAGCACCGGGTCGTCTACCGGCACGCTCTGCGCAGCGCGCTCACCCCGCTGGTCACGCAGCTCGGCATCGACGTCGGCACGCTGCTCGGCGGCGCCATCGTCACCGAGACCGTCTTCGGCCTTCCCGGCCTCGGACAACTCGCCGTGCAGTCGATCACCACCCAGGACCTACCGGTCATCGTCGGCATCGTGCTGCTGGCGGCGCTGTTCGTCATCGCCGCGAACATGGTCGTCGACCTGTGTTACGCGGTCATCGACCCGCGCGTCCGTGTCGGCTGATCCGCTCTCACGCTCTTCTCATCCGCCCGGTCGCACAGTGTCCGGGACGTCGGCGGTCACCGCTGACGATGTCCAACTGCGATCGGAAGGAACGCGTCGATGCGAAGCATGTCCTCACGGGCGTTCGCACTGACCAGCGTCGCCGCGACGCTGGTGGCCGGGCTTGCCGGCTGCGGCAGCAATGGCAACACCTCGACAGGATCGTCCACGGCCGGCACCAAGGCGGCCAACACCAAGGTCGGTGTCCTGCTGCCGGACACGGCGACCTCACCCCGCTGGGTGTCGGCGGATCCCAACCGGTTGCGCAGTCAGTGCGCGGTGTACAAACTCACCTGCTACATCGACAACGCCAACGGCAGCGCGACCACCCAGCAGTCCCAGGCCCAGGCGCTCATCAACTCCGGCGTCGGCGTCCTGATGGTGGTGAACCTGGATCCGGGGTCCGGCCGAGCCATCGAGAGCCTGGCCAAGCAACACAACGTCGTCACCATCGACTACGACCGGCTCACGCCCGGCGGTAGCGCGTCCTATTACGTCTCGTACAACAACGTGCAGGTGGGCGTCGATCAGGGCCGCGCGCTCACCCAGTGTCCGCAGGTCACGGGCAAGAGGTCGGTCGACTACGTGGACATCGACGGCGCGCCCACCGACAACAACGCCACCCTGTTCGCGCAGGGCTACAACTCGGTCCTGTCCAAGCAGCCGAGCTGGCACAAGCTCGCCGACCAGACCGGCAACTGGGACGCCGCGACCGCGCAGAGCGTGTTCACCACGATGCTCGGCCAGCATCCGAACATCAACGCCGTCATGGTGGCCAATGACACCATGGCGCAGTCGGTCATCAACGTGCTGAAGTCTCAGGGACTCGCCGGCAAGGTCGCGGTGTCCGGACAGGACGCCACTGCCGGTGGACTCGACAACATCATGGCCGGGACGCAGTGTTTCACCATCTACAAGGCGGTTGCCGGTGAGGCCGATCAGGCGGTGAAGCTGGCCAGCCAGATCCTCGCCGGACAGAAGCCGTCAGCGCCGGCGACCACGAAGGACCCGACGAACGGCCGGGCGGTTCCCTCGTATCTGGCGTCTCCGATGGTCATCACCAAGGCCAACGTCGCCAAGCCGGTGACCGACGGATACCTGACCGCCGCGGCGGTCTGCACGACCACGGCGCTGAAGAAGCTGTGCACCGCCAACGGCATCGGTGACTAGGACGACCGACATGACGGCCACTCTGGAATTGCGCGGTGTCGACAAGTCCTTCGGTCCGGTCCACGTCCTCAAATCCGTGTCGCTGACCGCGAACGCCGGAGAGGTGACCGCGCTGGTGGGGGACAACGGCGCCGGCAAGACGACGCT
>DATBGW010000339.1:0-11712 GCA_036557765.1 Actinoplanes sp.
GGGCACCGCCTGGTACGTGGAGTGGGCCGGATACGACGGCAGCCAGTGCTACCAGCTCCGGCTCGAGACCGCTCCCGCCGCCAGCCAGGAGGGCCCGAACAACGGCCACGGTGTGCTGCAGATTCTCACCTGGCCGCGGGCCACGCCGCCGGCGGCCGGCGCGGCGGGCCAAACCATCGCCAGCAACCTGGTGACCGACAGCAACGGGCCCTTCGAGCGGGCCGACGCGGGCGAAATGGTCGACCCCAGCGCCAGCACCGGCGCCGACTTCACCCCCGACTTCCAGCAGCTCGCGGTCCACGTGACCGCCCAGCGGGGGGACAGCATCGCGCATGTCGACACGACCTTCACCGCGCTGAACACGTCACGCAACACGCCGGATACGAACGACTGCAGCAGAGGGAGGCCGACATGATCGGCATCGGGTTCCGGCGCGGTCGGCTCCGCGGGCCGGCGACCGAGCGGTCCGATCGGGGCTCGATGCCGATGGCACTGCTGGTCACGCTCGTCGGCATGTCCCTGAGCGCCGTGCTGGTGCCGATCGTGATCAGCCAGGTGACCAGCACCCGCACCGCCACGGCGCGGTCCAACGCGCTGCAGGCGGCGCAGGCGGGCATCGACGTGGCCCTGGCACAGCTGCGGGCGGCCGGCACCACGACCGGTGGCGATCTGGAATCCCTGCCGCCCTGCACCATGACCGGCACCTCGGTCAGCGGCTCGGGGTATCGCGTAACAATCGTCTACTACCAACTCGCCGACGACGGTGCACCCACGCCGCAGACCTGCCCGCCCACCGACGTGCCGGTGACGGCACGGCTGAGTTCGACCGGCGGCCCGGGCAGCGGAACCCTCACCCCGGGCGCCGCCGGCACCCGCACCATCGAGGCCACCTACACGTTCAAGACCAGCA
Organism: Actinoplanes sp.; assembly: GCA_036557765.1. Lineage (GTDB taxonomy): Bacteria > Actinomycetota > Actinomycetes > Mycobacteriales > Micromonosporaceae > Actinoplanes. The sequence continues at coordinate 911 of DATBGW010000339.1, forward strand.
ACGAGAACATCAGCGGCGGCGCCATCCAGCTCGCGTCGCCCACCACCAACCCGCTGTGCATGGACGCCGGAGCGAACTCCTACCCGGACGCCGGGACGGCCGTGAAGGTGCAGCTCTGCAAGGCCGGTGGCAGCAGCGACCAGCGGTTCGCCTACACCACCGACCTGAACATCCGGGTGGTCGGATCCGAGACGGCGACCTACCCGACCGGCATGTGCCTGGACGCGCCCTACCCACGGTCGACCGGCGACGTCGTGAAGTTCCAGCCCTGCCTGGGACTCAACGCGCGTCAGCAGTGGAGCCTCAACGACTCCTCGAGCTTCGCCAGCACCCGGGAGACGACGGTCGTGCTCGGGGATTTCTGCCTGAGCCTCAACATCGCCGGGACGGCGGACAGCGACATCGTGCTGGGCTCGTGCAGCGCCGTCTCGAATCGGAACATCTGGCGGCCGCAGCCCGGAGTCGGCGCCGGCATGTCCTCGGCGGCCACCGACCAGCTGGTCAACTTCAAGCAGTTCAGCCGCTGCCTGGACGACACCAACTTCAGGCCGGACTGGCCGTACATGATCGTCTGGTTCTGCAAGCAGTCACCCAACGGCATCCCGCCGTGGAACCAGGCGTGGAACATGCACCCCGCCGGCACGAGCTCGCTGACGAAGCGGATCCGGACCATCGACACCTCAACCGGCAAGGGGTACTGCCTTCGCACCCCCGGATCGCCGGCCGCTAGCCAGTACGTGACGCTGACCGAGTGCAGCGACACCGGAACGCTCACCGACCCGAATCTGATCTGGAGTGTGTACGGCGACACCGGCGTCTATGCCACCAGCTACCGCATCGTGGACAGCTACGGCTACTGCCTCACCCCGACCGACCTGACGGCGAACCCGCCGGACACCCACACGGACGGCACGGCCAAGGTCAAGGTCGCCGTCTGCAACAACTCCGAACTGCAGAAGTGGAACGCGCCGGCCGACCTCAACCAGCCGCTCGCCGTAAGCAACACCACGGAGAGATGATCCCCGCGATCTTGGAGTTGTGGTTGCCCTTATGTCCGTTCAATGCGGACTTGCGCCAACCACAACTCCAAGATCGCGGGGATCGTCCGGAGCGGCGCTGAGTACGCTGCCGGTATGTCGTACGCGGTTCCCCCGACCCGCACCGCGGCGGTCGTCCGCCAGCTCCGCAACGAGATCGTCTCCGGCGAGTTGCCGCCGGGCACGCTGATCAAGGATGCGGAGCTGGCCGCCCGCCTGGGCGTCAGCATCACCCCCGTGCGGGAGGCCATCGCGCAGCTGTCGGTGGAGGGGCTCATCGACATCGCCCCCAACCGCACTCGGCACGTCACCAAGGTCACCCAGAAGAACGCGCTGGAGCTGATCGACGTGATGAGCGTGCTCGCCTGCGCGGGTTTCGAGTGGGGTGTGCACAACCTGACCGAGACCCATCTCGATCTGCTGCGCCAGCGGCAGAAGGAGTTCGTCGAGGCGCTCCGGGCCGGCAATGTGCTCGCCGCCGGTGCCGCGGGCGCCGATTTCAGCACCACCGTCATCCTGGCCAGCGGCAACCGCGAACTGCAGTCGATGGTGGACCTGGTGGTGGCGCGCACGATGCGGATCCTCGCGATGACCCCGGACAGCGACCTGTGGTCGACCTGGATCGAGGGCTACGACGCCATTCTGGAGCTGCTCGAGTCCGGCGATCGGGCCGGTGCCGTGGAGCGCTACAGGCAGACCTACGTTGAGTTCCGCGCCCAGGTCGAGGCGATCCACTTCGATTAGGACATCCGCGGCAGCAACGGGCCGAGCAGGTCCAGCGCGGGACGGCGCACGGCGTACCGGGTGATGCCCCAGCGGCGTTCGTTCTCCCGCACTTTCGCCACGATCTCGTCGGCCGTGCCCACCAGGACGTACGGCGCGGCCTGCAGCTCGGCCTCGGTCAGATCCACATCCCCGAAGGCGGTGGCCAACTCGGCGCCGGCGTCGTCGGTGATCGCCACGTACTGCACCAGTGCCTCAAGCGTCCGGCCCCGGACCAGGTCGATCTGTGCGTCGATCTCGTGCGCCCGCCAGCGCACCTCGTGGCGGTGGCCGTCCGGCAGGGTTCGTCCCATCCCGCCCAGGCCGATGATGTCGGCGTGCTCGGCCGCCCAGCGCAGCAGCCGCGTGTTGCCGCCACCGATCAGCAGCGGGATCGGCTCCTGAACCGGACGCGGCTGGGTGAGCCGCGAACCGTTGACCTCGCCGCCGGCGAGCAGCGCACGGGTGGCGTCGATGACGGCGATGCAGTGGTCGATCCGGCCTTTGACGTCGGGACGGGTACGGCCGACCGCGGCCCACTCGGCCGGCGTATGACCCGCGCCGATGCCGAGAACGGCGCGTCCGCCGGAGACCACGTCGAGCGTCGCCACGTCGGCGGCGAGCAGCATCGGCTCCCGGACGCCCGCGTTGACCACATAGGCACTCAGTTTGATCGTGGACGTGACGGCGGCCGCGGCGGCGAGCGCGACGTGCGGGGCGGCGCAGGACCCGGGATGGTCCGGCACGTAGAGCGCGGCGAAGCCGGCCGCCTCGGCACGCCGGGCCGTGTCCGTCCACTCGGCGGCGTTCTCCGGCTGAACCTGCAGCGAGAAGGTGGCCATCCACCGACCCTATTGGGCTTGAGTGAGTAATCGGCACCTCCCCCACTAGGTCATCGTGTCATCCGTTGGGTCCCGCACCGGGTCACCGCGATGCCAGTCAATCTGCCCAAGTGAATGAGCCTCGCCGTAACAGCGCGGTCCTAGGCTGGCCGCGTGTCCGGCGACAGTGGTCCGTTCCTCGGCGCGGCACCGGCCGCGTCCGCCCGCAGCGAGCGGGCCGCACGGCAGGCCGAACTGTTCAGCAGCGCCCGGGCCGGGAACGCAGCCGCATTCGACACGCTCGTTCGGGAGCTGAACCCGTTGCTGTGGCACGTCGTCCGCGCACAGGGACTGGGCTCGGAGGAGGCCGCCGACGTCGTTCAGACCACGTGGCTCGAGCTGGTGCAACGCCTGCGGGAGATTCGGTCGCCACAGGCGCTGACCGGTTGGCTGTTGACCACCGCGCGCCGGCAGGCCTGGCACGTCCGCTCCCGGCAGCGCCGCCACGATCAGGAGGGCGCCGAGACGCTGACGAACGTTCCGGACTCCGATGCCGGACCGCCGGATGTCCTCGAGGCGTCCGAACGCGGGCGGGTGCTCTGGCGGCACGTGCAGAGCCTGTCCGACCGGTGCCGGGAACTGTTGCGCATCGTGGCCTTTGTGGACCGGCCGGACTATGACGTGGTGGCCGAGGCGCTGGCGATGCCGCGCGGGAGCATCGGGCCGACCCGCGGGCGGTGCCTGGCCAAACTGCGGGAAGCGCTGTCCGCCGACCCGGCCTGGGAGATGCCGTGATTGACGTATCCACGACAGCGCGCCGCACACCTGTTACTTGACGGCTTCATGACAGGAGGGCGCAATGAGCCAGAATGACGTTGGCCCCTACCAGTACACCCGCTTCCATCCGGATGCCGGAACGGCCGAGACGCCCACGCGTATCGCCCTCATGCGTCCAGCCGACGTCGCCGCCGACCGGTTTGCGAGGGCCCAGGAGGCGCTGAGCGCCGTCTCGAAGTGGCGACTGCAGCCGGAGGAGAGAGGCACTCACGGGTTCGTCGTTCCGGTGAGAATGGTGTACGACGCGGAAGCCGAGCCCAGCAGGGCACCGGAGGTGGCTCTATCCAAGATCACAGATCTACAGGCGTGGCTTGACCCCATGCTGCTCGGCGCGGTGGCCTACAAGCCCAGCGCATTCACCCGCGGTGATCTCGGACGCGTACCGGTCGCGGTGCAGATGGCGCCCCCGGAACGCACGAAGCCGTCCGGCCGACGCCGCGTCGTGGCGCTCCTCGATACCGCGGTCGCCGACCATCCGTGGTGGAGCGGCGATCCCGCGGACGACCGATTCATCGTGGACGCCGAAAGCGTTCCCAAGAAGTGGGACCCAGGCCCCCGCCTCGAGCCGCCTTCGAACCGCACGCCGGAACTGGCCGAGCAGGAGGGACACGGCACGTTCAGCGCCGGACTGATTCGTCAGATCGCGCCGAACGCCCGGGTGCTCGCTGTACGGATCATGGCAGACGACGGCACCGTCTACGGTGACCATGTCCTCAACGCCCTGCAGTGGATTGCTGACACCAGTGAAATGGTCAGCGGCGACGTCGTCTGTCTGCCGGTCGGGTTCCGCCCGATTCTCCCGGCCGATGGGCGGTACCTGGACTGGCTGGCGGAGGTGCTGGGCGTTGTCGCGAACAAGGGCGTGACCGTGGTGACCTCGGCCGGGAACGAGGGCCGAACCGATCCGGTCTATCCGGCCGCGTTCGCGAGTTCCGTCCTACCCGAGGAGTTCTGGATCCGGTCGGTCGGGGCGACCAATGTCGACGGCGACGATGCCCCTGCCGCGTACTACAGCAATGTCGGACAGTGGGTCACCGACTGGGAGGTCGGTACCAGCGTTGTCAGCACCTTCCCCGCGGTCAACGCGGCAGCCACGCCGGAATTCGACCTGAAAGGCACGGATGGCGAGCGCGGGCGGCAGACGGCGGATCCGGACGACTTCCGCAGCGGCTTCGCGCGCTGGAGCGGCACGTCGTTCTCCGCCGCCATCCACGCCGCGAAGCTCGCGGCCGGCAAGGATCGCCGCAAGCGATAGCTGGAGGGAACAACCATGTCCGAGGCCGCTGATGCCCCACTGGACGAGGTCGACGCTGCCGTCCTGGCTGAGCTGGCGGCCATGTACTCGACCGCCGATCCACCACCGTCCGATCTGGACGATCGGGTATCGTTCGCGGTCGCGCTGCAGCACGGCGATGTGGAGCTGGAGGTCGCGCGGCTCACCGAGGATCTGTTGGTGGGCGCCGGCGCCCGTGCCGCCGACCAGCCGCGCACCCTGACGTTCGACTGTCCCGCGCTCACCGTGATGGTCACCGTGGTCGCCACGCCGCATGATCAACGGAGGCTGGACGGCTGGCTGGCACCGGCCGGAGCCCTGGTCGTCGACGTCCGCGCCGGCGGCAGCGCCACCGTTACGCACACCGTGACCGCCGATCCGACCGGCCGGTTCGTGGTGGAGGCCGTGGCCGCCGGGCTGGCGCAGCTGACGGTCCATCTCGCCCGCCCCGGGCGTACAGTCGTCACACCCGCGGTGGTCCTGTGACCGAAGCGGTGGTGCGCGCCGCGGCGTTGCACGCCGATGGCCACGCTGCGGTGGCCAATATGCGCCCGCTGGCGGGCGCCCGGCTGCTGCGCTCGGCACTCACCGAGCTCGGCGATCCGCCGGCCGATCCCGAGTTGCGCGGCCGGGTGCTGGTCACCCTCGCCTACGCCGAGGTGGAACTCGGCCACGTCGATCTGGGCTGGCGGCTGCTCGCCGAGGCGCAACGACTGCTCCCCCCGCACGCGCGCGGACTGCTGCACAACCAGCGGGCGTTGCTGCACATCCGGACCGGCCGCGACGAGGCCGCGATCGTCGAGTACGGCCTGGCGCTCGCCGCACTGCGGGAGGAGACCGACGCCAGGGACCTTGCCCGTGCGCACCTCAACCGCGGCAACCTCCAGCTCATGCGCGGCCGGCTCCGGGAGGCCCGCGCCGATCTGCGGCGGTCCGCCGAGGTCTCGGAACGGCATGGACTGGACCGGATCCTGCCGATGGCCCAGCACAGCCTCGGATACGTCGCGTACCTGGCCGGTGATCTGCCCGCGGCGTTGCAGGCGTACCGCGAGGTGGCGGCCCGGTACGCCGTGGTGAAGCCCGGCATCCTTCCGGTGGTCGCGGTGGATCGGGCCAAGGCGCTCACCGCGGCGGGACTGCTGGCGGAGGCCGATGAGCAGCTCGCGTACGCACTGGCCGAGTTCCGGCGATACAGGTTGCAGCAGGACCATGCCGAGGCGATGTTGGCTCGGGCGGAGAATGCGCTGTCGGCCGGCGCGGTCACGGACGCACGTCGGTGGGCGTCGGCGGCGCGGCGCGAGTTCCTGCGCCGCGACAACCTTCGCTGGGCGGCCGTGGCGGCGCTCGTGGCGCTGCGCGCCCGTACGCCGACGAGGCGCTCCGGGACCCGGCTCGCCGCCCAGGCGAGCGACCTCGCGGCAGGGCTCGGCGAGCTCGGTCTCGCTGAACAGGCACGGCAGGCCCGTCTCATCGCGGCGCGGGCCACCATCGCGGCGGCGCTCGCGGACCCGGTACTCGACCGCGCACCGCCGCGTTCCGACGGGCTGACCACCCACCTGCTGTGGCGGCTCGCCCGCGCCGAACACGCCCGGGCCGCGGGCCGCCCGGCCGAGGCGATGCGACACCTGGCGGCCGGTATGACCGAGCTGCAGCGTCGGCGCGGCCAGCTGGGATCGTTCGACCTGCAGACCGGCGCCGCCGTGCACGGCCGGGAGATCGCCGCCGCGGGCCTCGCCGCGGCACTCCGAAGTGGATCGACAGCCGCCGTGCATCGGTGGTCGGAGTTGTCCCGCGCTCAGGCCTTGTTGTTCCCCCCGGCCACCCCACCCGATGATCCGATCGCGGCAGAGGCACTCGAGGAACTCCGCCAGGTCCGGGAGAGCCTGCGCGCTGCGGAGTTGGCCGGACAGCCGGCAGGCGAGCTGCGCACGCGTGCCGCCCGGCTGGAACGCCTGGTGCGGGAACAGTCGTGGACGGCCGCCGGCACGGGGGGCGCCAGCCGGCCCGCGCCACTTCCGGCCGTACGCTCCCAGCTCGGGCCGGCGGCGTTCGTCACGCTGCTCCGCGACGGCCCACGTCTGACCGCGCTCGTGGTCACCGACGCACGGACGGACATCGTAGGTCTCGGTGACGCCGCCACGGCGGCGGAAACGGTCCGCCGGTTGCGCGCCGATCTGGACGCCCGCGCCGGCCGGGCCCTACCCGACCGGCTCGCCCGGGCCGTCGCCGAGGCCACCCGGCGCGACGCCGCCACGGTCGCGGCGGCGCTGGTCGAACCGTTGCTGCCGCTGATCGGCGACCGCCCGCTCGTCGTGGTGCCGACCGGAACACTTGTAGCGACGCCGTGGAACACGTTGCCCGGATGCGTGGGCCGGCCGGTGACCGTCGCGCCGTCGGCGACCACGTGGCTCGCCGCCCGGCAGCGGGTGCCGGCCGGCACCAACGTCGCGCTCATCGCCGGACCGGACACCGAATTCGGCGCGGCGGAGGTGCAGGCCATCGCGTCGCTCTATCCACAGTCGACGATCCTGACCGGACCGGACGCCACCCCGACCGCCACCGCGAGCGCGCTGGCCGGCGCGGCGGTCGGGCACGTGGCCGCGCACGGCCGGCACCAGCCGGAGAACGCTCTGTTCTCGTCGCTGGAGCTGGCCGGCGGGCCACTGATGGGCTACGACCTGCAGCGGCTCGGCGCGGCACCCGCACTCGTCGTGCTGGCCGCCTGCGACCTCGGCCTCGCGGACGTGCGCCCGGGTGACGAAACGATCGGAATGACCGCCGCGCTGCTCGCCGCCGGAACGTCCACAGTGGTCGCCGGCGTCGGCCGGATCGCCGACGCGGACGGCATCGCCGCGATGACGGCGTTCCATCGTGCGCTGCGAGCCGGACGGACACCGGCCGCCGCGCTGGCCGAGGCCGCCCCCGGAACAGCATTCGTCTGCTTCGGCGCCGGCTGATCCCCCACTCCCGCCGATCTTGGAGTTGTGGTTGCCCTTATGCGGACTCCGTCCGCATTCGTGCCAACCACAACTCCAAGATCGCGGTCATTCCGGCTGGTACTTCACGTGCAGGACGCCGGTCTGGAACGTCTTCTCGTGAGTCAGCCGGAGGGGAACGGTCGCCATGTCCTCGAACAGTCGCCGGCCGCGACCGACCACGATCGGGTGCATCAGCAGGTTGAGCTCGTCGAGCAGGCCGTTGGCCAGTAGCCACCGCACCAGAGTCGCGCTGCCGGACATGGTGATGTCGCCCGGCTGTTCCTTGAGTTGCCGCAGCTGTCCCGCGACGTCGCCGGAGATCACCGTGGTGTTGTTCCAGGTCGCCTTGTCGAGCGTGTTGGACACGACGTACTTCGGCACGGAGTTGATGAACGAGGCGAACGGCTCGTCCGTGCTCGTCGGCCAATAGGCGGACCACTCGTCGTAGAGCACCCGGCCCATCAGCAGTCCTGCGCTGTTGTCGATTCCCTCGCCGACCGCAGCGCCCATCTCATCGTTGAAGTACGGGAAGTGCCACTTGTCCGGGGACTCGACGACGCCGTCGAGCGAGATGAAGAAACTGGACACGATCTTTCCCATGGCGAGCTCCTTGTCGTCGTCCGTCGTTCTGTAGACCACAACCGCCGCACAGACTCATCGGTACTACGGGGCCTAGGTGCCGACGAGGTCGGTGACCTCGCCGGCGAGGTACTCCAAGCCCATGGCGCGCGCGGCAGCAACCCGATGATGGCCATCAGAAACGTAGTAGCGACCGCGCCACCGGAACAACTCGACCGGCGGAAGCGGCTCGCCACGGGACATGGCGACGAATACGCGCTGGAACCGGTCACGGTCGCGCTGACGCGTCGGCCGGAAGTCCCGGTCGAAGACCTGGCCGGCACGGTCAACGGTGCCGACGACGTCCCGCAGGGGAACGACCTGTTCGCCGAGCGGGTGCCGGCCGAGACGGACGAACGGCGCGGCCGCGTCGATGCACGGCAGATCGAGACGAGCCGACCGCCCGACCAGCGCAGCGGCATAGTACCGGCGCCGATGCTCGGCGAGCGCTCGATCGAACGCGATTTCGGCGTCCACCCACGGGTTCCCGAGGATGGCACCGTTGGGATGTCGGGCCGGCGGCACACGCATCAGCCGTCCGGTGAGCCAGACAGCGGCAGTCAACCCCACAACGAGCAATCCGTACACGAGCAGATTGCGCAACATCGCCGACCTCTCCGCGTGCCATTGTCCCCGTCGAGGGCGGCTTGTCGGCAACCCGGACGATCGATGATCATCTGGGTTTGTCGGTGCCGGCTCGGAAGAGGTCGGCGGCACGTTCGGCGATCATGACGGTCGGTGCGTGGGGATGGCCGCGGGTGATCCGCGGCATCACCGAGGCGTCCACCACCCGCAACCCCTCCAGACCGTGAACGCGCAGCTCACCATCGACGACCGCGCCGTCGTCGGTGCCCATGCGGCACGTGCCGACAGGGTGGTATGCCGTCTGGGCGTGCTTGTACAGGGCTGGCGCGATCCGCAATCCACTGTGGTGCGGACGGCTGATGCCTCTACGACCCACGGGGTGAATGCCTAGCGCCGGTTGGCCAAGGAAAGAAGGACCGCCGGCCATACCTGTGCCTCCGGAGTCGATTCAGGCCTCAGGGCCATCGCCCAAATCATTCTGCGGCTGTACCGTCCGTCGCAACGATTGCACTTGTGCAAAGACCGGCCGGTTGTACAGCGCAATTCTGGCTCTCCCATTTACCACCGGAAGGATCCGCTATGACGGCTCGTAAAGCTGGACTGTTCGCCGCCCTGGTCGCCGTCGTCGGCGCCACCCTCGGCGTCGCCGGTCCCGCCCAGGCGGCCACCCCGGCCGTACAGATCACCAAGGTGTACTACAACTCCCCCGGCTCCGACACCGGGTCCAACACCAGCCTCAACGCCGAATGGGTGCGGCTGACCAACACTCGCACCTACACCATTAACCTGAAGGGCTGGACGCTGCGCGACAAGGCCAGCCACGTCTACACCTTCACCAGCGACTATTCCCTCGGCGCCGGCAAACGCGTGTACATCCACACCGGCAAGGGCACCAACGGCTCCCCGGACTATCAGCACCGCTACTGGGCCCGCGCCTGGTACGTATGGAACAACACCGGCGACACCGCGTATGTCCGCAACCCCTCCGGCACGCTGATCGACTCGTGCAGCTGGGGCAGCGGCAGCTACACCTATTGCTGACAGCGACACCCCATGCAGTGGAAAAGGTTGCAGCATATGCAAATCGCAACCCGTGGGTGTAACAGAATTCGCGGCTAGAACGCCACACCGCGGAGCCGCGCGAAACGCATCTACCCGCATTTACGCTCATAGAGCCGACGGACGCCCGGGCACCGGTCGGGGGCCGCGGCCGAGAGTGGAGGATCGATGAGTTCATGAGACGACTATTCGTTCTGCTCGCGACACTCGCCGCCGTGCTTCTCTTCGGGGCACCGGCACAGGCGATCACAAATGGCCAGCCGGACAACGGGCGCCATCCGTACGTCGGTCTCGCGGTGTTCGACACAATGGTCGACGGGGTAGCCACACCGACCTGGCGATGCAGCGGCACCCTGTTGTCGCCGACGGTGTTCCTGACCGCAGGCCATTGCACAAGCGGCGCGGTGGCCGCTCGCGTCTGGTTTGCCGAAGACGTGCAGAGCAACACCCAATACCCATTCGGTGGTAGCACCTCATTCGAGGGCACGCCGTACACCTATCCCGGATATTGCGACTCGCCCTGCGGACCCGGGCTGCCCGGCTTCGCACAGTACGACGTCGGCGTCATCGTGCTGTCCGAACCCGTACCGACATCGGTGGTCAACACCTACGGCCAACTGCCCACCGCAGGGCTGGTCGACTCGTTGGCGACCGGCACCGACGTGGCCCTTGTCGGCTACGGCGTGCAGCAGCAGAACCATGGTGGCGGCCCGCCATCTTGGACCGGGCCCCGTGTCCGGCTGTACGCGCCGACCGAGGTCGTGTCTGGCAACTTCACGCACAGCGACCAGTTCCTCAAGGTCCGCGCGAATCCGGGCGGAGGCAGCGGCGG
>DATBGW010000340.1:0-6869 GCA_036557765.1 Actinoplanes sp.
GCGATCTCCTCCGCACGCAGCGCCGATTTCCTCAGCACCGCCCAACTCCTCCTCAGCGCCGCCGAACTCCCCCCGCAGCGCCGATCTCCTCCCAAACGCCGCCGATCTTGGAGTCGTGGTTGGCACGAATCGGGCGTTACCTCGCGAAAGGGCAACCACAACTCCAAGATCGGCGGGGAATTTGGGGTCAAGGGAGGAGGAGGTTGGCGTCGCCGAACTCGTGCCACAGGTAGCCCGCATCGAGGGCTTCGGCGTAGCAGCGCTCCAGCAGGGGCGTACCGGCCACCGCCGCCAGCATGTCCAGGTGCGATGCCCGCGGTTCGTGAAAGCCGGTGAGCAGTGCGTCGACCACGCGCACACCCCGCTCGGGCGTGATGACCAGGTCGGTCCAGCCCCGCGCCGGCCCGTTCCCGGCGGTCTCCAGCGCCCGCACCACCGTGGTGCCGACCGCGATGACACGGCCGCCGTCGGCCCGGGCCCGGGCGACGACCCGCGCGGTCACCGGCGGCACCGCGAAGCGTTCCGGATACGGCCGTTCGTGCGCTTCCGGTGACGCCACCCCGGTGTGCAGCAGCACCGGTACGACCAGCACGCCGGCAGTGATCAGCCGGGTCACGAGCGTGTCCGTGAACGGGCGGCCGGCGCTGGGCATCTCGGCGCTACCGGGGTGCATCCCGAACACCGTCTGGTAGTAGCGCAGCGGCCAGGGCCGGTCGACATACCCGTACCGGATCGGCCGGCCATTGGCGTACAGATAGTCCTGGATGGACCCTGCGCCGCCAGTGTCCACATCGGCTCGCCACAACCGCCCGGCGGAGTACGGCTTGCGCAGGATCACCACCGCGCCGCCGGGCAACGGGTAGCGCTGTCCGGACTCGCCGCCGGCGTACGGCGTGGTGGCCTTGCCGGCCTGCCGGCGTAGCTCGATCAGCCAGGAGCCGTCGTCGCGTTCGGTCGAGAAGTGGACGGTCAGCGCGCCACCCGCCACCGGCACGGCCGCGGGCAACGTCGCGGACGTGTTGACCACGAGAACATCGCCCGGACGCAGCAACGCCGGCAGATCGGAGAACCGGTGATGGTGGACGGTGCCACGGGTCCGTTCCCCCACCAGCAGGCGTACGCCGTCGCGGCCAAGCCCGCGCGCTTCCGGCGGTTCGTGCGCCTCCAGACTGTCGGGCAGGGCGAAGTCGAGCGTCACCGGGCGGCTCCGTGAGCGACCGCGGGAAGCGAACCATCGGGCTCGGCCAACAGGTCCGCGAGCCGGATCCGGCCGGACGGCGGCGCGTCGGCGAGCAGCCGCTGGAACGCCGGGACGACCGTGTCCGGCAGCGGCCGGTCGCTGATGTCCTCGCCCGGAAACGCTTCCTGGTGCATCCGGGTGCGCAGGTCGCCCGGATCCACCCACCACACCCGCAGGTCCGGCTCCTCCGCGGCGAGCACCCGGCTGGCCTGCTCGATCGCGGCCTTCGCCGAGCCGTACCCGCCCCAGCCCGGGTACGCCTCGACGGCCGCGTCCGAGGTGACGTTGACGATCGCGCCACGGTGGGACCGCAACGCGGTCAACGCCAGCTGGATCAGCCCGAGGGGCGCCACGACGTTCACCTCGTACACGTCGCGCAGAGCGTCGAGCGGGTAGTCGGCCAGCGGCGGCTGCGGGCTGGGCCCGAGGACGCCGGCGTTGTTGACCAGCAGGTCGAGCCCGCCGAGTCGGTCGGCCGCCTCGACCAGGTCACGCCGGTGCGCGGGATCGGTGACGTCACCCGGAACGGCGACCACCCGGCCGCCCTCGATCTGGCCGGTCGCCGCGGCGAGGTCGGCGGCGCCGCGCGCGTCGACCACGAGCTGCCATCCAGCCCTGGCCAGGCCGGTGGCCAGGGCGAGCCCCAGCCCACGGGACGCACCGGTGATGATCGCGACTGCCATGCGTTCCTCCTTCGACCCCTCGACGCTAGGTCGGCGGACGACCGCCGCCATCGGACCGGGGACGGGTCGGACCTTGGTCTTTGGACCTAGGTCTCGTGTCCGATCCGGCGGTCGCCGCGCGTGGGTACCGTGCAGGGGTGACCGCGTGTGACCGCGAAGAACTGCGCCAGGTGAGTGCGGCCGTGCTCGCCGTCACCGCGCGCTTGTCGGTACGTGAGGTCCTGCAGACGATCGTCACGTCGGCGCGGCGGTTGCTCGACGCGCGGTACGCGGCGCTGGGCATCCCGGGCCCGGACGACCAGTTCGCGCAGTTCCTCACCGACGGGATCAGCGACGAGCAGTGGCGGGCGATCGGGCCGCTTCCCCGGCAGCACGGGCTGCTCGGCGCGATGCTGCACGATCCCACCCCGATCCGGCTGGCCGACGTGCGGTCGCACCCGCACTTCGGGTGGTGGCCGGCCGCGCACCCGGTGCTGACGAGCTTCCTCGGCATGCCGATCGTCCACGACGGCGACATCCTCGGAACGCTGTTCCTGGCCAACAAGCAGACGGCGGGCGGCTTCACCGCGGACGACGAGGAACTGCTCCGGCTGCTCGCCGCGCACGCCGCCATTGCCCTGATCAACGCTCGACTGTACGAACGCAGTCGTGAGCTGTCCATCGTGGAGGAGCGGAACAGGATCTCGCGTGAGCTGCACGATGCGGTGACACAGAAGCTGTTCAGCCTCCGGCTGACCGCCGACGCGGCCGCGACGCTCGTGACCCGCGACGCGGTCCGGGCGTCGTCCGAACTGGACACGGTGCGCCGGCTCGCCGCCGAGGCGACCGAGGAGCTGCGGGCCATCGTCGTGGGACTGCGGCCCATCGACCTCGCCGGCGACGGCCTGGATGTGGCGCTACGCAAGCAGGCGGACCTGCTCGACCGAGTGCATCGGCCGGCCGTGAAGTTCACCGGTGGGCCGCTGCCGCGGCTGCCCGCCGCGCGGGAGGAGGCGGCGTACCGGATCGCCCAGGAGGCGCTGCACAACGCGCTCCGGCACGCGGCGCCGGCCCTCGTCACGGTCGCCGTTGAGGCTTCGGACGCGACGGTGGTGCTGGAGGTGACCGACGACGGGCTCGGGTTCGACCCGGGCGCGCCGTCGCGGCAGTTCGGGCTGGCGTCCATGCGCGACCGTGCCCGCGCCGCGGGAGGCCGGCTGGTTCTGCGGTCCCGGCTCGGCGCCGGCACGACCGTACGGCTGGAGGTGCCGGTCGATGGCTGAGGCGATCCGCGTGCTGGTGGTCGACGACCATCCGGTGGTCCGGCAGGGCCTGCGCACGTTCCTGGACCTGCAGGACGATCTCACCGTCGTGGGTGAGGCCGCCGACGGCGCGGCCGCGGTCGCCGCGGCGGACGAGTTGCACCCGGACGTCGTGCTGCTCGACTTGAAGATGCCCGGGGCCGACGGGGTCGCCGCGCTGCACGGCCTGCGCGCGTCCGGCAACCCGGCGAAGGTGCTGGTGATCACCAGCTTCACGGAACCGGCTGCCGTGCTGCCCGCGGTCCGCGCCGGAGCGGCCGGGTACGTATACAAGGATGTCGACCCGCCCGCCCTGGCCGCGGCGATCCGGGCCGTCCATGCTGGACATGTGCTGCTGCATCCCGATGTGGCCCGGTTGCTCGCGGACGGCAGCGGCCGGCCCGCGCAGGTGCACCTGACCGCACGCGAGCGCGATGTGCTTGCCGCGATCGCCCGCGGCAATGCCAACCGGGAGATCGCCCGGCTCCTCGGACTGTCCGAGAAGACCGTGAAGACCCACGTCAGCGCGATTCTCACCAAGCTTGGAGTCCACGACCGTACGCAGGCCGCGCTCTACGCCGTACGCAGCGGGATGGTCTGATGCGGCTGTTCGTGGCCACGTACCCGCCGGCGGCGGCGTGTGACGATGTGGAGCGGCAGCTGGCCCGGCTGAACGTCGCGATCGCCGCCGGCCGGGGCGTCAACACGCGGCTGGCCCGCCGCGAGACCTGGCACGTCACGCTCGCGTTCCTGGGCGAGGTCAAGGAGGACCGGCTTCCGGACGTCGATGCGGCGGTCGGACGGGCGGTGAACGGGCTGCCGGCACCGCAGGTGTGCCTGGCCGGCGGCGGCCGGTTCGGGCGTGGGCGGTTCACGTTGCTGTGGGTCGGCATGGAGGGCGAGGAGCTGGCCGGGCTGGCGCGGCAGGTGCGCCGGGAGCTCAAGCGGGCCCGCCTGCCGTACGACGACAAGCCGTTCAAGCCGCACCTCACCGTCGCCCGGCCCGGCGACCGGGTGGAGCGCGCTTTGGTGGACGCCGACCGCGCCGCCCTGGCCGGGTACCGCGGGCCGGCGTGGCGGGCCGAAACCGTGGAACTGATCCGGAGCCACCTCGGACCCAAGCCGTCCTACGACCACCTCAGCACCTGGCAGCTGTCCTGATCCCGCGATGCCACCGGCTGATTCCCCGCGATCTTGGAGTTGTGGTTGGAACGAATCGGGCTATAGACCGCGTAAAGGCAACCACAACTCCAAGATCGAGGAGGAAGTGGGGAAGGCGGCCACAACTCCAAGATCGAGGAGGATCAAGGCAGGAGGAGGAGCTTGCCGGTGGTGCGGCGGGCTTCCAGGTCGTCCTGGGCCTGGGCGGCCTCCTCGAGCGGGTAGGTCGCGCCGATCCGCACCGAGAGGCTGCCGTCGGAAATCCAGTCGAAGAGATCCCCCGCCCGCCAGCGCAGCTCGTCCCGCGTCGCGATGTAGTGCCCCAGCGTTGGCCGCGTGAGGTACAGCGACCCGCCCGCGGCCAGCCGCCGCGGATCGACCGGCGGCACCGGGCCGCTGGCCGCGCCGTACAGCACCAGATACCCGCGCGGACGCAACGCCGTCAGGCTGGCGTCGAACGTGCTCTTGCCGACGCCGTCGTACACCACCGCCGCGCCGGTGCCGCCGCTGACCTCGCGCGCTACGTCCGCGAACGTGTCATAGCCGGTGACATGATCCGCGCCCGCCTGACGGGCGAGCTCCGCCTTCTCGGCGCTCGAGGTGGTGGCCACCACGACGCCGCCGCGCTTCTTGACGATCTGGGTGAGCAGCAGGCCCACACCGCCGGCGGCCGCGTGCACGACCGCCACGTCCCAGCCGGCCACCGGGTACGTGCTGGTGGCGAGGTAGTGCGCGGTCATGCCCTGCAACATGACCGCCGCCGCCACGGTCGGGTCGACACTGTCCGGAACGGAAACGGCCAGGTCCGCTCGCACCACGGCCTGTTCGGCGTACCCGCTGGTCCCGTTGGCCCAGGCCACCCGGTCGCCAACGGCGAAGTCCGGCACGTCGTCGCCGACCGCGGCCACCGTTCCGGCGCCCTCGGCACCAGGCACGAACGGCGGCGGGTCGTCGTACGGTGGCCGGCCCTCGCGCTGGTAGATGTCCATGAAGTTGACGCCGGCCGCGGCCACGTCGACGAGAAGCTCGCCCGGACCGGGTTGGGGCGCATCCCGGTCCGCGACCGTCAGAACGTCGGGACCGCCGCGCCGGGTCACCAGAATCGCTCGCACGGACCCATCCTCCCGTAGGTCTCCGGGCGGCGCCGGTCAGCCCGCGGATCCCGCCACGTCGACGACGACCTTCGCCCTGGCGCGGCCGGTTTCGAGGTACGCGATGGCGGCCGGAATCTCGGCGAACTGATAGCGCCGGTCGATCACGGGCCGGAGCGTGCCCGCCTCGATCAGCCGCGTCAGCAGCGCCAGGTCCTGGGCCGTGACGTGGGCCGTTACCTGCGCGACGTTCTTGCCACCGAGCAGCGAGACCCCCAGCAGCCCAGGCACGCTGGTGAAGCCGACGACGGCGGCCTTCCCGCCCTCGGCCAGCGCCCGGCGGAGGTCGGCAACCGACCGGTTCCCCACCGTGTCCAGGATCCGGTCGTAGCGGCGCCCGCCGCCCACGAAATCGGTCGTGCGGTAGTCGACGACGTGGTCCGCACCGAGCGACCGGACCAGGTCCAGGTTGGGCGTGCTGGTCACCGCCGTCACCGTTGACCCGGAGGACTTGGCGAGCTGGACCGCGAAACTGCCGACGCCGCCGGTGCCCCCATTGATCAGCACTTGCTGGCCGGGCTGGAGCTCACCGTGGCGGCGGAGGCCCTGGAGGGCGGTGACGGCGGCCGTCGGCACTGCCGCCGCTTCCTCGAACGACAGGTTCGACGGTTTCACCGACGCCACGCTGACCGGCACCGACACGTACTCGGCGAAGCCGCCGTAGCCGTGGTCCAGGAGGTTGGCGTACACGTCGTCGCCGGCCTCGAACCCGGCGACGCCGCTGCCGACGGCTTCCACCCGGCCGGCGATGTCGCCGCCGAGGATCCGATGCTTGGGCCGCAGCAACCCCAGGGTGGCCCGCGAGAACAGCGGCCTGCCCCGCAGGATGTGCCAGTCGGCGGCGTTGACCGATGCGGCCAGCACTCTGACCAGTACCTCGCCGGGGCCTGGGGCCGGCATGTCCACGTCGGCCATCCGCAGGGTGTCCGGCGAACCGTACTTCTCCAAGACGAAGGCCTTCATGCCGCAACCTTGCCAGCTACCGGTACCGCCGGGCGAGCCAGGCCCAGCCGCTCGAGTCCGGACGTCGTGAAGCCCTTGACCGTCAGATAGATGCCGGGGACCATCCGCCGCTCCTCATCGGACGCCCCGGACGGGCAGGATGGCGCCGGCTCCGAGAATGGCCGAGACGCCGGCGACCGCGTAGAGAACGGAGTAGTTGTCGTGGCTCACCGCCAGGATGGCCGCCGCGACCGCCGGCGCGACGGAGAACGGCAGCGCCCCCGCGATGTTCATCACGCCGAGATCCTTGGCGACGCTGTCGGTGTCCGGCAGCACGTCCACCACAAGGGCCAGATCGACCGCCTGGTACACCCCGAAGCCGAGCCCGCCGATGGCCATGCCGACCAGGAAC
>DATBGW010000341.1:0-2133 GCA_036557765.1 Actinoplanes sp.
GAAGCCGGATGAGCCGCGGATGTTCGGTGCGAATACCGCGATGCCGCGATCCACGAGGGACTGGAACAGCGGACCGTGGCCGGGGCGTTCCTGCGCCTCCGGACCGCCGTGGAACCACAGCACGGTCGGGTGCGGGCCGTCCGTCGCCGGGCGGAACAGCCAGCCGGTCAGCTCCAAACCATCGTGGGCGGCGAAGCGCTCCAACGTGGGCCGGACGGCGCCGGGCGCGGGCGGCTCGGCCGCCACCTGATGCACGCCGGCCGCGTCGAACGTCCAGACACCGTGCGGCTGCCCGGGTCCTTCCGCCGTGAACGCCAGCGTGGACCCGTCCGTGGACCAGGCGAGGCCGCTGACCACACCGCCGGGCAGAGGCGCTACGACCCGGCGGGCGGTAGGGGCAGCGACGTGGGCGGTGGGAACGCCGAGGCAGGCGGGGGAACGGCCGGTCCCCGTACTGTCCGGCGGCGAACTGCCGTCCGTCGACTGGATGGTCAGCTCCGACAGGCCGCCGCGCACGTTCCACAGCACGGCGACCTCCCGGCCGTCCGGTGTGAGCGCGAACGACTCCACCTCCGCCGTCTCGGAACCGGCAAGCACCTCGAGGTCGCCGGAGCGAAGGACGATCAGCGACGGGTACTCGCCGGCTTCGCTGCGGGCGTACACGGTCCGGCCGTCCGGCCCGAAGCAGGCCTGCTCGCCCCTGGTCACGTACTCGTCAAGATCGGTGGCAAGGTCGCGCACGACGACGTACCGATCGCCGCGCGGACCGAACCGCAGCAACGCCCGCCCGCGGTCCCGGCTCACATCGAGAAGCGAGACCAGCGACCCCTCGGCGATCAGATCCCGAACGCCGGTCTCGACGTCGATCAGGTACGCGCGGGAGAGGTTCTCGGTGACGGTCAGCAGTGGGCGGCCGGGAAGCCAGCGCACGTTGTCGGCGGTGTCCGCGCCGAAACCGGCCACATGGTGCAGGGCGGACCCATCCGGCCGGACGAGCCACAACTCCTGCCGCGGCGCCCCACCCGGCGCGAGCTGACAGGCCAGCCACCCGCCGCCGGTGGACCACTGCACCGACGCCACCGGATGCTCGCCGGTGTCGACCAGAAAGGCCAGCTCGCTGCCGACCGGTTGCACCCAGACGCGGGGCGTGCCACTGCGGTCGGAGATGTACGCCGCGTGCCGTCCGTCCGGCGACAGCGCCGGCGACCAGCATCCGGAGATCTCGGAGGCGAGCGAAAGGCTCGTCGGCAGGACGGTGACGTCGACCCGGTTGAGCTGACCACCCATACGCTAGATCCCCTTGTCCTGCAGCCACATCTCCAGCAGCGCGAGCTGCCACAACTGGTTCGCACCGAGCGTGGTGCGAGGAGTATTCGGGTCGGCCAGAAGCGCGTCAACGTACTCCCGACGGAACAGCCGTCGACTTTGCGCCTCAGGTGCGTACAACGCCTCCCGAACGCGCGAAAGCATCGGCCCTTCCAGGTGCCGGATCGCCGGAACCGGGAAGTAGCCCTTGGTGCGGTCGATCACCTCGTCCGGTACGGCGCCACGCGCGGCGTCCTTGAGCACGCCCTTGCCGCCCTGCGCGAGCTTGAGCTCCGGCGGGCACGCCGCCGCGAGCTCGATAAGTTCGTGGTCGAGGAACGGCACCCGCGCCTCCAGTCCCCACGCCATCGTCATGTTGTCCACACGCTTGACGGGATCGTCAACGAGCATGACCTGAGAGTCCAGCCGCAACGCCGCGTCGACAGCGGTGTCCGCGCCCGGCCGGCCGAAATGGGCCGCGACGAACTCCCGGCTCACGCCGGCGTCGATCAGCCACTCCGGGGACAGCTGCCGGGCCAGGTCGGCGTGCGGGCGGTCGAAGAACTCCCGGGCGTACGCGTCGACCGCCTTCTCCCGTGGTACGCCCGCAAGTGGCGGGTACCAGCTGTAGCCGGCGAAGATCTCGTCGGCGCCCTGGCCCGACTGCACCACCTTGACGTGACGGCTCACCTGTTCGGAGAGCAGATAGAACGCGACGCAGTCGTGGCTGATCATCGGCTCGCTCATGTTGTCGAGCACGCCGTCGATCGCCGGCAAGAGCCCGGCCGCATCGATGCGGATCTGGCGGTGGTCGGTCTGGAACTCCTG
>DATBGW010000342.1:0-6385 GCA_036557765.1 Actinoplanes sp.
CCCCGTTCGTCGTGATGGGACACGGCGGTGGCGGCGCGATGTCCGGCGAGCTCGTCGAGCACCTGTTCCGGCCCGGATTCGGCGCTGCCGGAACGGATGAGCTCGGCGACTGCGCCGTGGTTCCGGTGGGGGGTGCCCGGCTCGCGTTCTCCACCGACTCCTATGTGGTCAAGCCGATGTTCTTCCCCGGCGGGTCGATCGGTGACCTGGCAGTCAACGGCACGGTCAACGACCTGGCGATGGCCGGTGCCACTCCGCTGTACCTGTCGACCGCGTTCATCCTGCAGGAGGGCACCGCGCTGGCCGACATCGGGCGGATCGCCGAAGCAATGGGCGCCGCCGCCCGCGCCGCGGGCGTTCGCCTGGTCACCGGCGACACCAAGGTGGTGGACAACGGCAGCGGCGACGGCGTCTACCTCAACACCGCCGGGGTGGGTGTGGTGCCGGACGGCGTCGACATCAACCCCCATCGGGCCGCCGCCGGCGACGCCGTCCTGATCAGCGGCGACATCGGCGTGCACGGTGTTGCAGTGATGAGCTGCCGGGAGGGCCTGGAGTTCGGCACCACCGTGTCCAGCGACACCGCACCGCTGCACGGGCTGGTGGCGGCGATGCTCGCCACCGGCGCCGACGTGCACGTGCTGCGCGATCCCACCCGCGGGGGCGTGGCCGCGACGCTGAACGAGATCGCCAGAACCGCCGGCGTCGGCGTCGACCTGGTGGAGCGGGACCTACCGATTCCGGCCGATGTCCGGGACGCGTGCAGCCTGCTCGGTCTGGACCCGCTGCAGGTGGCCAACGAGGGCAAGCTGGTCGCGTTCGTGCCGGCGGACCGGGCGGACGAGGTGCTGGCGGCGATGCTCGCCGATCCCAACGGCACCGGAGCGCGGCGGATCGGGACGTGTGTGCCGGAGCATCCCGGCATGGTGGTGGCGCGGACCGCGCTCGGCGGCACCCGGGTGGTCAACATGCCGATCGGCGAGCAGTTGCCCCGGATCTGCTGACATGAGCGAGCGGGGGACGCTGCTGTTCGCCCGGTACGCCTACCCGCCGAACGAGTTGGGTTACTGCGGCCCGGACGGCGCGCCGGCGCTGCTCCGGGCCGACGCCGCCGAGATCGCGCGCCGGGCCCGCCGGTTCGAGGGCGCATGGAGTTACCTCGAGTTCATCGCCCGGTCGGCGGGGATCGCCGATCCGCTGGACGAGGCGGTGGTCGAGGCGTACTGGATCGGCAACCACCTTCTCGACCGGGTCGACTCCGCCGGCCTGGTGGCGTGGCTACGGGACCGGTTCGCCGGCCAGGTGGGCGGCACGTGGGCGGACGCCGACGGCCGGGCCGTGGCGCATCACAGCTTTCAGGTGTTCGAGGTGTACCCGTGGGCCGCGATGCTGCGCCGCAGTGCCAGTCCTGTCGCGGTGTCCGTATTGGACCGCTGCCGGATCCGGACCGGCGTCGTGACGGAGGTGCGGGGCGAGACGGCGATCGTCCGGTGCCGGCCGCTGGTCTGGGACGGGACCGCGCTGGTGAACGGGCCGGACACCGACGAGGTGGTCCGCTGGTCGGCGGACGGCCGGTCGCTGCTCGCCGGACTGTCCACGGGGGACCGGGTGGCCCTGCATTGGGACTGGGTCTGCGACGTGATCACGCACGAGCAGGCCGCCCGCATCGACAGGTACGAGCAACACCAACGCTAAGACCCCCGCGATCTTGGAGTTGTGGCTGCCCTTATGCCGTTTCGCGCCCGGTTTGTGCCAACCACAACTCCAAGATCGCGGCGGAGTTAGACCGTCGTCTGATCGTGGTGGCTGCGCTGGAAGAGCGTGTAGAGGAGCACCAGCGCCGGCAGGAGCAGCACCGATCCGATCAGCAGTGATACCAGCATCGTGATCTGCGTGGTGTGCCCGGCGGCCGCCTCCGTGATGGTCAGACTGGGCGGCACGATGTACGGGTACTGCGCCGCCGCCCAGCCCCACAGCACCGCCGTCACCGCCACTGCCGCGGTGATCCGCGCCCAGCCGTACCGGCGCCGGAAGAGCAGGAGAATCGAGGCCACGCCGGCAAGCGCGGACACGATCATCAACGGAAGTCCCCGGTGTGTCAGGCCGTCGAACAGCCGCGGCGCGTCGGAACGCAGAACCAGGATCCCGATCGCGGCGATGACGCCGACCACGATGGCGGTGACCAGCGCCCGCGCTCGGAAGCGGTCGGCAAGCTCGGACGACACATCCCGTTGCGCGTCTGCGCACAACAGCACTGTGGCGAGGTACGCGCAGACGCCGACGGCCAGCACACCGCCCAGCGCGGACGTGGGATTGATCCAACTCGTCACGACGTCGCCGGCCGCGATACCGGGCGGCACCCGGCCGGACGCGATGCCGCCGACCACCGCACCGAGGAAGTACGGCGTCACGAACGACGAGAACGCGAACGCGGCGCCGAAGAACCGCTGCACCGACAGCGACGGCACGGTCTTGCGGAACGCGAACGCGGAACCCCGGGCGATCATGCCCAGCGCCGCCAGCGTCAGCGGAATGTACAAAGTGGACGCGATGGCGGCGAACGCAGGCGGAAATCCGGTCCACAGCACGACGAGCACGAAGATCAGCCAGACGTGGTTGGCCTCCCACACCGGCGCGAGGGAGTGCTCGATCAGATCCCGCTGCTGCCGTCCGCGGCGGGTGCCACCGGCGAACAGGTCCCACACTCCGGCACCGAAGTCCGCGCCGGCGAACAACGCGTACGCCGTCAGCCCGGCGAACATGACCGCCAGAACGGCGTCGGCGACGGTCATCGCGGGGCCGACTCGGGCTGAGGCGGCACCGACGGCTCCGCTTCCTGGGGCGCTCGCGCCGGTTGCCGGCCGGTGAGCCGGCGCAGCACGTACACGGTCATGCCGGTCAGCACCGTGTAGACCAGCAGGACGGCGTAGAACCCGTACCGCAGACCGGGAGCCGTACTGACCGCCTCACTGGTCAGCTGGATCCGATAGACGATCCACGGCTGGCGACCCACTTCGGTGGCCACCCAGCCCGCCTCCAGCGCCGCGACAGCGGCGATGCCGGACACCGCCACCGCCCGCAGATACCACCGCGTCCGCGGGATATCGTGGCGGCGCCACCAGACGAAGCCGGTCCAGGCCGCCAGCGCCGCCAGCCCGAACCCGATGCCAACCATCGCGTTGTACGACAGGTGGGTGATGTTGACCGGTGGTCGCAATTGCGGCGGCACGCTGTCCAGGCCGATCACTTCGCCGTCCGGATCGTGATCGACCAGCAGCGACAGCCCGTACGGGACGGAGATCTCGTACCGCAGATCGTTGTCGATGTAGATGCCGCCGATGGACAACGCCACACTGCGGCTGGTGTCGAAATGCCCCTCCATCGCCGCCAGCTTGACCGGCTGGTGCTCGGCCACCACGTTCGCGATCCAGTCGCCGACCACGATCTGTACCGGAGCGGCGATCACCGCGGCGGTGAGGGGCAGCAGGAGCCCGAGCCGGTGGTACCGGTCCCGGCGCCCGCGCAGCATGCCGACCGCATATACCGAGGCCACCGAGAAGCCCACGACCATGACGGCGCCGATCAGCATGTGCACCACCTCGGCGCCGGTGGAGGGGTTGAACATGGCGGCGACCGGCTGGGCGCCGACCACCTGCCCGTTCACCAGCCGGAATCCGGTCGGCGTGTTCATCCAGGCGTTCGCGGCCACCACGAAGAAGGCGCCGGCGATGCCGGACAGCAGGATCGGCACAGCGCACAGCATGTGCATCCGGGGCGACAACCGATCCCAGCCGAACAGGTAGATACCGACGAAGATGGCCTCCAGGAAGAACGCGAACCCCTCGAGCGTGAACGGGTATCCGTAGATCTCGCCGAACCGGCTCATCAGACCGGGCCACAGCATGCCCATTTCGAACGACAGGATGGTGCCGGACACCGCGCCCACCGCGAACAGCACACCGATCGC
This sequence comes from Actinoplanes sp., assembly GCA_036557765.1. Classification (GTDB taxonomy): domain Bacteria; phylum Actinomycetota; class Actinomycetes; order Mycobacteriales; family Micromonosporaceae; genus Actinoplanes. Next base: position 3,968 of record DATBGW010000342.1, read on the forward strand.
GCGCGCCCAGGTGCGGGCCAGGCGGGCCATGTCGGCGTCGAAGTTCCGGTACCCGCGCCACTCCGCGAACAGCACCATCGCCGGAAAGGCCACGCCGAAGCACGCCACGACGATGTGCCACCCGAGCGACAACGCCATCTGCGATCGCGCGAAGACGAAGTCGGCGGGCGCCTCCAACGCGATCAGCCGAAGCTGCTCGGCAACCATTGGCACAGTCTCATCGGATGCGAGCCGCCTGACCCGCGACGATGTCACTGAGCGGGAAATTCCAGCCGGCCGCCCGGCCGCGGGGGCTAGCTTCGCCGCATGGGCAGCCAACGGCACCAGGTCGTGGTGATCGGCGGCGGATTCGGCGGATTGGGCGTCACCCGGGCGCTGGCCGGCGCCGATGTCGACATCGCAGTCGTGGACCGGACCAATCACCACCTCTTCCAGCCCCTGCTGTACCAGGTTGCCGCGGGCATTCTGCCGGAGGGGCTGATCGCACCGGCGATCCGCAGCGTCGTCGGCGGCCAGGCCAATGCCCGCGCGCTGCTGGCCGAGGTGGACGACCTCGATCTCGACGCGCGGGTGGTGACGGCGACAGGGCCCGACCGCCGTACCGTGCGGTTGCCGTACGACACACTTGTGGTCGCGGCCGGCGCCACGCACGCGTACTTCGGCCGCGACGAGTGGGCGCAGGTGGCGCCGGGGATGAAGACCATCGAGGACGCCCGCCGCCTTCGCAGCCACATCCTGTCGGCGTTCGAGATGGCCGAGTTGTGCGAGGATCCGGCCGAGCGCGCCGAGTGGATGACGTTCGTGGTGATCGGTGCCGGACCGACCGGCGTGGAGCTGATCGGTCAGGTGGCCGAGCTGGCGCATGTGGTGCTGCCGCAGGACTACCGCACGGTGAACACCACGGAGGCGCGGATCATCCTGCTCGAGGGCGCGGGTGCCGTGCTGGGGCCGTTCGACCCGAAGCTGCAGGCCTACGCCACCGAACAGCTGCGGCGCAAGGGTGTGGAGATCCGGTTGAACACCCTGGCGGTCGCGATCGACTCCACCGGCGTCACGGTCAAGGGACCTGACGGCGAGGAGCGCATCCGGGCCCGGACCCGGGTCTGGGCCGCCGGGGTGCAGGCGTCACCGCTGGCGCGCCAGCTGGCCGACGCCACCGGCGCGGTGCTGGACCGGGCCGGCCGGGTCGCGGTGAACCCGGATTGCACGCTGCCCGGACACCCGGAGGTGTTCGCGATCGGCGACATGGTGTCGCTGAACGACCTTCCCGGTGTCGCCCAGCCCGCGATTCAGGAGGGCAAGTACGTCGCGAAGGTGATCAAGGCGCGACTCGCGGGCTCGGACGAGGCGGTACGACCGTTCGAGTACTTCGACAAGGGAACGATGGCGACGATCGGCCACAACAGCGCGGTCGCCCAGGCGTTCGGCCGCCGGTTCACCGGGCGGCTGGCTCATGGAATGTGGATATACGTCCACAACGCGTACCTCATCGGCTGGGGCAACCGGCTCGGCACGCTGTACACGTGGGTCCGCGGGATGGCGTTCGCCCGTAACCGCGCGCACCGTCTCATCACATTCGAGCAGGCAAATTCGGAGACCGACGCAAAGCCCAGCTGAGACGCACCTCCCCGCGATCTTGGAGTTGTGGTTGCCCTTATGCGGCTTTTCGGCTGATCTGTGCCAACCACAACTCCAAGATCGCGGGGAAGGGGTTACTGCTCGTCGGCGCCGGAGTTGCGGGCGTCGGCCTCGGCGTCGGCCGAACCGACCGGGACACCGTCGGAGTCACGGCTGGCGGCGTCGGCGTCGGGATCCGGGTCGGCTCCTGAGCGTACGGCGTCGGCTTCCGCGTCGGACGCGCCGACGGTCGGGCCGGAGTTCCGGTTCAGGGCGGCGTCCGCCTCGGCGTCGGTGGCCTCGGCCGCCGCGTTCGCGGCGAGCGGAAGTCCGGCGGGTGACTGTGCGCTGGTCATGATGGTCTCCTCACGTTCGGTTCCCATCGATCCGGCTACCCGGCTACGCCCGAATGAAACGGTCAGCAGACCGCGGTGAGCGCGCGGCACGGGTCGTCCGGGACACCGCCGCGCGCAGTGCCGCCGTCTCGTCGCCGGACCCGAACCATCCCACCGGGACGCCGTCGGGCCGGATCAGCGCGGCGCCGCCGTCCGGGACGCCCATGCCGCGGGCGGTTATCGCGTCCAGCGCCTGCACGGTCACCGGCGGGGAGCCGGAGACCGCGGCCACCGCCGCGTCCCAGCAGCGTCGGCGCGGGCCGGCGAACAGCGTCAGCCCCGGACCCAGGACATCCACTGTGGACGTCAGCCGGTCGGGCAGCCACCGGTGCGGGATGCGGCCGCCGAGGTCGGCCGCCAGTTCCCCGTCGACCGGGCGGCGGGAACCGGCCGGGTCCGCCGAACG
>DATBGW010000343.1:0-16481 GCA_036557765.1 Actinoplanes sp.
AGTTGTCGTTGGCACAGAAGCGGACGAAGTCCGCATAAGGCCAACCACAACTCCAAGATCGCGGGAGGGACGAGAAGGAGGAAGTATGACGCTGGAAGCGAATGTGCTCCGGGACGACGCCGTCCGGGCGACAGCAGCCGGCTACGAGGTCGATGTGCACCTGGCGTGGTACCGCTCGCTACCCCTGTCCTGTGTGGAGGGTATCTCCGTCACGGTGGCGGGCCGCACGGTTCCTCAGGAGGACGTGCGGGTGCGGTACGGCGGGCGTGAGCTCGCCCTGGACGAGCTCGCCGGCCTGGTGGACGAGTGGTGGTTCGTCCAGGACCCGCTCACGGTCGTGGTGCCGGATCCGGAACCCCGGGCCGCTGGCACGGAAAGTGACGTAGTGGTCGAGCTCGCCACCCGCATCCCGTACATCATCATCGGGCCGGACACGGCGCTCGTGCAGCGCACGAAGGCCGAGCGGAAGGTCATGATGATCCGGTGAGCGCGAGGAGAGAGCAAGCGAAGCCTGCGAGCCCCGCAGTCGCGAACGAAAGGTCGGCGCTGTGAGCGCGAGGAGAGAGCAAGCGAAGCCTGCGAGCCCCGCAGTCGCGAACGAAAGGAGGCTCCGATGAGCGTCACGCTGGGTGTCACCCTATACTCGATGACGAACGAGTGGCTGGCCGTCCGGTTCAGCCTCCCGGAGCTCGTAGACGAGGTCGGCCGCCGCGAGCTCGGCCCGGGCGTCGAGGTGATCGGCTTCCAGAGCCTGCGCGGCTTCCCGGACAAGGTGGACGCCGCCGAATTGCACACCCTGCGCGAGGCGATCGATCGCAACGGCTTGACGCCGACGTCGCTGGCCAGCAACGCCGACGTCGCCCGGCGAGCGGGCGCCTGGATGGACACCGACGAGAGCGTCGCGTACATGCGGCCGCAGATCGAGCTCGCCGCGACGCTGGGCTTCCCCGTCGTGCGTACTCAGATCGGCCTCACGCCGGAGGTGCTGGAGCGGCTGGAGCCGATCGCCGCCAAGGCCGGTGTCCGGCTCGGCATGGAGGTCCATGCTCCGGAGGGACCCAACACCCCCAAGGTCGCAGCGACCCGGGAGGCGTACGACCGGATCGGCTCGGAGTACCTCGGGTTCATCCCGGACTTCAGTGCCTGCATGCGCGCCATTCCACAGGGGATGCTGGACAAGCTCCGTCGCGGCGGCATGTCGGACGCGGGGATCGACGCCCTGGTCCGGGCGTGGGAGACGCCGGGTGTGCCGTTCCACCGCTACGGCGCGTTCGAGCAGGAGGCCCGCGCGCTCGGCGAGCCGGAGCTGCCGGTGGCCCAGGCGCGACTGGTGTTCACCATGTTCGGCCGGGAGAACCTCGAGGACTGGCGCGAGATCCTGCCGCAGGTGGTGCACATCCACGGCAAGTTCTACGACGTCGACGACGACCTCACCTCACCGTCGGTCGACTACGCGCGGATCTTGCGGATCTTCGCGGAGGCGCCGCAACCCATCACGATGTCCAGTGAATGGGAGGGCCACGCCTACCTGGACGCCGAGGAGCAGGACGCGTTCGAGATGGTGGCCCGCCACCACGCCATGTGCCGCCGCTTCCTCAACGGCGACGCCTAGCGACGCCGCCCCCCACCCCCTCCCCGTCGATCTTGGAGTTGTGGTTGCCTTTATGCGGCTTATCGCCCGTTTTGTGCCAACCACAACTCCAAGATCGGCGAGGGTGCCGTGGGAGCCTACGCCGGCGGAGTGCTGCGGACCCGGAATGACGGCTCGGCCAGGCGCACACGCAGCTCGACACGGGCTTCGCCGGCGCGCCAGGCCAGGACGAGCTCATCACCGGCACGTTCGTCCACTGTGAATTCACCACGGAACGCCGGATGCGTGGTGCGGAGGCTGATCAACCGGGTCAACCGGCGCACCACCGGCCGCCGCATCGCGGCGGGGACATCGGCCTCGGTGTACGACCGGCGGTTGATCTCGCGGGCGTCGGTGTGCGTCCCGGTGGTGTTGCGTCCGGCCAGCAGCCCGACGTAGTACACCTGGGGAGTGCCCGGGACGAACAGGTGCAGCGCCCGTGCGAGCAGGTAGCGCCGGTCATCGCGGCCGACCGCGTCGTAGGCGGTGCAACTGATCTGGTATGGCGTGCCGTCCGGCATGCTGCTCATCCGGCTGGCGCCACCGCTGTTGTGGCGGATCCACTCCTCGAGTGCGGCGATCTGCACGCCGGAGAGGAGCCCGACCGCGTCGACGAGACCGATGCCGTCGTGCGTCTCGAGCACGGTGACCGGATGGTCCGGCCGCGTGCGAAGCCACTCCCGCAGCGGCTCACCGTCTCCCGTGGACACCGCATGCAGGATCGCCGGCGCCAGCGTGAAGTCGTAGACCTGATCCACCACGGCGGCCGTCGCGGTGTCGCTGTGGGTCGGCGCGTGTACCTCGGCGAGCACCCGCAGGCCGAGGCGGCGGGCTTCGGCGGCGAGCTCGGTGGCGAACGACAGCGTGTCCGGCGTCAGGAAACACGTCGTTCCCGGTGTCTTCACCGCATAGCCGACCGCGTCGAGCCGGACAGTCGTCACGGCGTTGCTCGCCAGACAACGCAGCACATCGGACAGATACGCCCGGGCCGCCGGATCCCGTACGTCGAGGTCGATCTGATGTGGAGTGAACGTCGTCCAGGCGAGCCGCTTCCGGCCACCGAGAAGCACCGGAGTGAACGGCAGACCCGGCCGGGGCCGGGTGATCCTTACCAGGTCAGCCTCGGTGGCGCCGGACGGAAAGACCCGATCGAAGGTGAGAAACATCCCCGCGCACGGCGATCGATCACCGCGGGCGACGACGTCGCGAAACGCGGCCGAGCGGTCCGAGACATGGTTGACGATCAGGTCGGCGGTGACGTCGAACGCCGCACCCAGCTTCCGAACGTCGTCCCAGCCGCCCATCCGCGGGTCGACCGACAGGTGGTCGTCCGGATCGAAGCCGGCGTCGGCTCCGTCGTGCGGCCGGTAGAACGGCAGCACGTGCACGCCGGTGAACAGCCCGGCGAGTGGACCGGTGAGGAGCCGGCCGAGCGCCGGCAGCGTTCCACCGAAACGATCGGCGTACGCGATGAGCTGGACCCCGTCGCGCATCCGATCAGCGGAACCGGCTGATGACGTCGGCGGCCTGGCGCAGGGCGGCCTGCGGATCGCCGCGCAGCCGGCATTCGAGGGTGAGCCACCCGTCGTAGCCGATCTCGTGCAGTGCCGCGAACACGCCGGCGAAGTCGATGTGTCCCGTGCCGGGCTGCAACCGGTTGGAGTCGTCGACGTGCACGTGTCCGATCCAGTCGCCGGCCTGCCGGATCGCCGCGGCGAGGTCGTCCTCCTCGATGTTCATGTGGAACAGGTCGGCGCACACGCGTACCGAATCGAAGCCGGCCCGGCGAACCTCGGCGGCCAGGTCGACGGCCTGGTCCAGCCGGTTGACCATGTAGTCCTCGTACCGGTTGATCGGCTCGACGGCCAGCCAGACGCCTTCCCGCGCGGCGTGCTCGCCGAGCTCGACGAGCGCCTCCAGCAGCACCTTCCGGTCCTCATCGGCCGCACGCGGCGGCACGAACGGCGGCAGGCGCAAGCTGAACATTCCCCAGCTCGCCGGCGTGAGGACACCGTCTCCGCCCAGTTGCGCGATGACGCTGAGCTGCGACCGCAATTGCGCGATCGCATCCCGCCGCCGATCGGCGTCGAAGTCGCCGATGAAGTGGTCGGTGTCCGGGCAGACGGTCCGTGCCACCACGCCGGCGCGCGCGGCCGCCTCGAATTCCGGCAGCCGGGCGGCGAACTGGAGGTCGCCACGGGCGCGCAGCTCGATGCCGTCGTAGCCCGCGTCGCGGGCGAACGTGAACTTCTCTATGAGTTCCTTTCCGGGAAGTAGTTGCTCCTGACAGGCCAGCCTCATCCCCATGCGACCCCCTCGGTGGGACGATGCATCCGAGCCTAGTCGTAAGGAGTGGCGATGCCCCGAACCTTGGTCCTTGACGGTCCGCGCCGTCTCCGGTTGGCCGAGCAACCCTCGCGTCCGCTCGGTCCGGGCGAGGTGCGCCTCAGATCACGGCTCAGCGGCATCAGCCACGGCACCGAGCTTAGCCTGTACCGCGGCACGTCGGCGTTCACCGACAAGGTGTTCGACAAGGGCCTGCGCGCGTTCGTGGAGCCGCCGGCCGGAAGCGCGTCGGCCTATCCCGTCACCCTGGGGTATGAAATGGTCAGCGAGGTCGTCGAGGTGGCCTCGGGCGTGACCGAGGTCCAGCCCGGCGATCTGGTCCACACTGGTACGCCGCACCAGGAGGAGACGGTCCTCGACATCGCGAGCTCCCTGCAGGCGACCTATCCGTTGGTCGTCCTGCCGGCCGGCGAGCGCATCGAGCGGGCGCTGTTCATCAGCCTCGCCGCCGTCGCACTGCAGGCGGTGCACGACGCTGAGATCAAGCTGGGTGACGCGGTGAGCGTGCACGGTCTCGGCGCCATCGGGCTGCTGACCGTTCAGATGTGCCGCCTCGACGGCATCCAGAACGTGATCGGGGTCGACCCCGATCAGGGCCGCCGCAAGCTCGCGCTCGACTTCGGCGCGACGCACGTCCTGGATCCGGCCGCCGAACGACCGATCGCGCTCGCGATCCGCGATGAGAACGACGGCAACGGTGTGGACGTCGCCATCGACGTGTCCGGATCGGACCGTGGCCTTCAGGGCGCTCTCGCAGCGGCGGGCCTCGGCGCGAACGTGGTCGCCGCCGGCTTCTATCAGGGTGGCGCCGGCAACCTGCGGCTCGGCGAGGAGTTCCACCACAACCGGCTGTCGATCATCGCATCGATCGGCGGCTGGGGCGCTCCGAATCGACACGCTCCACTATGGAACCGGCGGCGGGTGATGGCGGCCGCCACCAACCTGCTGTTCACCGACCGCGTGCGGGTGGACGGAATGCTGGACGGCCGATACCCGTTCGACCGGGCGCCGGAAGCCTACCGGTGGCTGGACAGTGAACCACAAGGGGCGGTCAAGGTAGCGCTCGACTACGGCACCGGACCGCAATGACCGACGGGCCGGTGGGGGTCGGTCTGGTCGGGTACGGCGTCTCGGGCTCATCGCTGCACGCACCGCTGATCACCGCCGAGCCGCGACTGCGGCTGACGGCCGTGGTGTCGTCCGATCCGGATCGGGTCCATCGCGACCTCGCGGTACCCGTGGTGCCGTCGGTGAGCGATCTGCTCACGGATCCGGCGATCGAACTCGTGGTCGTCGCCGTGCCGAACGCGGCGCATTCCCGGGTCACCGGAGCCGCCCTGTCGGCGGCCCGGCACGTCGTGGTGGACAAGCCGTTCACGGTCACCACCGCCGAGGCGGACGAGCTGATCGCACTGGCCGAGTCGCGCGATCGGCTCCTCGCCGTTTTCCATCAGCGACGGTGGGACTCCGACTACCTGACGGTGCACAGCTGCGTCGACCGGGAACTGCTCGGCGCCGTCAACACGTATCTCGCCCGGTACGACCGGTACCGGCCGGTGCCGGCGGCGCAGTGGCGGGACGACGCAGTCCCCGGCGCGGGCGTGCTCTACGATCTCGGCGCCCATCTCATCGACCAAGCCATCCAGCTGTTCGGCGGTCCGGACACGGTCACCGCGGACGTACGCGCGCAGCGCCCGGGAGCCGCCGCCGACGACTATTTCCACGTCGTCCTCGGTTACGGCCCGCTACGGGTCATCCTGCACGCCGGGTCGCTGGTCGCCGCGCCCCGGCCGCGGTTCGAGGTGCACGGCGACGCCGGATCGTACGTGTCGGGCGGCATCGACGGCCAGATCGCCGCGCTGCTGGCCGGCCGGCGACCCGGCGATCCGGGCTGGGGCATCGAACCGCCGGACCGCTACGGCATCCTGACCACCACTTCCGGCTCGGCGCCGACCGCCAGTGTCCCCGGCGCGTACGAGTCTTTCTACAGTGGAATGGCCGACGCCGTCCGCGGCCGCGGCTCGGTCCCGGTCACGGCGCAGGAGGGCCGCGCGACGGTCGCGTTGATCGAGCGGTGCCTGGAGAGCAGCGCCGCCGGCCGTACGGTTCGGCTCCGGTGATGGCAGGATTCGTCCGTGCGTGAGATTGCGGACGGCGTTTTCGAGGTCGGCCTGGGATACGTCAACGCCCATTTCGTCGTGGTCGACGACGGCGTGGTGCTGGTCGACAGTGGCCTGCCGGGCCGGTCGGCCACCGTGGAAAAGGCGCTGCACGAGGCCCGCCGGAAGCTGGGTGACGTGCACACCATCCTGCTCACCCATCGCCATCCCGATCATGTCGGCAACGCGGCCGACCTGCGTCGCCGGTCGAACGCCCGGGTAGTGGCGCACGCGGCCGACGCGCCGGTCATCACCGGAGCGGAGACGGTGCCGCCGAGGGGTTTGATGCGGGTGCTGGCGTTGTTCGTGAGGCCGCCGGAACCGGTGCCGGTGGACGAGACTCTGGAGGCGGATGGGCCGCTACCGATTCGCGGCTTCAGCGCTGTCCACACGCCGGGCCACACCTCGGGGCACGTGTCGTACCTGCTCGATCGAGCCGGCGGTGTGCTGTTCGTGGGCGACGCGGCGGGCGGTGGACGGCATGATCGGGTTCGCCGGTCTCCGCGGATGATGACCGAGGACATGGCCGCGGCGGAGACCAGCGTGGCCCGGCTCGCCGCCATGGACTTTCAGGTCGCGGTCTTCGGTCACGGCCGCGCGATCACCGGGGGAGCGGGCGACCGGTTCCGGGAGCTCCGCGCGCGCAGCTAGGCAATCAGCTCCGGGGACCGAGCACGGTGTCGCCCGGGGACGCCGGTGGTTCCTTCAGCTCGATGAAGATGCTGTGCGTCGGTGTGTCGCCGATGTTCTCCCCGGCATGCTCCTGAGCACCGACCCACCGCACCGTGCCGGCCGGAATCTCGACCTCCACGGAACGGTCGCCGTTGGCGATGCGCCGGCGGAACGAACTGAGCGTGTACATGACGCTGTCCGGGTGCCGGTGGGCATGGGTCCGATCGCCGGGCCGGTCCCGGTACTCCAGCACGCGGACCCGTTCGTTCTCGAAGATCACCGAATAGAGATCGCCGTCGGTCACAGCCGGATCGTGGGACTCCAGTACCATGGGACTACGGTACCATGAAGGTGATGTCCACGCCATATGAGACGACCGGCCGGACGGCGCAGAAGTCGCGCACCCGCCAGGCCCTCGTCGACGCCACCCGTGCGCTGCTGTCCGAGGGCGATACACCACGCGTGGAGGACGCGGCGGAACGCGCCCGCATCTCCCGCACCACCGCCTACCGCTACTTCCCCAACCAGCGCGCTCTGCTGCTGGCGGCGCAGCCCGACCTCCAGCCGGACACGTTGCTCGAGCCGGACGCGCCGTCGGATCCGCAGGCCCGGCTCGACGCGTTCATGGCGGCGTTCAGCCGGTACAACTTCCAGTGGGAGCCGCAGCTGCGTACGGCGTTGCGGCTGTCGCTGGACACCACGAAGCCCGCCGGTGAACGGCCTTTGCTGCGCCGCGGCCAGGCGATCGGGTGGATCGAGGACGCGCTGGCCCCGGTGCGGCGGAGCCGGCCGGACGTCGACGTCCATCGGCTCGCCGTGGCGATCCGCTCGGCAACCGGGATCGAGTCCCTCATCTGGTTGCGCGACATCGCCGGTCAAACCCCCGGCGAGGCGACCGAAGCCGTACGCCGGACGGCGCAGGCATTGCTGGCGGACGCGCTGCACGACTCGTCCCAATGACTGACATTTGTCCGATCGGCGGTAGGTGTGGCCGGCGTGGCAGCGGGTAATCCGAGCAGCCCTAGCAATTGTGGGAGCTGCACATGACCGATCGCATATCCGACATCTGGGGGAGCCGGACACCGTACCCCACCGGGGCGGACTGGCCGGTCCGCACCGACCAGTACCTCGCTGACGGCGTCTCCGAGGCCGACGTCACCTGGGTCCAGTCGGCTTGTGTCCTGTGCTCGATGGACTGTGGCATGGACGTCGCCGTCCAGGATGGACGCATCGTCGGCGTCCGCGGCCGGGCCACCGACCGCGTCAACCATGGCCGGCTCGGTCCGAAGGGCCTGTTCGGCTGGCAGGCCAACGCGGCCGCCGACCGCCTCACCCGCCCGCTGGTACGCCGGAACGGGAACCTCGAGCCGGCCACCTGGGACGAGGCGATGGATCTCGTGGTCGAGCGGTCGCGTCAAGTGCTCGATTCCCACGGACCGCTGGGCATGGGCTTCTACACCAGCGGCCAGCTGTTCCTGGAGGACTACTACACGATCGGGCTGGTGGTCCGCGGCGGGATCGGCACGCCGCATCTGGACGGCAACACGCGACTCTGCACGGCGACGTCCGACTTCGCGCTGAAGGAGACGTTCGGCAGTGACGGCGCGCCCGGCTCGCTGACCGACTTCGACTCCTGCGACACGCTGTTCATCGTCGGGCACAATCCGGCGGAGACCCATACCGTGCTGTGGGCGCGGATCCTCGACCGGCTGGCCGGCCCCAACCCGCCACGCATGGTCGTCGTGGACCCCCGCCGTACGAAGGTGGCGGGCGCCGCGGACGTCCATCTGCCGGTGCGCAGCGGAACGAATCTCGCCCTGCTCAACGGCATCCTGCGCGAGCTCATCGTCGGCGGCCATGTGGACAAGTCGTTTGTGGACGCGCACACCGTCGGATTCGACAAGCTCGCACAGACGGTGGCCGACTACGACCCGGAACGGGTCGCGGAGATCTGCGCCGTGCCGGCCGACGACATCCGCGCCGCGGCCCGGCTCATCGGCTCGGCGGAGCGGCTGGTCTCCACCTGCCTGCAGGGTGTCTATCAGTCGCACCAGGCCACCGCGACAGCGTGCCAGGTCAACAACGTCAACCTGCTGCGCGGCATGATCGGAAAGCCCGGCTGCACGGTCTTCCAGTTGAACGGCCAACCCACCGCGCAGAACACCCGGGAGACCGGCGCCGACGGCGACATGGTGGGCTTCCGCAATTGGCAGAACCCCGACCACGTCGCCGACCTCGCCCGGATCTGGGGCGTCGACCCCCTGCAGATCCCTGCCTGGTCGCCACCGACCCACGCCATGCAGATCTTCCGGTACGCCGAGGAGGGCGCGATCCGCTTCCTCTGGATCACCGGCACGAATCCCGCAGTGTCGCTGCCCGAGCTGCACCGGATCCGGTCCATCCTGTCTCAGGAGCGGCTGTTCGTCGTGGTCACCGATGCGTTCCTGACCGAGACCGCGCGGCTGGCCGACGTCGTGCTGCCGGCCGCCATGTGGGCGGAGAAGACCGGCACGTTCACCAACCACGACCGTACGGTCCATCTCTCCGAGCGCGCGATCGATCCACCGGGCGAGGCGCGCTCCGACATGGACATCTTCCTCGACTACGCCCGGCGCCTCGAACTGTCCAATTCCGACGGTGAACCACTCGTGCCTTGGCGGACGCCGGAGGAGTGCTTCACCGCCTTCGCTCGGGTCACCGAAGGGCGGCCGTGCGACTACACCGGCCTCTCCTACGACAAGCTGCGCGGCGGCAGCGGCATCCAGTGGCCGTGCAACGCCGACGCGCCGGACGGCACCGAACGCCTCTACACCGACCATGTGTTCAACACCGATCCGGACTACTGCGAGGACTACGGCCACGATCTCGCCACCGGAGCGGCGTTGGAGCGTAAGGATTTCGTCGCGATCGGCGCCGCCGGCCGTGCCGTTCTGAAGGCGGCGCAGTACCAGCCGGCACACGAGCCGCCCGATGACGACTACCCGCTGCTGTTCACCACCGGCCGGACCGCGTACCACTGGCACACCCGCACGAAGACGGCGCACGCCCCGCAGCTGCAGAACGCCGCGCCGGAAGCCTGGGTGGAGCTGTCCCCATCGGACGCCGATCGTCTGGGCGTGGCGGAAGGCGACGTGGTCCGTGTCGAGTCCCGGCGTGGCCGGATCGAGGCGAAGGCGCGGATCAGCGGCGTGCGCGAGGGCGTCGTGTTCGCCCCGTTCCACTTCGGATACTGGGATCGCGACAGTGACGCCCCGGACGGAAGGCCCACCGCGGCGAATGAGCTCACCATGACGGTGTGGGATCCGGTGTCCAAACAACCGCAGTTCAAGGGCGCCGCCGTCCGGGTGGAACGGATCGCCGACGGCGGTGGCGTTCCCGCACCGGCGCCCACGACGACCGCGTCGGAGCCGGTCATCGGGAAGCTGCCGCCCACCTCCGGCGGCGCCGGCGTTCGGGAAACCGTGGAGCAGCGATGAACATGCACAAGGCGATCGAGGACGTGCACGATGCCGAGGCCGAGCTTGCCAAGCGGCTGCGGATGACGGGCGAACGCCACGCCAGCGAATCCGACCTCTACCATCTCGGCCACACGCTCTCCCGGCGCAGCGCGGAGCACCTGCAGGCGCTGGCGCCCTTCGCCGACCGGTACGGCGCCAAACCCGCACCGGACGACCTCGACACTTCGCCCGGAGTCCTGGAGACCGTACGCCGCATGGGCGCCCAGGTCATCGGTCACAGCGAAGCCGCCGGGCTGGTCCTGATGGCGGACCTGCGCGAGCTGTACCTGGCCGCGCAACACGCGGAGCTCGCCTGGGTGGTGCTGCTGCAGGCGGCGAAGGCCAAACGGGACGCCGAACTCATCGAGGTCGTCACCCACTGCCACGAAGAGGCCGAGATGTGCGGTAAATGGCTACGGACCCGGATCAAGGAGGCTGCCCCCCAGGTCTATGCGGCCGGATAGCGGACTCCGGAGGGCCTGGTACTTCTAGACTCGGCTCCACACGGTCGCCGTCCGGTGCCGGTGCCGAGTGAGGCTGAGGAGCGCCATCGTGGCTGATGAGGTTGTCGGCATCGTAGGGGCCGGCATCGTCGGGCTCGCCGTCGGGCGCGAGATCATCCGGCGCCGGCCGGGAACCCGGGTCGTTCTTCTGGAGAAGGAACGGCGGATAGCGGCACACCAGACGGGTCACAATTCGGGGGTCGTGCACGCCGGCATCTACTACCGGCCCGGCAGCCTCAAGGCGTTGCTGTGCACCCGGGGCGCGGCAATGCTCCGGGAATACTGCGCCGACCGCCGGCTGCCCTACGACGAGTGCGGGAAGCTCGTGGTCGCGGTGTCCGAGGAGGACGTGGAGCGTCTGGACGCGTTGGCCACCCGAGCGGCCGAGAACGCCGTGCCCGGTCTGCGGCGTGTGGGCCCGGCGGAGATCCGCGAGATCGAGCCGTACGCCACCGGGCTGGCCGCGCTGTACTCGCCCCGGACCGCCATCACCGACTATCCGCGGATCGCGCAGTCGTTCGCCGACGACGTGGTCGCGGCCGGGGGTGAGGTCCGGCTCGGCTTTCCGGTCAACCGCATCACGCCGGCCGGCGCCGCTGTCGAGGTCGCCTCCGGCTCGGACGCGCTGACCGTCGACCACCTGATCATCTGCGCCGGCGTCCACTCGGACGTCGCCTCCGCGCTTGCCGGTGACGTCGCGGAACCGAGGATCGTTCCGTTCCGCGGCGAGTACATGCGGATCCGTCCGGGGAAGGCGCACATGGTGCGCGGCCTCATCTATCCCGTCCCCGACCCGCGTTATCCGTTCCTCGGTGTGCACTTCACCCGCCGCGTGTCGGGCGACGTCGAGGTCGGTCCGAACGCCGTTCTCGCCACCGCACGCGAGGGCTACCGTCGCCGGAACGTGTCGCTTGCGGACCTGTACCGCATCGCGGCCTGGCCGGGCACGTGGCGGATGGCGGCGCGGCACTGGCGTACCGGGATCAGCGAGATGTACGGCTCGGTGTCCAAACGGGCCTACATGCGAGCGGCCCGCCGGTATGTGCCGGAGATCCGCGCCGCCGACGTGGTTCGGCACGGTTCCGGGGTGCGCGCTCAGGCGCTGGACCGCGACGGCAGCCTGGTCGACGACTTCCGGATCCACCGGCTCGGTCCCGTCACCGCCGTCCGGAACGCGCCCTCACCCGCGGCCACCTCCAGCATGGCCATCGCCGAGCACGTCGTCGACGTGCTGGACGGGCGGACGACCGGATGACGCCGCGTGGTGGCAGGATGAAGGCGTGACCGCCGGCCGGCCACCGCGCGGAAGGAGCCCGGGATGCGAGCGGTGCAGTACACGACGTACGGGGAGCCCGACGTTCTGCAGTGGACCGATGCCCCCGATCCGCACGCCGGTCCGGGGCAGATCCGGATCGCGGTTCGCGCGGCGAGCGTGAACCCGATCGACTGGAAGGTCTTCTCCGGGATGATGGCCGGCGGCAAGCCGATGGACGGTATCGGATATCTCGGTTACGACGCCGCCGGCGTGGTCGACGAGGTCGGCGACGGTGTCACCGGTGTATCCGTGGGAGACGACGTGTTCGGACGGGGCCGCAACACCCTGGCAGAGTACGCGGTGCTGGACTCCTGGGCCGCCAAGCCGCCCTCGGTCGACTGGGCGGTGGCGGCGGCGGCCGGCGTCGCGGGCGAGACCGCGGAACGCGTCCTGCGGCTGCTGGACCTCAAGGGTGGTGAGACGGTCTTCGTCGACGGTGGTGCGGGCGGCGTCGGCGCTGTCGTCGTGCAGATGGCCGTCGCACGGGGTGTCAAGGTGATCGCATCCGCCGGTGCGGACAATCTGGACTACCTGCGGGAGATCGACGCGACGCCGGTGCGGTACGGCGACGGCGTGGCGGGACGGGTCCGGGACGCGGCGGGCGGCTCTGTCGACGGTGTTGTCGACGTGGTGGGCAAGACCCCGGTCGAAGAGCTGATCAGCCTGGTTCCGGAGCCGTCCCGGGTGGTGACGATCGCCAACTTCGGGGCCGGGCAGGCCGGCGTCCAGGTGACCGGTGGCGCCGCGGACAGCCGGCCGGCGGAGGCGCTGGCGCTGGTGGCCGGACTGCTGGCGGACAACAAGATCGTCATCAAGGTGCAGACGTTTCCGTTCGAGCGCGCCGCCGAGGCGTACCGGATCAGTAAGGCCGGCCACGTCCGCGGCAAGCTGGTCCTGGTCCCCTGAGATCAGTGCGCACGGGCGTCGAGGGACGCTACCCGGGACACCGTCCACGCGGCGACGTCGCTGAGGTTGGCGCGGATCTCTCTGGAGTCAGGTTCGGCTGGTACGGGTGGGGACGGCCGAGGGCGGCTTGACGGCTTCGAGGCGGAGCAGCGTCGTGACGCGGCGTGCCCCGATGCGCGGCAGCATGCGAAGCACGCTCTGCAGATCCCGGGCATCGGCGGCGGCGATGTGTAGCAGGACGTCGTCGGGTCCGGTGACCGCGTCGGCGCGCAGGACGGCGGGGATCCGCGCGAGCGCTTCGGCGAACCGGACGTCGCCGGCCTCGGAGTGTTCGGCAAGAGCGATCAACACGAACGCCTCAACCTTGGCGCCCACCTTCTCTGGATCGACGATCGCCCGTACCCCCGTGATCACGCCCTCGATCCGCAGCCGCTGCACTCGGCGCAACGTCGCCGCCGGCGACAGGTGCACCCGTCGCGCCAGCTCGACGTTCGGGAGATCGCCCTCGGATTGAAGCAGATCCAAAATCGCGCAATCTTTGTCGTCCAGCATCGTCACTGTTTCATAATAGTTGCGTCCTCCCGACCACAGACGGCAGTGATGTTGTCGCCCCCACAAGAACCCCGCACGCTGGACGACATGGCTTCGGACGTCTCGCTCATTGACCGCGCGCCGCTGGACCACGCCACCGGTGACGGCGGCCGCCGGCACAGGCCCACTCGGCCGCGACTTCCCCGGCAGGAGTTCGCTCTCCTGGCGATCACCGCGGTGTGGGGCTCGACCTTCCTGACCGTACAGAAAGGACTGGCGGTCGCCGGGCCGTGGTCGTTCGTGGGCTTGCGCTTCGGCATCGCCGCGCTTGCTCTCGCGACACTGTCCTTCCCCAGCTTGCGCGGCCTCACCCGCCGCGAACTGGCCGTCGGTACGGCCGTCGGGCTGGCCCTGGCCGCCGGGTACGGGCTGCAAACCGTTGGGCTGCAGTCCATCCCGAGTTCCACCTCCGCATTCCTCACCGCCCTCTACGTGCCCCTGGTGCCGCTACTGCAATGGGCCATCACGCGTCGGACGCCCAGCGCCGGCGGATGGGCCGGCATCGCCGTGGCCTTCGGCGGGCTGCTGCTGCTCACCGGCGCCACTACGGCGGGTCTCCACCTGGGAAGCGGCGAGATCGTCACTCTGCTGGGCACCGTGGCCATCGCCGCCGAGATCCTCCTCATCGGGCACTTCGCCGGCACCGTCGACACTCGACGGGTGACCATGGTGCAGCTGGCGGTGTGCGCGTTGCTGGCCTTCACCGCCCGCCCCCTCGCCGGCGAACCGTTACCTACGCCATCGTGGACACTGGTCGTGATCGTCGGCGGCCTCGGGGTGGCCAGCGCCGTTATCCAGGTGACGATGAACTGGGCCCAGCGCTCCGTCTCGCCCACCCGAGCGACCGTCATCTACGCCGGTGAACCGGTGTGGGCCGCCATGCTCGGGCGCGTGGCGGGGGAACGACTCACCGCCACGTCCCTGGCCGGCGGCGCCCTCATCGTCCTGGCCGTGCTCATCTCTGAACTCAGCGTCCGTGGGTCTCGCGCCTTGAGTCAGGGCCGCCAGATCACCACGGCGATCTCACGGGTGCGTTCCGAGAACCAACCGCTTGCGGAAGCGGCTCGCAGGAGGAGACGTAGATCGTCCTCGAAGACCTCGAGCCGGTTCCCGAACAGATGCGGCGCCGACCCGGACAGCGAGAAGACGGCCGAAACCACGTCGTCGAGACTGCGATTCACGACCTCTCCGCGCTCGACCGTCACGCGGCGGGGCCCGGTGAATCCCGTGCGGCGCAAGACATCCTCCTCAGTCGTGGTTTCGAGGGACGGGCTCGTCGTGCCGGGCCGTGTTCGGACATAGTTCACTCTCAAGCCGACAGCACGTAGATCCGAGGATTCAGCTTGCCGATCATCTGGTACACGCCCCACAGGCAGTCGGTGAGCATGAATTCGTACGCGATGGTGCCGAACCGCTCCTCGTACGCCGTACGGTTACGCAGCATCCGCGACACGCGTAGCAGCTGCTTGGAGCTTGCGGCCACGCCGTCTTCCTCGAGGCGTTCGCGGGTCTCGCCGTGAAGCTGAATGCACTGCACGATGCTCAGTCCGGCCGTGATGATCGCGGCTTCGAACCGCTGCGGGTCGAGGCTTGCGGCGTGGATTCCGGCCGGCGGCCACATGAACGCCGCCTCCGCCGGCGAGAGCCAGTCCGTGGCGGTCATCTGGAAGACCAGCGCACGACCGCCGGGTTTGAGGACCCGGCGGAACTCGCCGAATACCGTTTCCAGGTCCTTGACGTGAACGAGCACGTCCCGGCACCAGATCAAGTCGACCGAGCCGCTCGGATCGGTCAGCTTCTCGGCGGTGCCCTCGTCGATGCGGACCCGGGCGGCGGTTTCGGGCTCCTCGATCGACAACGCGGTGAGGTCGCGGGCGGCGTTGTCCAGGTGACGGTGGACCGGCTCGACGCCCCGAACCGTGAACCCGAAGCGACGCGACAGCTCGAAACTGTAACGCCCCTCGCGAGCACCGATATCCAGCACTGTCGAACCCGGCGGCAGGCCGGTGTCAGCGACCAGGTCGAACAACAGCTGGTTCAGGCCGCGCGGCGACAGGCTCTCGTCGAGAACCGCCTCAACCTCCTGGTCGTCGAACGCATCGCCGTAGACGTCGTCGATGCTGCGAATGGCCTGCTGCGCGGGGGTGTCGGTCATAGCAGCGCACGCTAAGAGCGGCGATGCGGGCACGCAACGTACTTTCGATCGCCGAGTGCTTCGCCGATGGCAAAGGGCAACTGTGCTTACGTTCAGCCGTGCGGGCGGCGGTACCGTCGACGCGTCCGGCATGCACGGGCCGAACGCCGTCGACCTACTGTGGCGGGCCGAGCGCCCTGGTGGAGAGTTCGATCACGGGCGTACGTCCGCCGGTGAGTGATCGTTCGGCCAGTGCGGCGTAACGAGCAGGATTGGCGATGACGAAGGGCTGATCAGCAATGGTGCAACCAACGGAAGACACTGCGATTCTGGACCGGATCCGGGACATCGTTGACGGCGCCTCGGCGCGCCGGGTGTTCGGGGAGCCGATCTCACACGAGGGTGTCGTCGTGCTGCCGGCCGCGAAGATGAGTGGGGGCGCCGGTGGCGGCACCGGACCCGCCGAGGGGGGCAAGCAGCCCGGCAGCGGTACCGGCGGAGGATTCGGGGTGTCCGCCAAGGCGCTCGGTGTGTTCGTCATCCGTGCGGGCGGCAAGGTGCAGTGGCAACCCGCGGTGGACGTCAACAAGATCGTCCTGGGTGGTCAGCTCGTGGCTGTTGCCGCGCTCTTGCTGATCCGGGCCTTCGTCAAGACGCGAAAGACCAAGTAGGCCTAGCGGTGTTGGTGGGTGAGCAGGGCGGCCGCGACGGTCTCGCCCCACCGCGTC
>DATBGW010000344.1:0-5544 GCA_036557765.1 Actinoplanes sp.
ATGCAACGCCCGCAGCGTCCGGACACCGTCCACCGCGTACTCCTTGTCGACGGCCTGCAGGGCGTGCACCGACACCTGCTCGTCGTCGTACAGATCGAGGGTGGCCCACGGCGAGTGCCGGTCGAAGCGGACCGCGCGCACGACGGACCAGGGCAGGTCATAGGCCCCGACCACGTTCCGGATCTTGATGCCGTCGGCGTCCGCGGCCACCCGGGGCCGGATGAACGCGAGGATGCTGAGCGCGATCAGAACGCCGAGCCCGATCATGGCGGCCTGGTCGCCGCGCTGGAACTGGCCCGAGTTCTCGAAACCGGCCGAGCCGCGCAACCCGGCACCGACCGCGGTGAACAGCACCACCACCGCGACCGCGGCGATCCCGGCGACCCAGCGGATCCGCTTCGGCCGGTACACGACCTGCATCCCGGCCATCATAGGCGGCAGTTCGCGATGTCGGTGACCAGGATCGCGCGGGCGCCGAGGTCGTACAGCTTGTCCATGATCATGTGAGCGTCGTCGCGCAGCACCATCGCCTGCACGGCGACCCAGCCCTCGCGGTGCAGCGGTGACACAGTGGGCGACTCGATGCCCGGCGTCAGCGCGGTGGCCCGGTCCAGCAGGTCGGCCCGGACGTCGTAGGCGAGCATGACGTAGCTGCGGGCGACCAGAACGCCCTGCAGACGGCGGATCAGCTGTCCCACGCCGTTCGACTGCGGCGCGGTGACCCGTCCGATGAGCACGGCGGATGACCGCAGGATCGGCTCGCCGATCATGACGAGGCCGGCCTGTCGCAGCGTGGCACCGGTCTCCACCACGTCGGCGATCAGATCGGCGACACCGAGCCGGACCGCGTTCTCCACCGCGCCGTCCAGCCGCACGACGTCCGCCTTGATGCCGCGCTCGGCCAGATGGCGTTCGACCACACCGGGGTACGCCGTGGCGATGCGCCGCCCGCCGATCTCGGCGTCCGAGCCGAGCGCGCCGTCCGGCGCGGCCCACCGGAACGTCGCGCCGCCGAAGCCGAGGTCCAGCAGCTCATCGGCGGGCACGCCGGAGTCGACGAGCAGGTCCCGGCCGGTGATGCCGAGATCCAGGTCGCCGGACCCGACGTAGGTGGCGATGTCGCGGGGACGCAGATAGAAGAACTCGACGTCGTGCGCCTCGTCGCGGCAGACCAGGTCCTTCGGGTCGGAACGCTGGCGGTAGCCGGCATCGCGCAGCATCTGCGTGGCCGGCGCGGACAACGTGCCCTTGTTGGGTACGGCGATGCGCAACACCTGGGGCGTGCTCCTTGAAGTCAGAGATGCCGGTAGACGTCCTTGAGCTCGAGACCGGTCGCGATCATCAGCACCTGGGCCTGGTACAGCAGTTGGGAGATCTCCTCCGCGGCCCGTTCGGCGCCCTCGTGCTCGGCCGCCATCCAGGACTCGGCCGCCTCCTCGACCACCTTCTTACCGATGGAGTGCACGCCGCGGTCCAGCGCCGCGACGGTGGCCGAGCCGGGCGGCCGGTCCGCCGCCTTCGCCTGCAACTGCGCGAACAGCTCTTCGAACGTCTTCACGGGAAACGATTGTCGCAGCTCATCACAGCATGGCGACGGACGGCCCCCGGCGGTGTGACGTGCCCTAGGCTGCCGGGCATGCTCAGGCGAAACATCGTCACCGCGCTGTCCAGCGCGGCCATCATCCTCGCCGCGCTGGCGGCGTGTGCTCCCGCCGACGAGACGCCGTCCGCCGGCAGCTCCCCATCCCCTTCGGAAGAGGCGTGCCCACCGGGCGCGCTCGAGACCAAGACCGCCGGAAAGCTCACAATCGCCACCGACAACCCGGCGTACGAGCCGTGGGTCGTCGACAACAAGCCGGAGAACGGCAAGGGCTTCGAATCCGCGGTCGCCTACCAGGTCGCCCAGCGCCTCGGTTATCCCGCGGCGAACGTGGTGTGGACCCGGGTGCCGTTCAACAACGCCATCGCACCCGGCCCCAAGGCCTTCGACATGGATCTCAACCAGTTCTCCATCACCGACGAACGCAAGCAGGCGGTGGACTTCTCGTCGCCGTACTACCTCGTGCGGCAGACCGTCATCGCGGTCAAGGGCTCGCCGATCATCGGCGCCACCAGCATCGCGCAGCTCAAGACCGCCAAGCTCGGCGCGCAGGTCGGCACGACCAGCTACAAGGCGATCACCGATCTGATCCAGCCGACCGCCAAGCCGCAGGTCTTCAACAGCAACGACGACGCCAAGAAGGCCCTCCAGAACGGCACCATCGACGGCCTGGTCGTGGACCTGCCCACGGCGTTCTACATGACCTCCGCGGAACTGGACGGCGGCAAGATCGTCGGCCAGCTGCCGCAGGTCGGCGTGCCGGAGCAGTTCGGCATCGTGCTGGACAAGGGCTCGGCGCTGACCCGGTGCGTCAGCCGGGCCGTCGACCAGTTACGCCAGGACGGCACGCTGGCGGTGCTCGAGAAGACGTGGCTGGCCGGCACGGGCGGGGCGCCAGAGCTCTCGTGACGACCGCGCTCCACCAGCCGAGCGACATACAGCGGCAGCGGATCGCCTACCGGCGACGGCAGACGGTCCGCTCCGTCGTGCTCGCGGCCGTCTCGACGGCCGTGGTGGGAGTGCTGCTGTACCTCGTGGTCACCGGCGCGCCCGGCTGGGAACGGGTGAAGACGTCGTTCTTCAACCCGGAGATCGCCCGCGAGTCCCTCCCGGCGGTGCTGGAGGGCCTCTGGCTGAACGTTCGGATGCTGGTCGTCTGTGCCGTCCTGGCACTGGCGCTCGGGCTGTTCATCGCGGTCCTGCGGACGCTGCGCGGGCCGGTGTTCTTTCCGGTACGGGCACTGGCCACCGGCTACACGTACGCCTTCCGGGGCATTCCGCTGATCATCGTGATCTACCTGTTCGCGTTCGGCGTCCCCGGCCTGCGCCTGCGCGGCACCCCGGACGTGTACGTGCTGGGCGGCGCGGCGCTGGTGGTGACGTACGGCGCGTACCTGGCCGAGGTGTTCCGCGCGGGCATCGAGTCCATCCACCCCAGCCAGCTCGCGGCGGCCCGGTCGCTGGGGCTGACGTACCGGCAGACCATGCGGCACGTGGTGCTGCCGCAGGCGGTCCGCCGGGTGGCGCCGCCGCTGCTCAACGACACGGTCGCGCTGCAGAAGGACGTGGGCCTGGTGTCGCTGGCCGGACCGATCGACGCGGTCCGGGCCGCGCAGATCGCCACCGCCGAGACGTTCAACTACACGCCGTACGTCGTCGCCGCAGTGCTGTTCGTGCTGCTCGCGCTGCCGCTCATCGTGGTCACCGACGCCGTGACGCTGCGGGCCGCCCGCCGCCAGAACGCGGGGATCTGATGCTGCTGGAGTGCCGGGGAGTGCGGAAGGTGTTCGGCACCACCGTGGTGCTCGACGACCTCGATCTGACAGTGGCCGAGCACGAGGTGGTGGCGCTGATCGGCGCGTCCGGATCGGGCAAGTCGACGCTGCTGCGCTGCCTGAACCTGCTGACCGAGATCGACGACGGCACCATCCATCTGGACGGGGAGGAGATCACCGACCCCCGCGTGAACCCGGACCGGGTCCGGCAGAAGATCGGCATGGTGTTCCAGTCGTTCAACCTGTTCCCGCACATGTCCGTGCTGGACAACGTCACGCTGGCGCCGACCCGGGTGCATCGCCGGCCGGGCGCCCAGGCACGCGCGCAAGCAGTGGAGTGGCTGGGCCGGGTGGGGCTCGGCGACAAGGCGGACAGCTACCCGGATCGGCTCTCCGGCGGCCAGCAGCAGCGCGTCGCGATCGTCCGGGCGCTGGTCAATTCCCCGCGCCTGCTGCTGCTCGACGAGGTCACGTCGGCGCTGGATCCCGAGCTGGTGGGCGAGGTGCTGACGATGGTCCGCGGGCTGAAGGCGGACGGCATGACCATGGTGCTTGCTACGCACGAGATGGGGTTCGCCCGGGACGTCGCCGACAAGGTGGTGTTTCTCGACGGCGGCCGGGTGCTGGAGAGCGGGCCGCCGTCGCAGGTGCTGCGGTCGCCGGTCGAGCCCCGAACCCGCCAGTTCCTGTCCCGGATAATCGAGGCCGGCCGCCTCTAGGCAATACCTCGCCGATCTTGGACTTGTGGTTGCCCTTATGTCCGTTGCGTAGGGCTTCGTGCCAACCACAACTCCAAGATCGCGGGGATTCTTACTCCGGGAGGGCGCGGACGGCCAGGGCTGCGTCCAGAACGGCGACCGTCGCCTGCCAGCCCTTGTCCTCGATCGAGTCCTCCAGGCCGGCCCGGTCCTTGGCCTGTCCCAGGCTCTCCACGGTGAGCACGCCGTGCGCGACCGGCGTCTGCTCGTCCAGCGCCACCCGGGTCAACCCCGTGGTCACCGCGTCACACACGTACGTGAAGTGCGACGTCTCGCCGCGGATCACCACGCCCAGCGCCACCACCGCGTCGCACCGCTTGGCCAGCGCCTGCGCCACGATCGGCAGCTCCACCGAGCCGGCGACCCGGGCCACCACGACGTCGTCCACGCCGCACGCCTTCGCCGCCTGCTGCGCGCGGTCGATCATGTGATCGACCAGGTCGCCGTGCCAGCGGGAGCCGACGATGCCCAGCCGCAGCCCGGCTGCGTCGACCGTGGTCAGATGCGGATCCCCAAAACCGGCCATGTGCACATCATCCCGCAGACGAGGACGCGACCTGCGCCCATCGCCGCGAAAGGTACGCCACCAGGTCCGCGATCGTGATCAGCGCCAGCCCGTGCTCCGCGGCGAACGCCTCCAGGTCCGCCCGGCGTTTCATGGTGCCGTCGTCGTTCACCAGCTCGCACAGCACGCCCACCGGCCGCAGCCCGGCCAGGATCGCGAGGTCGATGGCCGCCTCGGTGTGCCCGGGCCGGCACAGCACGCCGCCGGCCTTCGCCCGCAACGGCACCACATGACCGGGCCGGGCGAGATCGGACGGCCGGGTTCCGGCGGCGGCGAGCAGGCGGATGGTGTGCGCCCGGTCGGCCGCCGAGATGCCGGTGCCGACACCCTCGCGAGCGTCCACCGCCACGGCGTACGCGGTGCCCCGCCGGTCCTGGTTGGTGTGGTACATCGGCGGCAGCTCGAGTGAGTCCGCGTGCTCCTCGGTCATCGGCACGCAGACGTACCCGGACGTGTGCCGCACCATGAACGCCATCAGCCCGGCCGTGGCGTGCTCGGCGGCGAAGATAAGGTCCCCTTCGTTCTCCCGGTCCTCGTCGTCCACCACGATCACCGCCCGCCCCGCGGCGATGTCCGCGACGGCCCGATCGATGTCATCGAACATGGCGCTCTCCCAGCATCTTCTCGACGTACTTGGCGATGACGTCGACCTCCAGATTCACCGGGTCGCCAGCGGTCTTGACCCCGAGCACGGTCGCCTTGAGCGTCGTCGGGATCAGCCCGACGCTGAACTCCTCCGCCGTCACAGCCATGACGGTGAGCGACACGCCGTCGACCGTGATCGAGCCCTTCTCGACGATGTACCGCATCAGCGACGGCGGCGCGGTGAACGTGAACGACTCCCAG
>DATBGW010000345.1:0-3380 GCA_036557765.1 Actinoplanes sp.
TGATGGCCGGATCGACCCACCACAGCGGCGAGGACGGCGTGGTGGAGCTGGTGAACCGACCGACCACGATGAGGTCGGCCGCGATCAGCGCCAGCGGAATCCAGGATACGATCCGGGCCCGCCAGAGCGCCGCTGGGATGAGAAGCATGGCCAGCAGGAACGGCACCAGCGCGGCGAAATAAAGGTTTTGCAAACCGGCGAGCTCGGTCACGACGCGCAGCTCCACCGGCGCCGGCAGGTCGGCCTGCGAGATCTTGGCGACGGTCAGGAAGAACGAGGCGCCGAACACGTGCGCCGGCACCCCCAACGCGAGCAGCATGGCGACCCCGATCGTGACCGCGCGGCCACGGCCGCGCACGATCGCGACCAGACCGATGACACCGAGCAGGAACGCCAGCGTGGAAGCGACGTCGGTCACCGCTTTGGCCACCGCCGCGCCGGGATAGGCGTGCGCGTCGGCAAGGAGGGCGGCGGGGTCGTTGGGATCTCCATTGCCGTAGTGGATGACGCTGCCGGTCCACAACAGCACCATGCCGGCGAGCAGGGCCACACCGACGAGAACACGGAACGGACGGGGTGAGCGATTCATGGCGCCCGGCCTTTCTTGACATCGACGAGTCCGACCGGAACAGGCTGACCGCCGGAGGCCTTACGGCGGCAGCCTGCGAGCCACCCGTTCGGGTACGGACGCGAATGTGGCCAGCCACAGTTCAGTGCGATGGTCAGCCCCATCGACGGGGCCGGTCCCGGCGTCGATGATGAGCGGATGGCGCGTCGCTCGACGATGGGGCTGGCGCTGGTCGCGGCCGGTTCGGCGGCCTGGCTCGTGGTGCTCGTGGCGATCGCGACCAGGCAGGCGCACTGGCCGGTGGCCGGCGCGGTGCCGTTCGTCGTGCTGTTCGTGACCGGCGTGGTGGCCTGGTGGCAGCGTCCGCGGCAGCGGGCGGCCTGGCGGCTGCTCGCGGCGGGTGCCGGCGTGTCCCTCGCCTTCAATCTGTCCGTGCTGCTGGACATCGCGGTCGGGCTTCGCGACCGCCCGGCCGGGTGGGCCGTCGCGGCCGTCGCGTCGGCGTCGTCGAACCTGGCGCTGGCCGCGCTGCTGGACCTGTTCTGCAGCTTTCCCGACGGCCGTTATCCGGCACGGTGGACGCGTTGGATCGCGTGGTCCGGCTATGCCCTCGCGGCCGTGTCGACGGTCCTGACGGTTCTGCATCCACGGACACACGTTCCGCTGTCCACGATCCAGCCGCCCGCGACGACGCGGACACCGTTCGGCGGACCGGTGGTGGACCTCATCGGGTCCTGGCCAGTGCTCGACTCATGGTTGTTCGCGTTCCTGCCGGTGGCGGTCGTAGCGATGGTGGTGCGCTACCGGCACGCCGATTTCGAGGCCCGCGCGCAGCTGCGGTGGCCGATCGCCGGGGTCGGTGTGCTGGCCCTCGTCGTACTGCTGTCGTGGAGCGGCCTGTTCGACTGGCTGGCGATCCCGGATGCGGTGGCCCAGGTCATGTGGGCGGCCGCGCTGAGCGCCGTCCCGCTCGCCCTGCTGGCCGGCATCGTCCGGCACGGCCTGTTCGACCTGCATCTGGCGGTACGCCGGTCGGTCAGCTACGCGGTGCTGTGGTTGCTCATCGCCGCGCTGTACGCCGGAATCAGCGCGGCGCCCGGCGTGGCCGCGGCCGGCCGCCTACCACCGGCGGTGGCCATCGGCGTCACCATCGCGGCGGCCATGGCGTTCCAGCCCGCACGCCGGTGGCTGGAACGCCTTGCCGACCGCCTGGTCTTCGGCGAGCGGATCGGTGGTTACGCGCTGATCCGGAGGTTCGGGACGCTGCTGGAGACGGCTGTGCCGGAAAGCGATCTGGCCGCCCGCGTGGCCGACACCGCCCGGCAAGGGTTGGATGCCCGGTGGGCCGCCGTCTGGGTGCTCAGTCCGGACGGAAGCCGCGCCGACCTTGCCGGCGCCGCCGGAACGATCTCCACACCGCCCGCCCTGGTGACCGACCTCTCCGTCGCCGGCGAACCGGTCGGCCGCCTGATGTGCGGGCCACGACGCCGGGGGCACCACACCGCCGAGGATGAGCAACTGCTGCGGACGCTCGGCGGCCAGGTCGCACTGAGCTTGTCCCACGCCCGGCTCTCCGAGCAGCTCCGCGCCCGGCTGCACCAGCTCGACGCCCAGGCGTCCGAGCTGGCCGCATCCCGCGCACGGCTCGTCGCCGCCGAGGCCGCCGGCCGGCGCCGGCTCGAGCGCGACATTCACGACGGCGTCCAGCAGCAACTGGTCTCGTTGATGACGAAGCTGACCGTCGCCCGGGCACAACTCGGTGCCGGCTCCGACACCGTGGGCGTGACGCTGGACACCATGCAGCAGGAGTTCCGGCAGGTAATGGCCGACCTCCGCGACCTCGCCAGCGGCATCCACCCCGCCGTGCTGACCGATCAGGGCCTGGTCGCCGCGGTGGTGGCGCTGGCCGCCCGGCTCCCCCTTCCGGTCACCATCGAGAGTCCCAACGGCGCGGGCGCTCGCATGGATCAGCAGGTCGAAGCGGCCGCGTACTTCGGGATCGCCGAGGCACTGACCAATGTGCTCAAACACGCCGACGCCCGCCGTGCGTGGGTGCGGCTCGCCCACGCCGACGACCGGCTCACCGTGGAGATCGGCGACGACGGCCGGGGATTCGACACCACAGTCACCCGGCAACGTGGCTTGAGCGGCCTGCGCGATCGGCTTGAGGCCCTCGACGGCACGCTGGTACTGGCGAGCCGGCCGACCGGGCCGACCACGATCCGGATGACGCTGCCCACGCCATCGACCGGCGATGGCTGACGTCGGGCCGCGGCGCCTCCGGGTGATCATCGCCGAAGACCACTATCTGGTCCGCGAGGGCACCCGGCAGTTGCTGGAGGCCGGCGGGGAAGTTGAGGTCGTCGCCGCGACCGGAGACCCAGCGGCCCTGCTCGCCGCGGTCGCGGAGTTGCGCCCCGACGCCGTCCTCACCGACATCAGGATGCCGCCGTCGCACCACATGGAAGGCATCGAGGCCGCGCACCGCATCCGCGCCGAATACCCGTCGATCGGTGTCGTCGTGCTGTCCCAGCACGCCGACGAGGCGTACGCCTTCAGCCTGCTGCAGCACGGCACGGCCGGGTTGGGATATCTGCTGAAGGAACGAGTGCTGGACCGTGCGGAACTGCTGGCCGCCCTGCATGAGACGGCGGCCGGCCGCTCGGTGCTCGATCCCATCGTCGTGGACACTCTGGTGGGACGGCGGGCCCGGCTCGATCAGCAACCGCTCAACGCGCTGACCGATCGGGAGCTGCGGGTGTTGTCGCTGATGGCCCAAGGGCTCACGAACGCCGCCATCGCCGGCCGCATG
>DATBGW010000346.1:0-37467 GCA_036557765.1 Actinoplanes sp.
CATGGCGTCCCGCTTCGGGGCCAGCTCGCCGATCACCAGCGTGACGAACGTCAGCAGCACCGTGACGATGATGATCGCCACCGGCTCCGCCGCCGAGCCGAGGAACGACAGCGGCTCGACCAGCGGCTCGGCCAGCGACACCGCGGCGGCCGCGGAGGCCAGGAACCCGGCCAGTGTGATGCCGATCTGGATGGTCGCCAGGAACCGGTTCGGGTCGTGTGTCAGCCGGGCCAGCACCCGGCCGCGCCGCGACTGCCGCTCCAGCCGTTGGATCTGACTGTCCCGAAGCGACACCAGTGCCATCTCGCTGCCGGAGAAGAGCGCGTTCACCAGCACCAGAACCAGCACGAGGACGATCTGTCCGCCTACGCCACCCATCCGTCCCGTCCCTCGCGCGTACGACCACGAGCGACCCACGGTAGCGGCCGAACGCGTCCGTCGCCGGACGCCGGGCGGACCAACCGCCCCTCAGAACCGCGCGAACGACCGGAGCGGCATCCGGGGACCGAAGCGTGGCGCCCCGATCCCGCCGGTGGCCAGCAGGTCGCACACCCGGCCGCGATGACCCGCGTACGGCTCGAGCAGCTCCAGCATCCGCTCATCGGTGCCGCGCGGCTCGCCGGCGAGCGCCCACGCCACCGTGTTCGGGATGTGGTAGTCGCCGACGCTTACCGCGTCCGGGTCGCCGTACGCGATCCGGACCACCTCGGCGGCCGTCCACGGGCCGATGCCGGGAATCGCGGTGAGCCGCCGGGTGGCCTCGGGCGAGTCGGCGCACCGCTCCAGCCGGTCCGCCACGGCCGCGGCGCGTAGCAGGGCCTGGGTGCGGCGTTGCTCCACACCGAACGGATGGAACCGCCAGTACGGCGTCGCGGCCACCGCGGCCGGGTCGGGCGGCAGCGTGAGCTCGACCGGACCGGGCGCCGGCTCCCCGAAATGCCGCACGATCGACCGGTACGCCCGGTGCGCCTCCCGGCCGGCGACCTTCTGTTCCAGCACCGCCCGGAGCACACGCGGGAAGAGCAGACCGGTGGCCGGCATCCGTACCCCGGCGAACGTGCGGGCCAGGCGCGCCACCAGCGGATGCCGCGCGGCCACCGCCGGAAAACCGCTGACGTCGTCGCGCAGCCCGGCGACGGCGTCGGCCCGGCCGGCGAGCCACGCCGCTCCCGGGCCGTAGCCGGTGGCGACCAGGTCACCGCCGGCGCGGGTCAGCCGCAGCGTGCCGGGCCCGTCCGGGGTACGCGCGGCGAGCCAGAACTCATCGCCGGCGAGTCGTCCACAGGGGTCGTACCGGCCCAGGATGAGCGGGGCGACGGAACGCGCGAGCTGGTAGTGCTCCGGCGGCGTCAGCGCCCGCGTCACCGTCGTGTCCACCCGCATCACTGTTCCATCTTGCGCCGCCGGCCGACAGCGTGGCCCCGGGCACGCCGATGGCCCTGACCGCGCTCCCGGTCAGGGCCATCGGGGCTAGGTGTTACCCGGTACTCAGTTCGCGGCGTCCGCGGCGTCGGCAGCACCGCCGCTGCGCACCCGGATCCGCACGGTGTCGAATGCCGGGGTCTGGTTGGCCCGCTCCATCATCGGGATGCGGTGTGAACCGTCACCGGCCCACGACGCGCACTGGGCGAGGCCCGCGGTGGGCAGACCCGGCACGTTGATCGTCACGGTGTCCGGCTCCGCGCCGCCCTTGCTGTCCTCGGTGGCCACGAAGAACGCCGGCACCGGTGCCGGGTCGGGCGCCGCGCTGGTGGTGCTGAGCATCCGGCACGCGGTGTGGAAGTGGCCGCGCGTCAGCCCGTTCTGCAGGACCGAGCTCTCGATGTAGTACCCGCCCTTGCCGGCGGCCAGGAACCGGTCGCGGATGAGGTTGCGGGTGGACACGGTGATCGAGAACGCGGTGTTCGCGGCGACCGACCGGGGCGCCCGGGTGATCAAGAGCGACGGGTTGTTGGCCGCGACGCCGACCTCACCGAACTCGGTGGAGACGCAGCGGTCGCCGATCTGGAAGCCGTCGTGCGGCGCCAGCGAACTGGTGTCACAGCTGTTCGTGAGGATCTCCAGGCCGGCGCCGGGGGGCGGCGTGGCCGGGGCGCTGCTCTGGCTGTCGCTCGGGCTGGGAGCCGGCTCGCTCGGGGCGCTGCTGGACTCGCTGGGGCTGGCGCTCGGGTCACCACTGGGATCGCCGCTGGGGTCGGTGCTCGGATCGTCCGCCTTGGTGTCGGCGCTGGACGTGGTCGGGCTCGGCTGGGCCGATCCGCCGCCGGAGCCTCCGCCGACGTTCTCCAGGACCCACTCGCGGCAGCGGCGCCGCACCTCCGCGGTGGTCGCGACGTCGCCGGCACCGTCGTCGGCGTGCTGGGTCACCGTCCCGCCATTGGTGGTCCACGTGCCGCGCTTGGTCTCAGTCGACAGCGCGGATCCGTTGGGCGCCTTGAGGCTGTTACACGCGTTGAGCGCACGCTGGGTCGCTCGGCGCGTGCTCGCGTCCGAGACCTGGGTGACGGCCACGATGCCGCCGAAGGCCACGAGCGTGGCCACCGCGGCGATGATGCGTCGCCGGCCGCCGAACCACGTCGATCTGGATCCGCGGCGGTACTTGGCCCTTCGCATGGGGTGACACCTTTCTCTAACCGTGGCGGGCGGTACGGCCAGCCGATGGGGGTGTTGCCGGACGGCCTGGTCGGCTGGCCAGGTCGAGCCGGACGCGGGTCACCGCGCCCGGAAGATTCGCATTGTGGTGATGAGGCCGGCCAGGACCGCGACGGCCAGGACGACGAGGACGACGGATGTGTTGACGCCTGGAGTGGCGGTGTTGTTGGCGGCGGCGAGCATCTGGCCGTCGACGGGGACCGGGCCCTTGCCGGCCGGTCCCGGCGGCGGCGCGGTGGGCAACGCCCCGTAGTCGACGACGCCGCTGCTCTCCAGCAGCGTCATGTGGGTCATGACGAACTGGTTGGCCTGTTGGGCGACCTTGCGGACCGTGTCGTTGCGGGTGCTGGCCCGAATGATCGCGATGGCCGGGAAGATCTTGCCGTGGGCGGCGCGGAGGCGGTCGATGAAGATCTGGTCGAACTGGACGCTGCTGGTGGCGGTCCGCATCTCGTGCAGCCACCACTGCTGGTCGCCGGTCGGCCGGTTGGGGAGGTCGATGCCGAGCTTCTTCGCCGCGTCCCTGTCGATCTGGTCGAGAACGACGTGCTGCGCCGCGATGGCCTTGCCGATCGCGACGACGCGCGGGTCCTGCGACTTCTCCTGAGCCATGTTGCCGGCCGGGATCTCCCAGAGACCGGCCAGCCGGACCTTGATGATGAAGTCCCGGTCCGCGGCGGTCACCGGGCCGGCGCCCTTGTCGGTCATTCCGGTTTCGGGCGGCACCGGGATGGGGCCGGTTTCCGAGCCCTTCGCGCCCTCGGCGCGCGCCGGGCTCGACGGTGCCACCAGGACCGCCAGGACCATTGCCAGAATGCCCATCAGCCAGCGCTGTGGCCGGCGCGATGAGCGGTTGGCAATCATCTTTTTCAACACCTCCGGAAAGGCCTTTCGAGGTTCGGCGAAACGCTAGGAGTAACCCGTTCGTCATTCAATAGCTGGCTCGAGAAATACGGATTTCTTAGGCCCGACTTAAAGCCGATTTATGGGCTCGTCGCGCATCCGTGGACATCATCCGTTCGGACGATGCCGGCGGTTCACCTCCGTTCCACTTTTCGGCCGTCAGTAGCCGATGGCCGGGCCGGTGTCGACCGGAGCGTCGTCCGCCGGCTGGCCGGTGTCGGCCGGGGCCGGCGCCGCCGGCTTGGCCTGATCCGGCGCGGTCGCCGCGTCGGTGGCGTCGTCGGCAGGCGGCGCGACCGGCTTGGAGACCGGCGGAACGCACGTCAGGTTCTTCCGGCCGCTGGGCTTGATGACGAACCAGGCGCCGTTGACGTTCTGGCCACTCCAGGTGCCGGGTTTCTTGTCGCCGATGTACCGGTACAGCGGCCATCCGGCGACGGTGAGCTGTCGGGTCCCGTCGGCGCGGGTCACCGTGCCGACCAGATCCGAATTCACGCCCGTCAAGCGTGGTTTGCCGTCGTTGGTCAGAGCTGGCAGCCACACCTTCGCGCAGTCGCCAGCGCACGCCGATGCCGGCTGCGGCTTCGCGGTGTCTTTGTCGAACCGGTACAGCACCCAGCCGCCTTCGTCCTCGATCACCGCACCCATCCGCGGCACCTTGGTGCCGGTCAGGCGGTCGGTCGTCTGTGCCGCGGTCAACTTCAGCGCTTGCTTTTCGGCGGCAGCGGCGTCGGCGGGCTCGGCCGCCGCGTTGGCGGCGGGCTGGACACCGCCGCCATAGTCGGCGGCGCTGTACCCGGCGGGAGCGCATCCCGGCACCGCGAGTCCTGCCGCGGCTGCTACGCCGATGACCATCCATGAGCGCCTCTGCCGGATCACGGCGCCCTCCCGTCCACGATCGTTCGACCCGTTTCCGCGCTGTAGTACGGCGGGCCGGTGCGGGACGGTTGAAATTCGCGCGGGGATTTTCCGTGTTTTTCTATTTCGTCGCGGCGCGTGGTGAGCCATTCGCGCTACGTAGAAAGACCCGGCGATTTCGCCGGGCCTTTCTTTCGCGAAGCTTAAATCAGGGAACGCGCACCAGCGTCTCGGGCGTGCCGTCCGCGGCCACCGACTGCACCTGCAGGTGCGCGATGGCGTCCCGTGGCGTCGCCGTCACCGCCTGCAGCAGCAGGGGGCTCGGGTTGGCGGCGGTGCCCCATCCGGTCTGGTCCACGCTCCACGTGGACAGCACCTCGGAGCTGCCGTCCGTCCGAACCGCGACCAGCCGGCAGGTCAGCGGGCCCTTGATGTTGGACACGGCGTACGACACCTGGGTGCCCCAGTCCTTGCGCTCCAGGCCGGCGTCGAGGCGGACGCCGCTCCGCGGGTCGGAGCCGCCGTACCGCTCCCCGGGCAGATCGGGGCCGCCGATGCCGGCGCCGCCGTCCGACAACGGCAACGGGTCCAACTGGGTGCTCGAGCGTTGGGCGGTGGTCGCCGGGCTGTTCGTCCGGTCCGGCGCGAACCACCGGGCGCCGGCGAACAGCGCGCCGACGGCCAGCATCGCGAACAGCACGACCGCCGCGGCGAGCGAGTACAGCCGCCGGCTCCGGGCGTGCTGGCGCTCCTGGCCGACCTCGGTGATCATGGCCTGCAGCACGGCACCCTCGCGCCGCGACTGCTCGGTGGCCACCATGGCGTCCGCGTCCACGTCGGCGAGCGTCTCCACGACCGGCAGGAACGTCTCGAGCTCGAGCGCGCACACCGAGCAGTCGATCAGATGGTCCTCGAACCGGGCCGCGTCCCGCTCGTCCAGCACGCCGAGCGCGTACGCCGCCACGTCGAAATGCTGTTCCTGCATCACTCGGTCACCCCCCGCTGCTGCAGCGCCGTCCGCAGGGCGCGCAGCGCGTAGTACACGCGGGACTTGGCGGTGCCCAGCGGCAGGCCGAGCACCTCCGCCGCCTCCGGAACGGTCCGGCCGCGAAAGTACGTCTCGACGAGTATCTCCCGGTGCGACTGGCTCAGCTCACGCAGCGCGTCGGTGACCGTCATCAGCTGCAACACGCGGTCGGTGTCGTCGGCGGTGCTGGGGAAGCTCTCCAGCTCGCGGTCGTAGGTCTCCGGCGGCCGGGCGCTCACGCTGCGGTGGTCGTCGATGGCGATCCGCCGGGCCACCGTCACCAGCCAGGGCCGCAGCGACTGCTGACCCTGCGCGCCGAGACGGTGCGCGTTGCGCCATGCCCGCAGCAGCGTCTCCTGGACGATGTCCTCGGCCCGCTGCCGGTCGCCGCCGGTGAGCCGGAGCACGAACATCAACAGCGGTCCGGCGTGCTCCTCGTAGAGCATCCGGACCAGGGTGTCTTCGTGGTTCGCGGTGGACGACGCGGCCCCGTGGCGGGGACCCTGTCGTGGAATCACTGCTTCATCCTTGTCCGCGCCACGGTCTCCGTCGAGGGCCGGCCACCAGCCGCCGGATCGCTGCTGCGTCATTCCGGACCCCCGGTCCGGTGTGAGCCGATACTCGGCCAGCGCATGCATCGATACCTCCCGCCGGTGCCGTCGCCGTCACCCGATATACGGGCGCGGGTACGGGCCGGGATCAAACCGGGCGGGGGAAATTCCGCGGGTTTGGCGGTCGGCAGCGTCAAGGTTCCTCCGGGTGCGGGCCAATCCATCCACGTACGCCGATGGGCGCGGCTGGGGCAGGCGAATGATACTCAGCCCGGGCGGCCACCGAAACGTCGCTCACTCCCAGGTGGGAGCGCGGTCACCGGGCGTGGGCGGTGGCCAGCGTCAATGCGCGGTGCAGCACCCGGGCGTCGCCGAGCAGCCCGCGCAGCCGCCGTTCCAGGCCCGCGATCGGCACCAGATTCTGCGGCGCGCGTGGATCCTTGTACGCCGACGAGGCGAACCGCGGCAGGGTCGTCGCGGACAGCGCGGCCAGCTGCACGGCCTCCTCGATGGGCAGATCTGGGGAGCACTCCACCCGGATGATGCCCGACCAGGGCGCCCCGGTGGCCCCGGGCAGGCGCAGATACCATGACCAGCCGCCCCAGACCGTACCCAGGTGGAAGACCGGGGTGCGCTGGCCGGCCCGCAGGGACGTCACCACCGGCGTGAGCGCCGCCGGCAGGTACTGCTTCTGCTGCGTCTTGACGTAGCCGATGGTCCGCGGCAGGTGCCGCCGGCCGCGCAGCGGGCCGTCCAGCACCAGCAGATCGGCGTCGTCGTCGCGGGTCACCGAAGAGATCTCGATCTCCAACGCGGTCAGCGGGCCCTGCACCGCGGCGGGCAGCTTGCTGGCCTCCCCGGTGCCGTGCACCCGGTGGATCTCGTACCGCACCGACCCGGCAACCACGTCGCCGGCCGACGGGCTCGCGGTGAACAGCCCCCGGCCCACCCGCGCGCCGGCCAGCTCGGCCGCTCCACGGCGCAGGTCGCAGCGGACCACTCCGGCGGCGTACGACGCGGCAAGCCCCGCGTACGACTGGCCGTCGTCCTCGGCGGTCCACAGGCCGGCGTCGTTGCGCCGGACACCGTCGACCAGCAGAACGGTGTCGGGGCAGCGCACGCCCGGCGGCGGATCGATCGGCGCCCACTGCGCTGCCGGCACCTCGGCGTCGGTGTCCACCTGGGCGCTGCTCGGCGTGGCCGGGCCGTCGCCCTCCCCGCCGCCCTCGAATCCCGAGCCGTAGGCGGGGTTCCACGGGTCGACGAACATCCTCACAGGCCGGCCCTCGCCACGTACGCGCTGCGGGCGTCCTTGTGCACCTCGAATCGGACCGGCACCCGCTCAGCCAGAGACTGCACGTGGGTCACCACGCCGACCATGCGGTCGCCCCGGGCGGCGAGGTTTTCCAAGGTCGCGGCCACCACGTCCAGCGTCGCCGCGTCCAGCGTGCCGAAGCCCTCGTCCAGCACTATCGATTCGAGGCTGGCCGCGGTCGTCGACATGCCGGCGAGTTGCTCGGACAACGCCAGCGCCAGCGCCAGCGACGCCTGGAACGTCTCGCCGCCGGAGAGCGTGCGCACCGCCCGGCGCAGCCCGGCGTCGTGGTGGTCGACGACCGAGAAGTCACCCTTTTCGGAGACCAACTCGTACTGCCCGGCGGTGAGTTCCCGCAGGATCCGGGATGCGCCGTCGACCAGTAGATCCAGCGCCTCCGCCAGCAGCCACCGTTCGAAGTTGTTGGCGCGCAGGTGCCCGGCGAGCGACTTCGCGACGCGGTGGTCGCGCTGCAGGCCGTCCCGCTGGTCGGCCAGCGCCCGGGCCTGCTCCCGGCGGTCGACCAGCCGCTGCCACGCCGCCTCGGCGCGCTCGGCCGCCACCGCGGCGGCCCGGATGAGGTCGGCGTCGCCCGGCTCGGCGCGGCCCCGCGGCGCCCCCGGAGCCGCCAGCCCGGCGCCGGTGAACAGCGCCACCACGGCATCGCGCGCCCGTTCGGTCGCGGCGTGCGCGGCGGTGACCGCGGCGTCTGCCTCGGCGCGGGCGGCGGTACGGCGGCCCCGCTCGCCCCCGGCCCAGCCGACCAGGGTGCTCCAAGCCCCGGCGAGGTCGTCACGGTCGGCCGGCGGCGGCCCGAACCGGGCGACCCCGTCCCGGGCCGTGTCGAAGTCCCGCCACGCGGCCCGCTGCCGTTCCTCGGTGACGGCCGCCGCCCGTTGCGCCCGGCGCTGCGCCTCCCGGGCCGTCCGCAGCTCGGCGCCCGCCTCGTCCAGGCGCCGCTGAAGGCGGGTGAGCTCGTCGCGTTGCCGGCGCAGCGCCGCCACGCCGGGCGAGTCCACCAGCGCCGCCTGGATTTCGGCGAGCCGGGCCACCGCCTGGTCGTGCTGGGCGCGGTGGCGGTCCAGCGTGCGCTCGGCGTCCCGGGCGACCGCTTCGCGCTGCCGGGACGTCGCCTGGGCCGCCTCGGCGGCGGCGCGGGCCGCCTTGCCGCTCGCCTCCGCCGCGTGCACCGCGGACCCGCTCGGCACGGCGGGCAGCGCCTCGATCGGGCGTTCGCAGACCGGGCAGTCGTCACCGACGGCGAGGTGCATCCGCAGACCGGCGGCGCGATCGGCCCGCTCGGCGTCGCGGTACGCCTGCCGGGCCTGTTCGAGCGCCTCTTCGGCGTCCCGGTGCGCCGTCTTGGCGGCGTCCAGTTGGGCGGCCGCCTCCGTGTGCTCGGTCTGCGCCGCGACGACCGCGACCGCGAACCGGTCCACCTGGCCGGTGAGCCGCTCCGCCTCGGCGTGCCGGTCCAGCATCAGGCCGAGCGCCGTGGGGTCACCGGCGGCGGCCAGCTCACCGCGGACCTTCTCCTCCCGCTCTTCCGCGACCCGGACACCGTCGGCCGCCTGGGCCGCCTGCTCGCGCGCGGCGGCCACGGCGCCGGCCAGCTCGGTGCTGCCGGCGGGCGTGCGCACCGCGGCCAGCGCGGCCAGTTCGGCGTCCAGGGCGTCCCGGGTGGCGGCCGCGGCCTCCTCGCGTTCCCGGGTGGCGCGCAGCTCCGGCACCGCCCCTTCCACGGCGATCGCGAGGTCGCGCATCGCGGTCAGCCGACGCTCGGCATCGGCGACCGCCTCGTCGTCGGCGTCCCCGAGGCCGGCCAGCACCTGCTCGACCGTGGTGAGCTGCGCCTCGGCCCGGGCGGCGCGGGCCGTGGCCCGGGTCTGCACCTCCTCGTAGACGTGCAGGCCCAGCAGGTTGACCAGGATCTGCTGCCGGGTGGCGGGCTTGGCGTGCAGGAAGTCGGCGAACTGGCCCTGCGGGAGCACCACGCAGCTGGTGAACTGCTCATACGGCAGCCCGACCGCGTCGACGACCGCCTGGTCCATCTCGGCCGGTGTCCCGGCCAGCACCTCGCCGAGGTCGTCCACGGTCATGCCGGTGTCCAGCCGGCTGACGTCGAATCCGGGCGGCATGAGCTGCAGGCCAGCGTTGGCAGTCTTGACGTTGCCGCGGCCGTCCCGGCGGACCACCCGGGTCGCGACGTACCGCGCGCCGGCCGACTCGAAGACCAGCCGCACCCGGGCCTCGGCGGCCGACGGCGCCAGCGCGTTCGCGATGCCACGGGTGCCGCCCCAGCGCGGCACCGTGCCGTACAGCGCGAAGCAGATCGCGTCCAGCACCGTCGACTTGCCCGACCCGGTCGGCCCGACCAGCGCGAAGTAGTCGGCGTCGGTGAAGTCGACGGTGGTCTCCTCGCGGAACACTGTGAACCCCGCCATGTCCAGTCGCAACGGCCTCATGACGCGCTACTCACCTCGTCGTACAGCTCGTCGAAGAGCTCCCGGACGCCGTCCTCGGCGGTGCCGCGGCTGTCCAGGTAGTCGCGGAACAGCTGCCGCGGCGACCGGCCGGCCCGTTCCGCGAGGTGCGCGGCCGTCCGGTCCGGCATCATGTCCGGGTCGATGCGCACCTCGAGCGCGTTCGGCAGCAGCTCCTGCACGTCCTCCCGCAGCCCCACCCGGGGTGCCTCGCGCACGAACACCCGCAGCCACGCGTCCGGCAACGACACCGTGGCGAGCTGCTCGAGCGTGCCGCGGACGGTCCGCAGCGCCCGCGCGGAGCTCACCGGCACGTCCCGGACCTGCGCTGCCCGGTCGGTGGCGACGTCCACGATCGCGACCGAGCAGATGTTCTCCTCCTCGCCGAAGTCGATCGCGAGGGGACTGCCGCAGTACCGCACCGGGCACGCCGCGACGACCTGCTGCGACCGGTGCAGATGGCCCAGCGCCACGTAGTGCGCGGTGCCCGGGAAGACGGTCGCCGGCACGGCGTACCCGAGGACGGTGTGCGCGTCCCGTTCGCCGCCGCCGGCGCTCGCCCCGATGACCGTGACGTGCGCGGTGAGCAGGTTGACGGCGCCCGGTTCGGCGAACGGCTCGGACAGCCGGGCGATCAGCCGGGCGAGATGGTCGGCGTAGGTCTGGTTCGCCTCGGCCGCGGTCAGCTCGTACATCTCGGCGGCCCGGATCGCCCACCGCTGGGACAGGAACGGCAGGGCGACCAGCCGCCAGGCTTCGCCGGCTGCGGTGCTGCCGGTGATCAGCAGCTCGTCGGGGTTGTCGCGGACCGACCCGCGCAGGCCGATCCCGGCCGCCTCGGCCCAGGGGCGCAGGGCGTCCAGCGCCGGCCCGTTGTCGTGGTTGCCGCCGATCGCCACCACCTCGGCGCCGGTGCGCCGCAGCGCCGACAGCGCGCGGGTGACCAGCCGGGTCGAGGCGGGGGCGGGCGCCGCGGTGTCGTAGAGGTCACCGGCGACGATCACCAGGTCCGGCCGCTCGGTCTCGGCGATCGCGACGATGTCGGCGAGCACCTGCTTGTGCTCGTCCTCCCGGTCTCGACCCTTCAGAACCTTCCCGACGTGCCAGTCGGACGTGTGCAGGATGCGCATCGCGGTCCTCCTAGAACGGGATGTCGTCGTCGGAGGAGCCGCCGCGGGCGCCGACCACGGCGAACGGGTCGGCCTGCTGCACGATGGACCGCATCGTCGCCGACGGCGGCGCACCGGCCTCGGAGTGCCGGGTCGCCCAGGCCGGGAACGGGAACTCGACGCACAACGGCACCGGGATGTCCGGCTGGTTGACGAACATGGTGCCGGGCCGCGCCAGCAGGGCCCGCTGGCGCATCGCGGGCGGCAGGAAGCCGTACTCCGGCCGGGACGCCTCGGCCGGATCCAGCCGGCCGACCACCCGGATCGCCGAGTTTGTCACGATCCGGCGCTCGACCTCGCTCGCGGTCTGCTGCGCCCCGATGAGGATCACCCCGAGCGAGCGGCCGCGCTCGGCGATGTCCAGCAGCACCTCCTTGATCGGCGACGTGCCCTCCCGCGGCGCGTACTTGTTCAGCTCGTCCAGCACCACGAACAGCAGCGGCTTGGCCGTGCCGGCGCGCTCCTTGCGTTCGAACTCGGACTTGAGCGTCACGCCGACCACGAACCGCTGCGCGCGGTCCGGCAGGTTGTGCAGGTCGACGACGGTCACCTGCGCGCTCTCCGCGGTGTTGATCGCGTGCGGCCGGCGGGCCGCGAGATCACCGCGGATCAGCCGGGCCAGATCCTTCTTGCTGCTGATCAGCCGGCGGGCGAACGCGTTGACGGTGCCCAGGTTGATCGCGCTGCCGGCCCACGTGGACCGGGTGTCGTCATCGGTGAGCTGATCGACGATGTGGTCGACCAGATCGCCGTACGACCCAAGCCGGCGGCCGTCGAGGCTGACGCCGCCCTCGGCGGGCACGGCGTGCCGGGCCAGGTGGGCGGCGACCGAGTGGACCACCATCGTGTACTGCTGACGCTCGTCGTCGGCGTCGGCGAACACGTACGGCAGCAGGCGGCCGGCGCAGAACTCCTCCAGCGTCCAGTAGAAGCTGTCCACGCCGGTGAGCCGGCTCTGCACGTCGGGAGAGCCGGAGGAGTCGCCGGCGCGGGGCGGCGCATACACCCGGACGTCCGGGAACGCGCTGGCCGGCAATCCCAATGCGGCATAGGCGGCAACCGTGGCGTCGTCCAGGCGCACATTCGGGTGGTCCAGGAACAGTAGGTCCTCGCCCTTGACGTTGAAGATCAGCGCCTTGGCGTTCACCGCGTCGCCGCCGAGCTGGCCGGACCGGAACACCGCGTAGAGCAGGAACGTGGCGAAGCTGGTCTTGGTGGCCACCCCGGAGATGCCGGAGATGGAGACGTGCGCGCCCCGGCTGCCGTCGAGGAAGTCGGCGTTGAGGAACACCGGAACGCCGTCGCGGCCGGTGCCCATCGGCACCCGGCGCTCCATCCGGTCGAAGTGCAGCGCCGCGTCGCGCAGGTCGCCGGTCGCGCGGTGCACCACGGCGCCGGGCGCCGGCGGGACGTAGAACTCCGGGTCCACCCGGGTGGTGGTGATCTCCGCGGCCTCCTGGACCAGCGCCGGTAGCGTCCCCTCCGCGATGGCGAACACGTCGGAGTCGAACTGGGCGCCCTCGTGCCGCGCCCGGACCTGGGTCACCACGCCGGCGATCGTCACCGGTTCGCGGTCCGGCAGGTCGCGGCGGGTCACCACGACGTCGTCGAGCTGCAGATAACTGCCCGGCGTCACGGCCGTCCAGAACTGCAACGGCGTGGCGTCCGCGGTGCCGAGCACGCGACCAACGGGGGAAGAATCGTCAACCACGCCGATCATGTTGCACCAGGTGTACGACAAGAGTCGGACGGCGCGTCGGTTGGCACGCGATTTCCACAACTTCTAGGGGCAGTCCACAGACCTATCCACAAGAACTAGATTCTCCGGGCGTACCGGAAGAACAGCATGTCGTCCTCGGCCAGGATGTGCCGCAGTGACATCGGGCGCGCCGGGCCGGGCGGCCCGGCGGCGATCCGGCCGGCCGAGCCGCCGGTCAGCAGCGGTGACACGGTGAGGCACAGCTCGTCGACGACATCGGCGGCGATCATCGAACCGAGCAGATGCGGGCCGCCCTCGCAGAGCAGCTGGGTGGCGCCGCGGGCGTGCAGCCGGCCGACCGCCGCGGCGAGGTCGACCTCCCGCTCACCCACGGGAAGGATCTCCGCGACCCCGGCCAGCGCCGCACGCCGGTCCGCCGGCGCGGCGGTGGACGTGATCACGATCGGGCGGATCGGCGCGTCCGAGAAGATCTCCTGCTTCGGGTCGAGGTCCAGCGAGCGCGACACCACGACCATCAGCGGGTACTCGGGCAGCCCGTGGGCCCGGCGCCAGTCCCGGCGGGCGACGTCCAGGCGCAGCGCGTCGTACCGTTCGCTCCGGATCGTGCCGGCCGCGACGACGAGCGCGTCGCAGACCATTCGCAGCGTGCCGAAGATCAGCTTGTCGCCCGGGCCGGACAGACCGGCCGAGAAGCCGTCCAGGGTGACCGAGCCGTCGAGGCTGGACACGAAGTTCACCCGCAGCGTGGGCCGGTCCTCCCGCGGGTACCAGTCGACAAGGTTGTCCACGGACCGGTCGCTGTGCGGCCATATCGCGCGGATGCTCACGGCGACGCCGGCCCGGTGACCGGCGGTACGGGTTTCACCGGCCGGTGCTGGCAGTCGCACCAGGTGCCGCCCCGGCATTCGTCGTGCCGCTGCTTCCGGCACGCCCGACAGATCATCCCCCGACCCTATGCGTCTCCGCTCTCACCCGTCTCCGCTCCCCGCCACGCTCTCTCGTCGATCTTGGAGTTGTGGTTGCCTTTTTGTCCCTTCTATACCGTCCTGCGCCAGCCACAACTCCAAGATCGGCGCGGGCGGGGGGACGGCCAGCCGGTCCGTCGTGCCGGCCCATACCCGGCCTACGGTTGGCCGTTAGCGGCCGGGACACGGCGCCGCAACCGGGACGAAACGCCGTGCTGGCAGGCTGCGCGAAGGCACGCGCGGACCGCGTGCCGTCGTCGTGCGAAGCCGGGAACGGGAGGAGCTGCATGTTGCTGCGGGTACGGGTCACCCTGCCGGACCGTCCGGGCGCCCTCGGCCAGGTGGCGCGCACACTCGGCGTCGCCGGTGCCGACATCGTCCAGGTCGTCGTGCTGGAGCGGCTCGGCGGCCGCGCGGTCGACGACTTCACCGTCGTCTGGCCGGGCGCCTCCCGCGTGGAACGGCTACTCGCCGGTCTCGGCGCGATTCCCGGCGTTCAAGTCGACGGGGTGTGGAAGGCGATCGGCGCACCGGTGTCCGGCGGCCACGACGCCGAGCTGCTCGCCCAGATCGCCGCGAACCCCGCCGACGGGCTGTCCACGCTCGTCGACGCGGTACCCGGCCTGCTCGCCGCCGACTGGGCCGCGGCCGTCGTGGTGCCGCCGGACTGGGCCGCCCGGTCCGGCGCGGCCCCGCGCCCGCTGCCGCACGAGCCGGTGCTGCCGTTCGGCAGCGAGGCGATTCCCGCGTGCGCGAGTTGGCGCGCTCCGTCTCCGCTACGGCTGCCCGGGGTCACCC
This sequence comes from Actinoplanes sp., assembly GCA_036557765.1. GTDB lineage: Bacteria > Actinomycetota > Actinomycetes > Mycobacteriales > Micromonosporaceae > Actinoplanes. Next base: position 14,442 of record DATBGW010000346.1, read on the forward strand.
CGTTGCGGGCGCGGCCGATGACCGGCCCGGACGGGACCCGGTACGCCGTCGCGCCGTTCGGCCGCGCCGGCCTGGTGCTGGTGCTCGCCCGCGCAGCCGACGACGACCTGCCCGGACCCGAGTTCCACGTCACCGAGGTGGACCGGGTGGCGCAACTCGTCCGTGCCGCCGCGGTGATCCTCGGCGACCGGCTGGACTCCGCCGGAGCGCCGCCGGTTGTGATCGAACACTCATAGGTTTGTGCAGCTCAGGCAATGTCCGGGTAACACCGGCGCGGGACGCTTAGGGTCGTTGGAGATCGATCCGAAGGGGACGTGCCCATGGCGCTGTGGCGGATCCGGGCCACGGTCGACGACCGGCCGGGCTACCTGTCCGTCCTGACCGCGAGCCTCGCGCTGCGGTCGGTGAACATCCTCGCCGTTGCGGTGCACACGACCGAGGCCGGCGCCGTCGACGACTTCCTGGTCGACGCGCCGGACGCGCTGTCGGAGGCGGACCTGCTCGCCGCGGTGACCCGCGGGCGGGGCCGGGATCCGTTCATCGCCCGGGCCGAGGCGCAGGGGCTGGCCGACCAGCCGACCCGGGCGCTGACCCTGGCCGGGCGGTTGGTGACCGACCCGGACGCGCTGGGCGAGGCATTGGGCGCGCTGCTCGACGCCGGCGACGTGCGGTGGCGGCCGGACCAGCCGGCGCAGCGGCCGGGCCTGGCCCACGGGCGGATGACGCTCACCGATCCGGCCGGTGGCGCATACGAAGTCGTACGCGGCGCGCCCGCGTTCACGCCCGCCGAGTACGCCCGCGCCCAGGCGCTGATGGAGGTGTCCGGCGCGGTGCTTCGGCAGCACGCCCAGCACGCCACGCTGCTGCTGCCGGACGGCGCCGAGCTGCTGATCCGCCCGGCCGGCCCGGACGACGCCGACGCGGTGCGACGGCTGCACGGCCGCAGCTCGGTGGCCACACTCGGGCGGCGGTATCGCGCCGGTCCGCCGTCCGACGCCCGGTTGCGGCGGCTACTGACCCCGGCCGGCGGCCTGACCCTCCTGGCTCAGCACGGCGATGAGGTCGTGGCGATGGCGAACCTGCTCGTCGAGGGCGATCTCGGCGAGGTGGCACTGCTGGTCGAGGACGCATGGCAGCGGCGCGGCGTCGGCACAGCACTGTTGCGCCGGGTGATGGAGTACGCGCGGCACGCCGATTTCGCGGCCGTCGTGGCCCATGCGGGGGCGGACAACGTGGCGATGCTGCGGACACTGCGCCGGCTCGGTGCCGGCACCACCGACCGGGACGGCCCCATGCTCAGCGTCACGCTCCCCGTCCCGCACAAAGCAGACGTCACCCGCTGACCCGCCCCCGTTCCCCGTTCCCCGCTCCCCGTTCCCCGCGATCTTGGAGTTGTGGTTGCCCTTTTGTCGCTTTCGATCCGGTCTATGCCAACCACAAGTCCAAGATCGCGGCGAGAGGGCGGCCTCACGAGTGGCGGATGCCGTGCTCCGCGCACGTAGCGGTCCAGCCGGTCGGCACCACCTGCACCTTCATCCGGCGGCCGCAGTCCGGACAGAAGCGGGGCGGCTCCAGCCGGCGCGCCAAGAGGCACCCGCCGTGGTCCCCGTCCCCCAGACGCCGGCCGCACCGGTCACAGAACGTCATAACGTCGCGGACAGCGCCTTGACCGGCATCTTCAGCTCGGCCAGCAGCGCCAGATCCTCCGTCGCCGGACGGCCCAGCGTGGTCAGGTAGTTCCCGACGATGACGGCGTTGATCCCGCCGAGCAGGCCGGCCCGCGTACCGAGATCACCCAGCGTGATCTCACGTCCCCCGGCGTACCGCAGAATCGTCCGCGGCAGGGCCAGCCGGAACGCGGCGATCGCCCGCAGCGCGTCCCGGCCCTCCACGACCGGCCGGTCGGCGAACGGCGTGCCCGGCCGCGGGTTGAGAAAGTTCAGCGGCACCTCATCAGGCGACAGGGCGGCCAGCTGCGCGGCGAACTCGGCCCGCTGCTCAAGGCTCTCGCCCAACCCCAGGATGCCGCCGCAGCAGACCTCCATACCGGAGTCGCGCACCATCGCGAGCGTGTTCCACCGCTCCTCCCAGCTGTGCGTGCTCACCACGTTCGGGAAGTAGCTGCGGCACGTCTCGAGGTTGTGGTTGTAGCGGTGCACGCCCATCGCGACCAGCTCGTCGACCTGCTCCTGGGTCAGCATGCCGAGGCTTGCAGCGATCTGGATGTCGACCTCCGCCCGGATCGCCGCGACACCCTCGCGCATCTGCGCCATCAACCGCCGATCCGGACCGCGCACGGCGGCCACGATGCAGAACTCCGTGGCACCGGTCGCGGCGGTCTGCCGGGCCGCCTCGACCAGCGACGGAACGTCCAGCCAGACCGCCCGGACCGGCGACGTGAACAGCCCGGACTGCGAGCAGAAGTGGCAGTCCTCCGGGCAGCCGCCGGTCTTGACCGACACGATGCCCTCGACCTCCACCTCCGGGCCGCACCAGGCCGTCCGCACCTCGTGCGCCAGCTGCAGCAGCTCCGCCAGATCGTCGTCCGGCAGCCGCAGCACCTCCCGCACGCCCGCCTCGTCCAGACCGACACCGTCTGCGAGCACCCGGGCGCGGGCGCGGTCGAGGATCTCAGGCATGCCCGTACCCTACTTGGTCACTGTCCCCTGATAGGTTCCCCTGCGTGACGGCCTGGTTGGACGCGCTGGAGCAGCTGGCCGAGGCTCGCGCGGAGGCCGGCCTGACCCGCCGGCTGCGTCCGCGCGCCGCCGACGAACCGGTCGTCGATCTGGCCGGCAACGACTACCTCGGCCTGGCCCGCCACCCCGCGGTGATCGCCGCCACGACCAAGACCCTCGAGGCGTACGGGCTGGGAGCAACCGCCTCCCGCCTGGTGCGCGGCTCCACCGACGAGCACGCGGCGCTGGAGTCCGACCTGGCCGAGTGGCTCGGCGCCGAGCAGGCGCTGGTGTTCTCCTCCGGCTACCTGGCGAACCTCGGCGCCGTCCGCGGCGTGGCCACCCGGGAAACGCTTCTGATCAGCGACGCGTACAACCATGCCTCGCTCATCGACGGCTGCCGGCTCTCCGGCGCCGAGACCGTGGTGGCGGCGCACGCGTCCCCCGCGGCCGTCGCGGCAGTGCTGGACGCGCGCGCGCCCGGGCGGCCGGCCGTCGTGGTGACCGAGTCGGTGTTCTCTGTGGACGGTGACCTGGCGCCGCTGGCCGAGCTGTACGCCGTGACGTCCGCACGCGGGGCGGTGCTGGTCGTGGACGACGCCCACGCGGCCGGCGTGCTGGGCCCGCACGGCTCCGGCGGGGTGGCCGCGGCCGGGCTCGCCGGGCGGCCGGATGTGGTGGTGACCGCCACGCTTTCCAAGGCGCTGGGCGGCGCCGGTGGCGTGGTCGCCGGGCCGGCCGAGTTCGTCCGGCATCTGGTGGACACCGGCCGCACGTTCATCTACGACACCGCGCCGCCGCCGGCTGTGGTCGCCGGCGTGCGGGCGGCGCTGGGCGTGGCCCGGGCCGCCGACGACCGGCGCGCGGTGCTGCGCGCGCGAGCCGAGCAGACGGTCGCGCGGCTGCGGGCGACCGGATTCCCGGTGGCGACGCCCGCCGCCGGGGTGCTCTCGGTCGTGGCGCCCGGCCCCGAGGCGGCTGTTGCATGGGCCGCGGGCTGCCGGGACCGCGGCGTCGCCGTGGGATGCTTCCGGCCACCGTCCACTCCGGATGGTTCGTCGCGGCTGCGGCTGACGTTGAACGCCGGCGTGCCCGACGCCGACTTCGCCCACGCCTTGGACGTGATAGTGGAGTCCGCCCCATGACCCCCCGCACACTCTCCGCGATCTTGGAGTTGTGGTTGCCTTTTCGCGGCTTGAGGCCGGTTTCGTTCCAACCACAACTCCAAGATCGCGGGGAGGATGGGGGCAGCGCGCCGGCTGACCCAGCCCCCGCAGAGCCAACAGCGGCGCCCGCACCCGCTCCGACTTCACCCGCTTCTACTTCACCAGCGCCCGCTTCGAAGCCGCCGACGCCCCCTCCGAACCCGCCACCGCCCCCTCAAAGCTCGCCAGCACACCCTTTGAGTCCGGCGGCGCCCTCAACTAATCCGCCGACGCCCGTTCCCACGTCGCCGGTGTTGCCCGACATCCCGGTCTCTCCCGTCCCGGCGCCTCCAGACGAGCCGCCTACGCCGCCCGACATGCCCGTCTCCCCCGCGCCCGCCGGCCCGCTGGGCGATCCCGAACCGCCCCTTGCCGACCCCGAGCCGCCGCTCGCCGACCCCGAGCCGCCGCTCACCGACCCCGAGCCGCCCCTTGCCGACCCGGTCCCGCCCCTTGCCGACCCCGATCGGCCGCTCGCCGATCCCGACCTGCCGGACGGGCCGCTCGCGGACATCCCGCTTCCCGCAGCCGCCGCCGCGGTGGTCGACGAGATCGAGGCGGAGCTGTCGGCGCAGGCTCCGACACCGGCCACCGCGACCGCCCCACGACGGCCGGAAGCCGGCGAGTGGCACGGCGTCGTCCTCGTTACCGGCACGGACACCGGTGTCGGCAAGACCATCGTCACCGCCGCTATCGCGGCGGCGGCGCAGTCCGCCGGGCTGCGCGTCGCGGTGATAAAGCCGGGACAGACCGGCACCGCCGGCGGCGAGCCCACCGACATCGACGTCGTGCGCCGACTGGCGGGACCGCACACCGTACGGACGCTGGCGTCCTATCCGGACCCGCTGGCGCCGCTGGCCGCCGCGCGGGTGGCCCAGCAGCCGCCGCTGGAGCTGTACGAAGTGGTGGACACGCTGCGGGCCGAGTCCGCCCGCCACGACCTGGTGCTGGTCGAGGGGGCAGGCGGCCTGCTTGTGCCGATGGGCGTACGGCCGTCGGGCGAACCATGGACGCTGGCCGACCTTGCCACCACGCTCGGGGTCGGCGCCATCGTCGTGTCCCGTGCCGGGCTGGGCACGCTGAACCACACGGCGCTGACGCTGGAGGCGCTGTCCCGGCGCGGTGTACCGGCCGGGGTGGTGCTCGGGGCCTGGCCGGCCGATCCCGAGCTGGTGCACTGGGAAAACCTCAGCGAGCTCGTGCCGCACCTGGTCGGCGCATTGCCGGAGGGCGCGGGAACGATGGAGCCCGGGGTATTCCGCCGGTCCGCGCCCGGATGGCTCACCCCGGCCCTCTACGGCGTGCTGGACGACTGGCGCGTCTGGGCCGACGAGGCGGACTGATCCTCCGCGATCTTGGAGTTGTGGTTGGTACAAAGCATCTTGAAAGCCGCATAAGGGCAACCACAACTCCAAGATCGCGGAGAGGGTCGCGGAGACGGCGCGGAGACGGCGCGGAGACGGCGCGGAGACGGCGCGGAGACGGCGCGGAGACGGCGCGGAGACGGCGCGGAGACGAGGGACAGATTGTGCGACATCGACGGCCGGCGAAGCCGTCAGACCGGATTTGGCGTTCGCGGAGCATTGCGGCGGCGCCTTGCGCAGTTACTAAGCTCACTGTGACCGCGAGCGATCATCCGCGTGAGGGGGTTCCCGTGACCAACAGCAGTCCGCTGTCGGACGCCGCTTATCCGTACCTCGACCAGCAGGAACGGGACCGCTTGGCGGCCGTCCGCCGCTACCGGCTCGTCGACCAGCCGATCGAGGAGGCGTACCAGCGGATCGCGTACGTGGCCGGGGCGCTCTTCGACACTCCGATCGCGACGGTGTCGCTTGTCGAGGAGGACCGGGTGTGGCTCGCCGCCTGCCAGGGTCTGTCCGGCGTACGGGAGGTCGGCAAGGAGCCGGGTCTATGCGCGTCGGTCATCCAGCAGGACGACGTGTACGTGATCAACAACGCGGCGGTCGACCCGCGCACGCTCGAGCACCCGCTGGTACGGGGCGAGCTGGGGCTGCGGTTCTACGCGGCCGCGCCGATCCGTACCCGGGACGGATACCGCTTGGGCACGGTGAACGTGATCGACAACCGGCCCCGCGAGGCGACGCAGCGCCAGCTCATCGCACTCGAGCATCTGGCCGCGACGGTGGCCGACGAGCTGGAGTTGCGCCTGATGGTGATCCGCAGCGCGGCCGCCGAGCAGCGCATGCGGGAATCCGTGAGCTGAGTAATTTCCGCGGCGATCGGGTAACGCGGGGAGTATGCGTACCCCCCGCACCGTGGCGGTCGTCGCGCACCGCCGCAAGACGCTCGGCGGCGGCCTGGACGAGCTGCGCCGCCGGATCACCGACCAGAACGTCGACAAGCTCCTCTGGTACGAAGTGCCGAAGAGCCGCAAGGCGCCGAAGAAGGTGCGCGAGGCCGTCAAGGCCGGCGTCGATCTGCTCATGGTGTGGGGCGGCGACGGGATGGTCCAGCGCTCGATCGACGTGCTCGCCCGGGAGAAGGGCGGCGCCAAGATCCCGCTGGCCATCCTGCCGGCCGGCACCGGCAACCTGCTCGCCGGCAACCTCGGCATCCCCGACGACCTGGAGAAGGCGGTCGAGCTGGCGTTCCATGGCGAACGCCGGCGCATCGACCTGGGCCGGCTCAACGGGGAGTACTTCGCGGTGATGGCCGGCGTGGGCTTCGACGGCGCGCTGATCCGCGACGCCGACCGGGGAATGAAGGACCGGCTGGGCAAGCTGGCGTACGTCTGGACCGGTCTCCGGCACGTCAACGGGGCAGCGCCCGAGGCGAAGGTGCTCATCGACGGCGTCGAGTGGTTCGACGACGAGGCCAGCTGCGTGCTGGTCGGCAACGTCGGCACGATCACCGGCGGCATCCACGCGTTCGACGACGCCAAACCGGACGACGGCTGGCTGGACGTCGGTGTGGCCACGGCGCAGGGCGCGATGCAGTGGGCGCGGGCGCTCGGCACGATGGCGGTGGGCCGTTCCGATCATTCTCCGTTCGTACGGATCACGCGGGCCCGGCGGGTCGACGTCAAGCTGCGCCACAAGCTGGAGTACGAACTGGACGGCGGCGCCCGGGACGCGGTCAAGAAGCTCACTATCCAGGTGGCGCCGTCCGCCGTGACGGTGTGCACCCCGGCTGGATAACCCCCGATCTTGGAGTTGTGGTTGGCACAAAGCTCCATGCAACGGACATAAGGGCAACCACAACTCCAAGATCGCGGCAAACAAGCAGGGTCAGGTGATGGCCTGCCACCAGCCGTCTACGGCCGGTGGGTTGTCCACATCGATCCGCTCACCCGGACGCGGCACGGCCAGCGACACGTCCCGCGCCTTGGCCTCCCGCCAGACCCGGTCGGCCGGCTCGGCCCAGTCGTGCAGCGCCAGGTTGAACGTGCACCAGTGCACCGGAACCATCAGGCCACCGCGGACGTCCACATGCGCTGCCACGCCGTCCTCCGGCACCATGTGGATGTCCGGCCACGCCTCGCCGTACGCGCCGATCTGCACCAGCGTCACGTCGAACGGGCCGTGCTGCGTCCCGATGTCCCCGAACTCCGGGAAATAACCGGTGTCGCCGGAGTAGAACGCCCGCCGGCGGGGTCCGGCGATCACCCAGGACGACCACAACGTCTCGTCCCGGGAGAAGCCGCGGCCGGAGAAGTGGCGGGCGGCCGTGCACACGAACTCGATGCCGGCCACCGTGGCGCGCTCGTTCCAGTCCAGCTCCACGATCCGGGTCGGCGGGACGCCCCACCGCTCCAGGTGCGCGCCCACGCCCAGCGGAACAAGGAACGGGGCGGCCTGCAGATCCACCAGGTTCTGGATGCTTTCCATGTCCAGGTGGTCGTAGTGGTCATGGGAGATCAGCACGGCATCCAGCGGTGGCAGCTCGCGCAGCGCCACTGGGGGCTCGTGCATCCGCTTCGGACCCAGCAGCCGGGACGGCGAGCAGCGTTCGCCCCAGACCGGATCCACCAGGACGCGCCGGCCGTCGATCTCGATCAGGGCGGACGAGTGCCCGTACCAGGTGACGTAGAGGCCGTCCGGATCGCCGCCGCTCTCCGGCCGTACGACCGGGATCGGCTGGCGCGGCCGCCGGCGGTCGCGGTCGGCGAGGGACGCGGCGATGAGCCGGGGTACGGACGCGACGGTGACCTGGGAAGCCGGCACGCTGTTGTGGAACTTTCCGTCGGAGAACTGCGGCGACGCGTCCACCCGCCGGGCCCGCTCGCCGGCCGCCCGCGCCCCCATCTGCCGGGGGATGTCCCGCACGGCCCAGACCGCCGCCGCGCCCAACGCCAGTGCGGCCAGAGGTCCCGTCCTCCACCGCCGCCGGTCAGCCTGCTTCGCCATCCGCGCCCCTTTCCGTACGCCGTGATCTCCCCAGTCTGACCGGCCACCGGCGGTCCTCGCCAGCGCGCTTGTTGTTAGCGTTCTCGCATGGCGGATCCGCGCGCCGAGCGTCTCTTCGGCGACAGCCTGGTCGCACCCGGTGACCTGGCGCTGAGCCCGTTCCGGGTGGACCGGGACCGGATCGTCGGTTCGCCGTTCTTCGCGCGGCTCGGCGGCGTCACGCAGGTGATCAGTCCCGGCGGCGCCGGCCTGCTCGTGCACAACCGGCTCACCCACTCGCTCAAGGTGGCGCAGGTGGCGCGCGCCATCGCCGAGCGGGTGACCGCGCGCGCCGGGCGCGCCGACATCCTGGAGAAGCTGGGCGGTTGCGATGCGGACGTCGTGGAGGCCGCGGCGCTGGCCCACGACCTCGGTCACCCGCCGTTCGGGCACCTGGGCGAACGTGTGCTGGACCACCTCGCGCGGCAGCGGTTGCGGCTGCGGGACGGCTTCGAAGGGAACGCCCAGTCGTACCGGATCGTCACCAGCACCGAGATCCGTGGCGAGGCGACCATCGGGCTCAATCTCACCGCCGCGGTCCGGGCCGCGATCCTCAAGTACCCATGGACCAGGCGTACGCATCCGCAGCCCCACCCGCGGCACATGGATCCGCCGCCGCGGGGCGCCGGTGCACCGCCGGACGACCCGGACGGCGGGTCGCTGAAGTTCGGCGCGTACTCCACCGAGGTCGACGACCTGCTGCAGGCGCGGGCGCCGTTCGCCGGTCGGGTCGCCGATTGGCAACAGACCGTCGAGGCGTCGGTGATGGACACCGCCGACGACATCGCGTACGCCATCCACGACCTCGAGGACGTGTATCGGGTCGGCGTTCTGCAGCAGGGCGCCGTCGCGGCCGAGCTGATGGCCTGGCAGCGGTCGTCGTTGCGCACGGTGCCCGACGATGACCTGTACGAACGAGGATCCGGCCGGGCCATCGAGTCGTTGCGCCGTCAATTGCACCGGAAGGACTCCTGGATCGCCGACGACGACGCGTTCGCGGCGGCGGTCGAGGTGGTCCGGGCGGAGCTGGTCGACGGCCTGCTTGCAGCGCCGTTCGACGGCTCGCTGGAGGCCGAGGCGCAGGTGGCGGCGTTCTCCGCGACGTGGACCCGGCGGCTGGTCGAGGCCATCGACGTGGTGGAGCAGCCGGCCGTCCGGTCCGGGCACGTGGCGTTGTCCCGTGCGCAGTGGCATGAGGTGCAGGTGCTCAAGTTCGTGCAGAACCGGTTCGTGCTGGCCCGGCCGGACCTGGCGCTGCACCAGCGCGGGCAGGGCCGGCTGCTGGCCTCGCTGGTCGAGTCGCTGCTCGCCTGGCTGACCGACCCGGACGAGGAGGAGCGGCTGCCGCGCCGGATCCGGGATCTGGTGGAGCTCGCCGAGGCCGAGCTGCCGGACGGTACCCCGGACCGGATCAGCCGGGCCCGCGGCCGGGCGGTCATCGACTTCGTGGCGGCACTGACCGACAGCCAGGCGGTGGGCCTGATGGAGGTCCTGGCCGGCCACAGCCGCCAGCTCTGGACCGACGCCTACGTCCTCTGACCCGCCCCTCCTCCCGCGATCTTGGAGTTGTGGTTGCCCTTATGCCCGCTTTGCGGGCATCCGGGCCAACCACAACTCCAAGATCGCGGGGAGTTCTAGACCGTGGTGGGGCCCTGGCGGCGGAGTTCGTCGACCTTGGTCATCGCCTCGCGGAGGTCGGTCAGCCAGTCCGTGGTGTGTTCGCCGACCAGCCGCACGCACCAGGCGAGCGCCTCCGAGCGGGACCGCGCCACGCCGGCGTCGACAAGCGTGTCCAGCACCTGGCGTTCGGGCTGGCGCAGGCGGGTCATCACCGGCGCGGACAGATGCGTGAACAACTGCGACGTGCCTCCGCACCGGATGCCCCACGCGACCTTGCGCTGGTAGCGGTGCTCGACCTGGCGCGCCACCCGGATGCGGTCTTCACGGGTGTCCTCGCGGAACTGGGCGATGCGGCCGGCCTGCGCGGCCGCCTTGTCGGCGTCGGTGGCGTCCGCGCCGAGCTCCGGCTCGGGCAGCTGACCCCAGATGATGATCTCGTCGCGGTCGATGACGACCTCGGGCGGGCCGGTGAACCAGGCATCCGCCACGGCGCCGGTGATCCAGGCGGCGGCATCGTCGGCGGGTGGTGGCTCGCTACGGGCCCCTGGCGGTGGGCGGAATCGCATGACAACCTCCTGGCGTTCGTGTGATTACACACTTACACCGTTGCAGCTGCTTCCCGACAGGCCGGTTCGCTCCAGGCGAACAGTCACTTCCCCGCGATCTTGGATTTGTGGTTGCCCTTTTGCCGCCTAAAGCCGTATTTGCGCCAACCGCAGCTCCAAGATCGCGGAGGGCAAGTGGAGGGTCCTTCGAGGCGGCGGGTTGGGTCGGGATCAGGGTAAGCGCGGCCGCTAGGGTGATCGGCGTGCTGCGCCAGGTGACCGCCACCCGATACGTGACACCCCTGCGCGAAGGTGGCTCGCTGCCCGGCATCGTCGAGGCGGACGACCTCGGCACGTACGTGATGAAGTTCCGCGGCGCCGGCCAGGGACCGAAGGCGCTGGTCGCCGAGGTCATCGCCGGCGAGCTGGCCCGCCGGCTGGGACTCGCCGTACCGGAACTGGTGGTGGCCGAGCTGGATCCCGTGGTGGCCCGCGCCGAACCCGACCAGGAGGTCCAGGAACTCATCAAGGCCAGCGCCGGCACCAATCTCGGCATGGACTTCCTGCCCGGCGCACTCGGCTTCGACCCGGTCGCGCATCCGGTGGACCCCGATCTCGCGTCGCGGGTGCTGTGCTTCGACGCGTTCGTGGAGAACGCGGACCGCAGCTGGCGCAACCCCAATCTGCTGATCTGGCACGGCCGGTTATGGCTCATCGATCACGGCGCGACGCTGTACTTCCACCACGACTGGGCGCGCGCCGCCGGCGTCGTGCACCGGTCGTACCGCACCGAGGACCACGTGCTGAAGCCGTTCGCCACCGCGACCGCCGCGGCCGGTGCCGAGCTGACGGCCCAGCTCACGCCCGCGCTGCTCGACGAGGTCATCGCGCTGGTCCCGGGAGAATGGCTGGACGACGGCGACCGGGACGCCTATCGGGACCACCTGTCCGCCCGTGCCGCCGAGCCGGAGGCGTGGTTGCCGTGAGAGCGCCGTACGAGTACGCGGTCATCCAGGCCGTCCCGCGTGTCGAGCGGGGCGAGGTCATCAACGTCGGCGTGGTGCTGTACTGCCAGCTGCGGGACTTCCTCGCCGCCCGCACGCATCTGGATGCCCAGCGGCTGCGGGCGCTGGATCCGGACGCCGACCTCGACGCCATCCGCGCCGCCCTGGCCGGATGGGAGACGACGTGTACGGACGACGACGCCTCGCGCGGGATGACGCTCGGTGAGCGGTTCCGTTGGCTGGTTGCCCCGCGCAGCACGATTCTGCGCGCCGGTCCGGTCCACATGGGACTCGCCGAGGACCCGCGGGCGGAGCTGGACCGCCTGGTGACCTTATTGGTGCGGTAAGCCCCGCGATCTTGGAGTTGTGGTTGGCGCAAAGCGGATGCAAAGCCGCGAAAAGGCAACCACAACTCCAAGATCGCGGCAAGAGGGACGGGACGGGACAGTCAGCGGCGGGCGCGGCGTAGGGCCAGGGCGGCCGCGCCGGTGAGCGCCGCCGCGGCCCCGGCGGCGGCCGCGCCGACGACACCTCGACTCCACCGCGCCGCCCCGCCCTCCACCCGACGCGCCGACGCGAACACGTTCCCGGTGGTCGGCGCGGCCCCGGTCCGGGACAGCCCGCCGACCCGGATCAACGGTCCGACCAGCGCGTCGTACACCGGCGGCAGCACGGCGAAACCGAACCGGATCAGCGGGTTCGCCGCACCGACCGAGACCGCCGGCTTGGGCCGGCCGGCCAGCCGTACGATCGCGTCCGCGATCCGCTCCGCCGAATCGACCGGCGGCGGCGGACGCCCGACGAAGCCGGCGTAGTTGGCCGCGCTGGTGTAGATCGGCGTGTCGACACTGCCCGGCGCCAGCGTGCAGACGTGGATGTCCGGCGCGTCCCGTGTCTCCTGCCGCAGCGTGCGGGCCAGCGCGCGCATCCCCCACTTCGCCGTCGCGTACGCCGACATGTACGGCACGGTGATGTGCGCGAGCAGCGAACTGCACAGGATCATCGTGCCCTCGCCCTGCGCGCGGAACTGCCGGAGCGCGGCGCGCGCGACATTCGCTGGACCGAGCAGATCGGTGGTGACGACCCGGTCGAACACGTCCGGCGGGATGCTCTCGAATTTCCCGTACGCCATGACCGCGGCGGTGTCCACCCAGACGTCGATGCGCCCGAACCGGTCGACGGCGGCGGCTGCCAGCCGCTCGACGTCGGCCGCCCGGGTCACGTCGGTCGGCACGGTCAGCGGATCGCCGCCGCACCGGGCCGCCACCGCGGCCAGGTCGGCCGGCCCGCGGGCCGCGAGCACGAGGCGGTCACCCCGGTTCGCGAACGCCAGCGCGGCGGCCCGGCCGATGCCGCTGGACGCACCGGTCAGCACCACCACACGCGAGCCCATACATCTGCCATACCCATGATCGGTCTTCCGATTCCCGGTGGAATGGGGAGACTGGGCAGATGGACCTGCCGATCAACCCGCCCGTGAAGCCGATGCTGGCAAAGCCGGTCGCCGACATTCCGCCCGGACAGATCTATGAGCCGAAGTGGGACGGCTTCCGGTCGATCATCTTCCGGGACGGCGCCGAGGTGGAGATCGGCAGCCGCAACGAGAAGCCGATGACGCGGTACTTCCCCGAGGTCGTCGAGGCGGTGCGGGCGAACTTCCCGGACCGGGCGGTGATCGATGGCGAGGTCATCGTGGCCGACACCGACCGCAACACGCTGGACTTCGAGGCCCTGCAACAGCGCATCCATCCGGCGGCCAGCCGGGTCAAGCTGCTGTCCGAGCAGACGCCGGCAAGCTTCGTGGCGTTCGATCTGCTGGCGGTCGGCGACGAGGATCTGACGCAGGTGCCGTTCGGGCAGCGGCGGGCGCGGCTGCTCGAGGTGCTCGCGAAGGCCGAGCCGCCGGTGTACGTCACGCCGGCCACCGAGGACCTGGCGACCGCGCGGCGCTGGTTCGCCGAGTTCGAGGGAGCGGGCCTGGACGGGCTCATCGCGAAGAGCCCCGAGGTCCTGTACGAGCCGGACAGGCGCGTCATGACCAAGATCAAGCACAAGCGTACGGCCGACTGCGTGGTCGCCGGATACCGGCTGCACAAGACCGCGGACGACCGGATCGGCTCGCTGCTGCTCGGGCTGTACGACGACCGGGGCGTGCTGAACTCCGTCGGCGTCATCGGGGCGTTCCCGATCGCCGTTCGGGAAGAGCTGTTCGTCGAGCTGCAGCACCTGGTGACCACGTTCGACGGTCATCCGTGGGATTGGGCGCAGCAGCTGCTGGGCGAACGTACGCCTCGCAAGAACGAGTACAGCCGGTGGAACAACGGCAAGGACCTGTCGTTCGTCCCGCTGCGGCCGGAACGCGTGGTGGAGGTCCGGTACGACTACATGGAGGGCGAACGGTTCCGGCACACCGCGCAGTTCGAGCGCTGGCGTCCGGACCGGGAACCGCGCTCCTGCACGTACGAGCAGCTGGAACGGCCGGTGACGTTCAACCTGGCCGACGTGTTGACGGGTGGTGTCGCGGGCACCGCGTAGCCTCGAGCCGTGCCGCGTACCTCCCGCCTCGTGATCGGTCTGCTCGCCGCTGTCGTCCTCGCAACGTCGGGATGCACGATGCCCGGGCACGCGCCCAACCGGTCCGGCACCCCGGCGCCCACACCGAGCGCCGGCGGCGCGGCGACCGTGCCGGGCACGAAGGCGGCGGCCTGGCGGCCCTGTCCCGAGGTGCCGCGCCGGCTCGTCGGACGTGCCGCCAGCGGCATGACGTACGACTGCGCCTCCGTCGCCGTGCCGCGCGACTGGGCCGCGCCGACCGGCAGCCGGACGTACGAGATCCAGCTGCTCCGGGTCCGGTCCCGCACCCAGCACGACCGGATCGGGTCCCTGCTGGTCAATCCGGGCGGTCCGGGTGTGTCCGGCTTCGACTTCGCCGTGTACGTGACGTTCGGACAGGCCCTCGGTGGCCTGCCGACCGCGATCACCGACCGGTTCGACATCGTCGGGTTCGACCCCCGCGGCGTCGGCCGTTCCGATCCGATCCGGTGCATCGACAGCACCGAACAGGACGAGATCAACGCCGCCGATCCGGACCCGGTCAGCCAGGCCGGCTTCGACAAGGTGGTGGCGCTCAACCGGCGCGTCGCGGACGGCTGCCGGGACAAGTACGGCGACCGGCTGTCGCAGTTCTCGACCGAGCAGGCGGCCCATGACATGGAGGCGATCCGGGCGGCCGTCGGCGATGCCAAGACCACGTATCTCGGCTTCTCGTACGGCACGCTGCTCGGCGCCACGTACGCCCAGCTCTATCCCGGCAGCGTCCGGGCGCTGGTGCTGGACGGCGCGATCGACCCCAAGGAAGGATTCGTCGCGTCCTCGGAGACCCAGGCCAAGGGTTTCGAGCGCGCGTTCGGTAACTTCGCGACCTGGTGCAGGGCGACGCCGAACCGGTGCCCGATCGCACCGGACGCGCGCGGCGCGGTGACCGACGCGCTCGCCAAGGCGGAGAGCTCGCCGGTGCGCGGCGACGACGGCCGTGCTGCCACTCGCGGCTGGGTCTTCACGAGTGTGGTCGCCTCGCTCTACACCGAGTCCAACTGGCCACGGCTGGCGCAGGCGATCGACGAGCTGCGGACCGGCCGCGCGGAGGGAGTCTTCAACCTCGCGGACACCTACGTTGAACGCGAGTCGAACGGCACCTACACCAACCTGTCCGACGCGCTGCTGAGCGTGAACTGTGTCGACGCTACGGATGCGCCGTCGGTGAACCGGATCCGGCAGTTGCAAAGTCAGTGGCGGGCGAAGTATCCGCTGTTCGGGGCGCCGCTGGCGATCTCCATGCTGCCGTGCGTGTTCTGGCCCGGCCGCAAGGATCCGTATCCGACCGGTCAGGCCGCCGGCGCGCCGCCGATCGTGGTCGTGGGCACCACCGGCGACCCGGCCACGCCGTACGAGAACACCGCCGACCTGGCCACCATGCTCGGCACCGGGCGCGTGCTGACGTGGGAGGGCGAGGGACACACCGCATACCCGAGCACGCCGTGCATCGCCAACGCCGTGGACGCGTACCTCATCGATCTGCGGGTGCCGGCGGAGGGCCAGCGCTGTCCGGCACGGTGACGCCCTCCCGTTCGGCCAGTTCCTCCAGCAGCACCCTGACGCGGCGCAGGTTGTTCTTGAGTTCCTCCTGCTCCTCGTGCCGGAACGCGTCCCGGTCCACGATCAGCTTGCTGGCGAAGTGCGCGGTGATCAGCGGGATGACCACCAGTACCATGACGGAGATCAGCAGCCCGGCGAGCACCCGGCCCTGCCAGGACTCCGGCGAGATGTCGCCGTAACCGACCGTCGAGGCCGTCACGACCGCCCACCACACCGCGTCGCCGAGCGTGGCGTCCCGCTCCACCTGGCTGTAGATCAGGCCACACACCACGATGAGCATGAGGTACGCGAGGATAAGCGTCCCCGGCGAGTTGGCCAGCCACACCACACCCCGGTACGCACGCCGCAGCGGCACCAACAGCAGTCGCATGCTGCCATCCTCCCGCTCCCCCGCCACCCCTCCCGCCCCCTTCCCCGCGATCTTGGAGTTGTGGTCGCGCGACCGGTGCCGCCGGGCGACGTGGCACCATGTCGCGCATGGTCGCGTTCCGCCTCGCCACCCGCGCCGACGTGCCGGCCATCCTCGCGCTGCTCGAGGACGACGAGATCACGCGCAGCCGGATGCCCGTCATCGCGGAGCACGCCGATGCGGCCCTGTGGCGGGCATTCGACGCAATCGACGCCGACCCGCACAACGAGTTGATCGTCGCGGACGAAGGTGGCGCGGTGATCGGCACGTGCCAGCTCACGTTCACGCCATCGTTGAGCCGCGGCGGCGCGGAGCGCATGACCATCGAAGCGGTCCGGGTCCGCCGTGACCGGCGCGGCACGGGCGTCGGACGCGCAATGATGATCTGGGCTCTCGACCGTGCGCGGGAACGCGGATGTGGCCTCGCGCAGCTCACCACGGATCGCCGGCGGCTGGACGCCCACCGGTTCTACGAGTCGCTGGGCTTCGTCGCGTCACACGTCGGCATGAAGCGCAACCTGCCCTGAGGTGCTGGAGGAAATGGGCGCGGCTACGCGGAGGGGGTGGCGGTGCGCTGACGGTCGCGGTACGAGCGGGTCTTGTTGCGATTTCCGCAGACGCCCATTGAGCACCACGTCTTCGACTGGTTCTTGGACCGGTCGTAGAACGCCACCTGGCAGGTCTCCTCGCGACAGATCTTGACCCGCTCCCAGGTGCCCTCGTGCTCGGCGATCACGATCGCGGCCAGCACCGTGCCGAGCAGAACCGAGACTCCCCCACCGGCGGGCACCAACGCCGCCGGCCCGGCGCCGAACGACGCGCGCAGCGGCACCATCCGGGCGTACGCGTCCAGCTGCCCCCGCGCGGCCCCCGAGTCGCCGTCGCCGTGATGGGCCATGAGCTCCTCGCGTAGCGCGTCCCGGACACCGAGCGCCAGCACCCGTTCCTCTTCGGTGGGTGCCGGGTGGTCGAAGCCGTGCGCGACCAGCCAGCGGCCGAACCGTGCCGGCGAGTCGAGATCGTCCTGGCCCGACTCGACATCCACCGAGTCCGCGAACGACTGGACGATCCGCAGCGGTTCGGGAAAATCCATGCTGCTAACCACCTAACGAGTTTGACTGGTGTCAAGACGCGAGCTACTATCAATAACAACACCAGCAAAGACGTTTAGCAAGTGTCGAAGGAGTACTGTGATGTTTCCCTACCTCACTCTCATGACCGCCCGCGTGCTGCAGGACGAGCGCCTCCGCGAGGCGGAGCTCCGCCGCCAGACAGCCGTCGAACGCGCCCCGCACCGGTGGCGCCGGCGCGTCGGCACCGGTCTGATCAACGTGGGTCGCGCGCTCGCCGACGAGCCGGCCGAGCGACCGGTTCGCGCCCGCATGGCCTAATCGGCCCAGTTGGCCGGGTTCTTGCGACTCGGCTGGACCCGTGGCGGCTCGCCGGGCATCTTCGGATGATCCGGCGGGTACGGCAGGTCGCCGGCGCCGGCCTTCTCGTCCCGCGCCGACCACTCGAGCAGCGGCGTGATGTCGTGGGCCACGTCATCGATCGCAGCATGCGGGTCGCCGATTTCCGCGAACCGCTTCGGCATCGTCCCCAGATCGAAATCGTCCGGCTCGACGTCGGCGAGCTCATCCCAGGTCACCGGCGCCGACACGGTGGCCCGCGCGTTCGCCCGCAGCGAGTAGGCGCACGCGATGGTCCGGTCGCGGGCCATCTGGTTGTAGTCGAGGAAGACCCGCCGGCCGCGTTCCTCCTTCCACCACGACGTGGTGATGTGGTCGGGACTGCGGCGTTCGATCTCGCGCGCCAGCGCGATCGCGGCACGGCGCACCTCGATGAACGACCATCGCGGCGCGATCCGGATGTAGATGTGCGCGCCGCGCCCGCCGGACGTTTTCGGATAGCCGGTCCAGCCCAGATCGGTCAGCACCTCGCGGGCCACCCCGGCGGTACGGATGACGTCGGCGAAGTCGGTGCCCGGCTGCGGATCCAGGTCGATGCGCAGCTCGTCCGGCGTGTCCACCGCACCGTCCCGTACCGGCCACGGGTGGAACACGATGGTCCCCATCTGGGCCGCCCACGCGACGTGCGCCAGGTCGGTCGGGCACAGTTCGTCGGCGGTACGCCCGCTCGGGAAACTGATCGTCGCGGTATGCACCCAGGACGGGACTCCCCGGGTGGAGATCCGCTTCTGGAAGAACATCTCCCCGTCGATGCCGTCCGGGAACCGCTGCAGCGTCGTGGGACGGTTGCGCAGTGCGCGCAGGATGCCGTCGCCCACCGCGAGGTAGTACTCGAAGACGTCCCGCTTGGTGTACCCCCGCTGCGGAAAGCAGACCTTGTCCGGGCTGGTCAGGCGCACCGTACGGCCGGCGATGTCCCGTTCTTCGGCCACGGCCTTGCTGGAAGCCATGCGCCGACCCTATGCCACAACGGCGCCAGGGCCGCCCGATGATCCGGACGGCCCTGGCGTAGCGCACTCATCAGGCGTTGCGGCGGCGCCGTGTGTACCACATCGCGGCAGCTCCACCCGCGACCAGCAGCCCCCCGATCCCGGCGGTGATCCCCATCGGCGCGCCGGTCAGCGGCAGCGTGCCGCCCGCGCTCACACCCCCACCGGGGGTCGAGCTCGGTGACGGCGCCACTGTGGTCGGGCTGACGCCGCCCGGCGGCACGGTGTCGGTGTTCCCGGTCGGCGTCGAGGTGCTCGGCGTGGGAGTCGGCGAGGATCCGCCGTATCCCGGGTTGCCGCGGTCGTCGTCGCCGGCCGTGTCGTCGGCGACCGCGTCGTCCGAGCCCGTGACGTCGCTGTCATCGGCGTCGCTGTCACCGGAGTCGCTGTCGTCGGCGGCCGCTCCGCCCGGGTAGGCACTGTCGTCGTTGGCGGTGTCGTCGCCGTACGAGCACTTCGCGCGGGGTCCGTCGGTGCACGGCGCGGCCATGGCGGCGGGCCGGGAGCCGGCGGTGTCGGCCGTCGCGGCGGTCGCCGGGGTCCCGGCGAAGGCCAGCGTGGCGAAGGCGGCGACGCCGGCCGCGGGAAGTCCAGCAGCCAACCGGCGCGTCAAGCTCATGAGGAGTATCCGTTCTGTTGCAGTTGGTCCGTTTCTGTCGCAGGCAGTTTAACCGCTTCTGTCCGATTCGCCAGCACCGGGGTCGGCGGGTTCAGCACGGCACGCCGCCGAAGCGGTGGCTCCGCCACAGATGGGACAGCGCGAACACCTTGAGCTCGAACTGGGGATCGGCCGCGAACAGCTCGCCGCTGTACGGCGCGGCCAGCTGCACGCTCACGCCGGAGTCCAGGTAGACCGACACGACGGTACGGGCGCCGCGACGTTCCGCGCGCAGATCCACGACGCTGCTCCACGGCTCGACACCCTGCCCGAACGGCGTGACCGTCCGGATCCCGCCCGCGTCGATCTCCGTGCCGAGCCGGCGGCGCAGCAGCCCACCCCCGAGCGCGCCGAACAGCGGCGGGGCGAACGCGAGCAGCAGCCACACCCAGGACGGCGGCCCGCCGACGGCGGCGGCGGTCAGCACGGCGGCGGTCACGCCGACGACCGAGATCAGGGCACCCAGATAGAGGCCGCGGCCGAGGGCCTGCTGCCGTGTGGGTCGGAATCGAGCCGGTTCTGCAGCGTCCATGGAGGGCTCAACGACGGTCACCAAAGGCCCGCGCGCACTGCCGGTACGTCGCCGGTCATCGACGTACCGTGGGTGCATGGCAACCGACGAGACCACCCTGCCCACCACCGAGGACGAGTGGCGGGTCCGGCTGACACCGGCCGAGTTCCGGGTACTGCGCCAGGCCGGCACCGAAGCGCCGTGGAGCGGCGAGTACGTCAGCACCAAGACCGAGGGCATGTACCGGTGCCGGGCGTGCGGGGCGGAGCTGTACCCCAGCGACACGAAGTTCGACTCGCACTGTGGCTGGCCGTCCTTCGACGACGCGATCCCCGGCGCGATCAAGCAGATCGAGGATCGCTCGCTCGGCATGACCCGAACCGAGATCCGGTGTGCCCGGTGCGACTCGCACCTGGGCCACGTGTTCTTCGGGGAGGGCTTCACCCCGAAGGACACCCGCCACTGCGTGAACAGCCTGTCCATCAGGCTGGATCCGAAGGTGTGAGAAATGACGGCCGCCCGGGACAGGCCCGGGCGGCTGGCGGTCTGGTGTTCAGCTCCAGGACTCGCTCAACTCGGGGATCTGGCTGTTCAGCTGGTGGCTTTGGGACTGCGGCCGCATGCCCGCGAAGCCAAGCTCGGAACCCAGCTGCTGCCAGTGCTCGAACAGGACCTGATCCTGCAGAAGCTCCTTCACGTCGCGATAGGCCGATCGGAGTTCGTCGACGGCCGCCTCGTAACGCTCAACCCTTTTGTGCAGGTCTGCACTCTCAGAAATGGTCATACGTCCAGCGTAGGGGGAAGTGAACCGTTCTCGGGTTGATATGCGTAATCGCCCGGTATGACGGTCCCGTTCGAAGGACGGATAGCCCTTTTATGGTTGAAACCGGACAGAATTGAAATCGTGCGCCGGTCGAAGCCTGTATCGCTCCTGCTGGCAGTCCTGTTCACGGCCGGGGCGGCGGCACCCGCCCGGGCTGTTCCCGTACCGACATACCGGACCGTCGCGCTGACATTCGACGACGGCCCATCTCCGTTCACGCCGGCCATCCTCGCCGTGTTGCGCCGCCACCACGTCCCGGCGACGTTCTGCATGCTCGGCGACGAGGCACAGCGCTATCCGGTGCTCGCCCGCCGCATCGTTCGCGAAGGTCACCAGGTCTGCAATCACAGCCGGGACCACCGCGACATGGCGCAGCTGTCGACCAAACGGGCCAGGCACGAGGTCGTGGGCGCCGAGCGGCAGATCCGGGACGCGGCCGGCGTCGCGCCGACGATCTTCCGATTTCCGTACGGGTCGGCCGACCGCACAGCCCGGCAGGTGATCCGGGGGTACGGAATGCGCGCGCTGGACTGGGATGTCGATCCGCTGGACTGGACGCGTCCCGACGCGTCGACGATCACGTCCCGCATCGTCCGCGGCGTCCAGCACCGGTCGGTGGTGCTGCTGCACGACGGCGGCGGGGACCGCCGGCACACCGTCACGGCACTGGACGCCACGATCAGATCACTGAAGCAGCGGGGCTACCGGTTCGTCCTGGCGTGACCTCAGAGCCGCAGCTCGCTGCCGTGCGGGCCGACCGCGTCCGCGTGCTCATCGTCGAGCCACACGCCGTCGGTGGCCAGGTAGCGGAACGAGTAGTGACCCGGGTCCAGCTGGAGGCTGATGGTCCGGGTGCCGTCGCGGCGGGTCTTCAGCTCGTGCCGGCCGGGCACCCAGTCGTTGAACGTCCCCACGACGCTCACCGCGCCGACGGGCTGGTCCGCCGGCAGGCAGAAGGTCACCCGGGTCTTGTTGCCGAAGAGCTTGCTGCGCTTGATCATGATGTCCTCCGTAGAGCAGGGCACCTATGCCTACAACGCCCGGGCGCGAATCCGGCGACGGCGCGCCGCCTACGATTCGCTGATGCATCCCGAGCCCACCGATGAGGTGCGCGTGGCGTCGTTCCGCGATCTCGACACCTCCACGCTGTACGCGATCCTCAAGCTGCGTGCCGACGTGTTCGTGGTGGAGCAGAAGTGCGTGTACGCGGACCTGGACGGGCGGGACGACGAGCCCGGTACGCGTCATGTATGGCTTTCACGGGGCGACGACATCCGGGCGTACCTGCGCATTCTGGACGACGGCGACGCCGAGCGCATCGGTCGCGTCGTGGTGGCGCCGGACGCACGCGGCGCCGGCCACGCGGCCCGGCTGATGGACGAGGCACTGACGATCATCGGCAATCGAGCGAGCGTCCTGGCAGCCCAGGCGTATTTAGTACGTTTTTACGCGAAGTACGGGTACGAACAAAGTGGACCGGAGTACCTGGACGACGGCGTGCCGCACGTCCCGATGCTCAGGGCAGCGCCGCAATCAGCTCGCTGACCGACCGGCGGCGGCCGGTGTAAAACGGAATCTCCTCGCGAACGTGCCGCCGCGCGCCGGACGCCCGCAGGTCCCGCATCAGGTCAACGATCCGGTGCAGCTCCTCGGCTTCGAACGCGAGGATCCACTCGTAGTCACCCAAGGCGAACGACGCCACCGTGTTCGCGCGCACGTCCGGGTAGCCGCGCGCCATCCGGCCGTGTTCGGCCAGCATCGCCCGCCGCTCCTCGTCCGCAAGCAGATACCACTCGTAGGAGCGCACGAACGGATACACGCACAGGTACGGCCGCGGCTCTTCACCGGCGAGAAACGCGGGCAGGTGGCTCTTGTTGAACTCGGCCGGCCGATGCAGCGCCATCTGCGACCACACCGGTGTCAGGTGCCGGCCCAGAGCGGTACGCCGCAGCAGTCCGTACGCGTCCTGCAACGCGTCCGACGAACCGGAGTGCCACCACACCATGAGGTCGGCGTCGGCCCGCAGACCGGCGACGTCGTACGTGCCGCGGACCACGACGTCCTTGCCGGTCAGCTGCTCGAACAGGGCGTCGACCTCGCCGGCCAGCTCCTCGCGCAGCGGCGGCAGCGGCGTCGCGACCCGGAACACCGACCACATGGTGTAGCGGATCGTCGCGTTCAGCTCCCGGAGCCGGGCGGCGTTGCTCTGCTCAGTCATGTCCGTCCTCCAGCGACTTCACGAGGTCTTCGGCGGCGGTCTCGCCGCTTGCAACACAGGCCGGGATGCCGACACCGTCGTACGCGGCGCCGGCCAGCGCGATGCCTGGCCGGTCGGCCAGCGCCACGCGGGCGGCCGCGATCCGGTCGAGGTGACCGGGCGCGTACTGCGGCAGCGCACCGCCCCACCGCTGCACCCAGGATGCCGCGGGCGCGGGCAGCGGCGCCCCCAGCATCTCACCCAGCTCCGCGTGCGCCTGTACGGCGAGGTCCGCGTCGTCGCGCTGCAGGCCGGCCTCCTCACCGGCCCGCCCGATCGACAGCCGAACGATCACCG
>DATBGW010000347.1:0-7398 GCA_036557765.1 Actinoplanes sp.
CGGTTCTGCCGGTCGTAGATCGGCGGCCCGAGCAGTAACGGATCGATCTCCTCGGTCGGTTCCGGGTCGGTGGCTGGAGGCGGCGCCGTGTCGAAGCCGGCGACGGCCAGCGCGTTCTCCTCCTCGGGCGTCGTCCATCCGCCCGACGCCTCTGGCTCGGCCGAAGGCACGGCCGCGGCCACCGCGGCCAGAAGCTCGCTCGGTGCTGTCTCACCCGATGCGTCGAACTCGGGCGCGGCCGCCGGCACGGCCGACGCAGGCGGCACGGCCGCAACCGGTGGCGCAGGCGGAGCCACCGGCACGGACGCAACCGGCGCGACGGACAGAGCCGGCGCGACCGGCGCATGCGGCACAGGCGGAGCCACCGGCACGACCGGCACGATCGGCACGGGTGGCGCCCCCGGCACGCCCGACGCGGCCGGCGCCGCCGGCGCCGCCGGACCAAAGCCCGCGGGCTGAGCAGCGTGCGGAACGGCTGCCGGAACGACCGGCGCGCCGAACGGCGACTCTCCGGCCGGCCCCAGCCCGCCCCGCGACGCGTCCACCAGACCGGACGACTGCGCCAGCCCGGCCGCGAACAGCACCTCGGCCGCGGCTCGCCCGGTGGGGCAGGGCAGTGACTGGCCGCAGACCGGGCACGCCATCATCCCGCCGCGCGGGCCGGACCCACCGGCGTGCGCCTCCACCACCTCCCGCGCGGTCCGCGCCAGCACACTGTCCGGCTTCACGTACGTTGTCGACGACATCCCTGCCCCCATCCCCGTTTGGCGCCCACGACCGGGTCAGCTCAAGTTCACCGCGTCAGACGCGGCTCCGGGCCGGTTTCGCGAGATCAATAGGCCCAGGGTGGATGGTTCCGCAGGAGAGAAGGCATTCACTCACTGTGCTGACGATGTGACTCTCCGTATTATCGAGGGACATCCAAGGAGGTGATCCCCCCATGGACGACACGGAGCTGTACCGCGAGCGGATCCTCCGGCACACCCACCCCGTGATCACCGGCCGGTTCCTGCACTTCGGCGCCGCGTACACCCGCGAGATCAAGATCGGGCAACCGCTCCTGCTCGCCGTCCTGATCGCCGCGGGAGTCGCGCACCTGCTGCTGGCCGCGGTCCGGTCCGGACGGCAGGGCGTCCGCCGCCGGTTCAAGGATCTCAAGAAGGGGCCGGAGTATCTCGTGACGCCGGTCCGGCTGCGCGACGACCTCGGCCAGACGTACGAGATCGAGTTGCACGGGCATCTGCCGCAGTCCGCGCTGCACCGTGGCGATCTGGTGCAGGCCACGACGACGCCGCAGAAGGACCACACGCTGCCGGTGAAACTGTCGCGCCTGATCAACCTGACCACGATGCAGCCGCTCCGCCCCCGGATCCCGACGCTGTGGTCCCATCTGGGACCGGGCCTGCTGCTCCAGGCGGGGATCGGAGTGACGGTGGCGGCACTCATCGCGGCGGCCTGGGCGAGTTGAGCCGTCCGGCCGCTTGTTGTGTGAAGCGCGAGGAGAGAGCAAGCGAAGTCTGCGAGCCCCGCAGTCGCGAACGAAGGATCCAGGCGGCAGGATTGGATCATGTTCGACGGTTTCGCGCTCGACGACATCGACGTGGGCGAGGCGACGCTGCGGGTCCGGCACGGCGGTAGCGGACCGCCGATCGTGCTGCTGCACGGCCATCCGCGGACGCACGTCACCTGGCACAAGGTCGCGCCCGCGCTGGCCCGCACGCACAGCGTGGTGTGCCCGGACCTGCGCGGGTACGGCCGGTCCTCCAAGCCGCCGGCCGGCGACGACTTCTCCGGGTACGGCAAGCGCGCCATGGCCCGCGACATCCACCGGTTGATGAGCGCCCTGGGCCATGAGCGGTACGCCGTCGCCGGCCACGATCGCGGCTGCTACGTGGCGATGCGGCTGGCCCTGGACTTTCCGGATGCGGTGACCCACCTGGCGGTGCTCGACGGCGTACCGATCAGTGAGGCCTTGGCGCGTGCGGACGCCCGCTTCGCGGCACTGTGGTGGCACTGGTGGTTCTTCGGGCAGACCGAGAAGCCGGCCGAGCGGGTCATCAGCGCGGACCCCGACGCCTGGTACCGGTTCACGCCCGAGCACATGGGCGCCGAGGCGTACGCGGACCTGCGGGCCGCGGTACACGACCCGGCGACCGTCCACGCGATGGTCTGCGATTATCGCGCCGGGCTGCGCGGCGACCGGGCCGACGAGGAGGCGGACGCGGCGTCCGGCCGGCGGATCACCTGTCCCACCGTGTTCTGCTGGTCGACCCGCGACGACATGGTCGAGCTGTACGGCGACCCGCTGACCATCTGGCGCAAGTGGGCCGACGACGTGACCGGCGAGCCGATCGACAGCGGTCACCACATGGCGGAGGAGAACCCGGAGGCGCTCACCGCCGCGCTCCATCGTCTTCTGCGACGGTGACGCCTGGCGGGAACCCCGCAGGTATGCGACGTTGAGCGGGTCGAAAGGGGGTACGCGATGGGCGAGGAAGTCGAGCAGCGCAACTTCACCCGCGAGGACCGGGCGAAGTACCGGCACAAGATCCGTCGCAGCCTCGACGTGTTCGCGTCGATGCTGCGGGAGGCACGGTTCGAGTTCGAACGGCCGCTGACCGGCATGGAGATCGAGCTCAACCTCATCGACGAGAAGTGCGATCCGGCGATGCGCAACGCCGAGGTGCTCAGCGCCATCGCCGACCCGGACTTCCAGACCGAGCTCGGCCAGTTCAACATTGAGATCAACGTGCCGCCGCGCCGCCTCGCCGGCGAGGAGAACGCCGAGCTGGAACGCAGCCTGCGGGAAAGCCTCAACAACGCCGAGGAACGCGCCCGTTCGGTCGGCGCGCACATGGTCATGATCGGCATCCTGCCGACGCTGCGGCGCGAGCACATGACTGCCGAGGCGCTGTCCGCCAATCCCCGCTACGCCCTGCTCAACGAGCAGATTTTCGCCGCCCGGGGCGAGGACTTGGACATCCGCATCGACGGTGTGGACCGGCTGGCGGTGACCACGGACACCATCGCGCCCGAGTCCGCCTGCACCAGCACCCAGTTCCACCTGCAGGTGAGCCCCGAGCAGTTCGCGGCGTACTGGAACGCCGCCCAGGTGATCGCCGGCGTCCAGGTGGCGCTCGGCGCGAACGCTCCGCTGCTGTTCGGCCGCGAGCTGTGGCGGGAGACCCGGATCCCCCTGTTCGAGCAGGCCACCGACACCCGGTCGGAGGAGATCCGCGCCCAGGGCGTACGGCCGCGGGTGTGGTTCGGCGAACGCTGGATCACCAGTGTCTTCGACCTGTTCGAGGAGAACGTCCGCTACTTCCCCGCGCTGCTCCCGATCTGCGACGAGGAGGACCCCGCCGAGATCATGGAACGCGGCGACACGCCCGGGCTGTCCGAACTGCGGCTGCACAACGGCACCGTCTACCGCTGGAACCGGCCGATCTACGCGGTGGTGCGCGGCCGGCCGCACCTGCGGGTGGAGAACCGCGTGCTGCCGGCCGGACCGACCGTCGTCGACACCATGGCGAACGCGGCGTTCTACTACGGCCTCATCCGGACGCTCGCCGAGGCGGAACGGCCACTGTGGACGCAGATGTCGTTCAGCGCGGCCGAGGAGAACTTCCACGCC
Source organism: Actinoplanes sp. (assembly GCA_036557765.1). Lineage (GTDB taxonomy): Bacteria > Actinomycetota > Actinomycetes > Mycobacteriales > Micromonosporaceae > Actinoplanes. The sequence continues at coordinate 3,635 of DATBGW010000347.1, forward strand.
GGCGCCCGCTACGGCATCGACGCCTCGATGTTCTGGCCGACGCTCGGCTATGTGCCGGTGACCGAGTTGGTGCTGCGCCGGCTGCTTCCGCTGGCGCACGCCGGCCTGGACCGGTGGGGCGTCTCGCCCGGCGAGCGGGACCGGCTGCTCGGCATCATCGAGCAGCGCTGCCTGACCCACCGCAACGGCGCCGCCTGGCAGATCCAGACGTTGCACGCGCTGGAAGGCGACGGGATGGACCGGCAGGAGGCACTGCACGACATGCTCCGGCGTTACCTGCCGCAGATGCACGAGAACATCCCCGTACACGAATGGCCGATCGTGTCCTGATCGACACCCGTTCCGTTAGCCGGGTATGGGACACCGGAACCGGCTCGCGGTGCTGGACGGGCTGCGGCTGTGCGCCGCGCTCGGCGTGGTGGCGTACCACTTCACCGGCTTCGAGTCGGGCGTACGCAAGGCCTGGGGCGTGCCCGCGACCCAGGCCTTTCCGGGTTTCACCACGGTCACGTCCTATGGTTGGTTAGGCGTCGAGCTGTTCTTCCTGATCAGCGGCTTCGTCATCTGCATGAGCTGTTGGGGCCGGGACGCCGGCGCGTTCTTCCGGTCCCGGGTCACCCGGCTGTTCCCGGCGTACTGGGCCGCCGTGGCCGTCACGTTCACCGTGGTGGCGCTGTTCTCCACCGAGTACGAGCGGGTGTCGATGCCGGACGCGCTGCTCAACCTGACGATGCTGCAGCGGCCGCTCGGCGCCGCGTCGGTCGACGGCGTGTACTGGACGCTCTGGGTCGAGGCGTGCTTCTACTTCCTGTTCGCCGGTGTGGTCTGGCGCGGGCTCACGCTGCACCGGGTCACCGTGTTCTGCTACCTGTGGCTGGTCGCCGCGGTCATCGCCGTGCCCGCCAAGACGCCGCTGTTCAGCGCAATAGTGCAACCCGGCTGGGCCCCGTACTTCATCACCGGCATCGCGCTGTATCTCATCCATCGCTTCGGCTCGGACATCAAGCTGTGGGGGCTGGTCGGCGTCTGCTTCGCGATGGCCGTGCACCACGTGCACGGCCTGGCGATCCAGGTCGGCCATGACCTGCACCGGCCGCTGTCCCCGGTCCCGGCCGTCCTGGCGATCGCCGCGTTCTACGCCGTGATGTCCGCGATCGCGCTCGGCTGGCTCACCTGGATCCGGTGGCGGTGGCTCACCACGGCCGGGCTGCTCACCTATCCGCTGTACCTGATCCACGAGTTCAACGGCTGGGTGCTGATCCACGCGCTGCGCGACCACTTCCCGCGGTACGTCACGCTCGCGATCGTGACCGCCACCATGCTGGTCGCCGCCTGGCTGCTCCATCACTTGATCGAACGCCCCGTGGCAGGGTTCTTGCGCCGCCGGCTCACCCCTCCCCCGCGGGACCTGATCAACCAACGCCGCGCCCCCGACCCCCGCGACGAAAAACCCCGCCCCCGGGTCCCCGCCTAACTCCCCCGCGATCTTGGAGTTGTGGTTGCCCTTATGTCCGGTCGGTAGGGCTTCGCGCCAACTACAAGTCCAAGATCGGCGTACGCCCGACACCGCACCAACCGCAAGCGACACCTGCCGCCTCGGCCACCGCGACGTCCGTGCGGCGCCCGGCCGCAGCGCGACTATCGCGCGTCGACCGCCTTCTCGGTGCCGGGTAGCGGCTTGGGGGCGAGCTTGTCCAGCTCGGTGACGACGTCGGCGATCGCCAGCGCGGAGGTCTCGATCAGCGGGCGCAGCCGCCGGTACAGCGCAGCGTTCTCCGGATCGGGCACGGTGGGCGGCGCGATGTCGATGAGCGCGGCGGCCTCGTCCAGGTCGGGCAGCTCACCGAGCGCGTGCAGCCCGAGCAGGCACGCGCCGATCGCGGTGCCCTCCGGTGTGTCGGCAACGGCCACCGGCAGGTCCAGAGCCGCCGCCAGAATGCCGACCCACAGGTCTGACGCGACCGCCCCGCCGGTGGCACGCACCTCCGTCACGGGAAGGTTCTCCGCCGCGAACGAGTCGCGGACCAGCGCGAGCTGCTGACACACTCCCTCGACCGCGGCCCGGACCAAGTGCGGGCGGCCGTGCTCCCGGCGCAGACCGATGTACGCGCCGCGCATGCCCGGCCGCCACCAGGGTGCCCGTTCGCCCAGCAGGTACGGCAGGCAGAGCAGGCCATCGCTCCCCGGCGGGGCGCCGGCCGCTTCGGTGAGCAACGCCGCGTCCCGTTCATCGGCGTCCTCGCCCTCGGCCGCCGGCCGCGCGAACCCGCCGGCGAAGCTCTGCCCCGCCCAGCGCACGACCGAGCCGGCGTTGTTCACCGCGCCGCCGATGACCCAACGGTTCTCGGTGAGTGCGTAGCAGAACAACCGCCCGGCCGCGTCCGAGGTGGGCGCGTCGACGACCGTACGCATCGCGCCGCTCGTGCCGAGTGAGACGGCGGCGACGCCGGCCGGCGTGGCCCCGACGCCGAGATTGGCGAGCGGGCCGTCGGCCGCGCCGATGATCAGCGGGGTGTCCTCCGGCAGCCGGGCCGCGGCCGCCACGTCGGAACGCAGTCGCAGCCGCTCGGTGGTCGCCACCACGGTCGCGAGCTGGTCCTCCCGGACACCGGCGATGTCCAACGCCTCGGGGTCCCACGTGCCGGCGTGGATGTCGTACAGCCCGGTGCCGGACGCCACCGAGAGGTCCACAAGATACGAAGCGTCCGCGATGCCGGACAGCACCAGCTCCTTGACACCGCCCCACCGCGGCGTCTTCCGGAGCGTCTCGGGATCGTTCGCCTTCCACCACGCGAGCTTCGACAGCGGCGCCATGGGATGAACCGGCGTACCGGTCCGGGCCTGCAGCTTCTTGGCCAGACCGGCGGCGGCGATCTCTTCGCTCTGCGCGCCGGCACGCCCGTCGGCCCAGGTGACCAGCGGTCCCATCGGACGCCCGGCGGCGTCCATCGGCACGACCGCGTGCAGGAACGCGCTGAGGCTGACCGCGAGAACCCGGTCGCCACGTTCCCGGCACTGGCCAGCCACGTCGACCAGCGCCTTGACGGCGGCATTACGCAGCTGATCGGGATCGAGCTCGGCGCGGCCCGGCCCCGGCACCGACAGTGGATAGTGGACGCTGGCCTGCGCGCGCAACTCGGCATCCAGGCCCGCGGCGACGGCCTTGGTCGCGGTGGTCCCGGTGTCGATCCCGATAACGACGTCCATCCCCGCGCGCCTCCTCGCCGTCGGTTCTCCCCCGCGATCTTGGAGTTGTGGTTGGCCTTATGCAGACTCCGTCCGCATTTGTGCCAACCACAACTCCAAGATCGCGGGAGCGGAAGGCGCGGTCCTGCTCCGCGCCGCGTACCGTCCCTGCCGCGAGCCTAGTCGGACGGACGATCTCTCTCCTCCTCCACCCGCATTCACGAACTCGCCCGTGGGCAACCGGTCCAGCAGCGGTAGGCCAGGACGGCCTCGCGGGTGGTGCGGACCGCCAGGCAGATGTGCCAGCCCGCGGCCACCCACGCGTCCATGTCCGGCTCGGCCAGCGTGTGCCGCAGGTCGGTAGTGTGCCCGCGCCATCCGGCTTCAGCCCGACTGGACTCCTAAGACCTTGGCGCGCAGAAGCCGACGAAGCCCGCACAAAGGCAACCACAACTCCAAGATCGCGGAGACGCCGGCTTCAACGGTCGAGATCTTGTCGATTTGTGGTTAGCTCTGAACCACAAATCGACACGGTTCGCATGAGGCGCGCCGTGAACGGCGTCCAGAACGAACCATTG
>DATBGW010000348.1:0-4218 GCA_036557765.1 Actinoplanes sp.
GGATTGGGGGCGGATTGGGACGGAGATCGGGTCAGACGAGCCGGCGGACCACGTAACTGCTGCTGTAGATCTTGTGCTTGCCGACCCGGGCACCGGAGTGCGGCGAGTCGTACATGTAGCCGCCACCGGCGTAGATGGCGGCGTGGTATCCGTACGAGCCGGAGCGGAAGATGATCAGGTCACCGACCCGCCGGTTGCTCTTGCTGACCGCCTTGCCGTACCGCTGCTGCGAGTTGGCCTTGTGCGGCAGCTTCTTACCGGCCGCCTTCTTGTAGACGTACATCGTGAAGCCGGAGCAGTCGAACCGCTTCGGGCCGGCGGCACCGTACAGGTACAGCGCGCCGACGTGCCGCTTCGCCTCGGCGATCACCCTCGCGCCGGTGGGCGCGACGGTCACCTTGATGGAGTTGCTTGCCGCCGACGCGATGCTGCCGCTACCGGCGAACACCGAGCGGTAGCTGCCGGTGATGTGCGGCCTGCTGTAGAAGACGACGTAGCCCGTCTTGCGGACGGACTTCGTCTGCCAGGTCCGCCACGCGTGGTTGCGCCACGCCTGCAGGCGGACCTTGCCGCTGGTCACGACCTTGCCGGTCTTCGGGTTGATGACCTTGGCGGTCACCCTGACCGCCGAGCCGTAGGTGATGGTGCGGTGGTTGACTGTCTCGCTGACCTTGGCCTTGGTAGCGGCGGCGTTCGCCGCGACCGGTAGCGGCGCCGCCTCGGCGGCGGACGCGAGCACCGGACCGGCGATGAGCTGACCGGCGCAGAGGCAGAGACCGACTTTCAGGGCGAGCTTGCCAGGCCCGGCGGTGGACGCACGCCGGTGCCGGCCGGAACTGTGTCCGTGCACGGTAGAGAGATCCCTCCGGCACGCCTGCGAGGTTAGCTGTCGGGTTCGGGCGGGAGAGCTGCCCGGCCGCCGCAGCGGCTTCACCCCAAGGCCCCCGCGCGACCGCGACGCGGCCGTGCGGGACGGACCACAAATCTGGGTCCCCCGTCCCTGCCCCTCTGTGCCTTCTCTTGTGGTCTGGTGCGTGGGTCGTGCGTCCGGCCGGGGCAGGGCTCGGCGTTGGCGCGGAGCGTCACGAGCGGCGAGCGGGCGCTCACCGGCGGAATCTTCCTAACCGAAATCGGCGGAGATCGCTGAGTCGAAATCAGTCACTCTCCGTAGCCGAAACGCCGAGTGTTGCCCGTTTTGTTACCTAGACCGAAAATGCCGGTGCATTCTGTAGCGTTGCTATAACGCCTCGTCGAGGGTTACGGGTGAAGCACGACACACAAAAAGACGTGACCAGGCCGCGACTCGTCACTCTTTCGACATCAAGGCCGGTCGGTGGCGGAGTAGCCCGAAACAGGTACCCTCGCCTCTCGTGACCGACCCGAAGATGCCCCTGCGTGCCAAGGTCGCCAGCTCCGTATCACGTACCGCCGCGGCGTTGTCGCGGGCCGCGGGACGCGGCGACGGCTCGGTCATCGGCGGCTGGATCGGGTTGAAGATCGATCCGGATCTGCTCGCGCACCTCGCCGCGGGTCGCGCCATCGCGCTGGTGTCCGGCACCAACGGCAAGACCACCACGACGCGGTTCACCGCCGCCGCCCTGGGCGTGCTGGGACCGGTGGCCACCAATTCCTTCGGCGCCAACATGCCGACCGGGCACACCTCGGCGCTGGCCGGAGCCGGCGCGACGCCGTACGCAGTGCTCGAAGTGGACGAGCACTACCTGGCGCGGGTCATCGAGGCCACCACGCCGCGGGTCGTCGCGCTGCTGAACCTCAGCCGCGACCAGCTCGATCGGGCGAAGGAGGTGGCGATGATGGCCCAGCTGTGGCGAACCGCACTCGCCGCGCATCCCGCCGTACACGTGGTCGCCAACGCCGACGATCCGATGGTGGTCTGGGCCGCGGCCGGGACCGCGCATGTCACGTGGTTCAGCGCCGGACAGCGCTGGCACGACGATTCCTGGGTGTGCCCGGAGTGCGGCTCCGCGATCCAGCGGTCCGGCGACGACTGGCGGTGCACCGGCTGCGCGCTGCGCCGCCCGCGGCCGCACTGGGCCGTTGAGGATCAGGGCGTGCTCGATCCGGACGGGCATTGGCACCCCGTCAAGCTCCAGCTTCCCGGCCGGGTCAACGTCGGCAACGCCGCCACCGCGCTCGCCGTGGCCGCGGAGTTCGGCGTACAAGCCGCCGACGCCGTGCCGCGACTGGCCGGCGTGCAGTCGGTGGCCGGTCGCTACGCCCAGGTCGAGCGCGACGGACGTACGGTCCGGCTCCTGCTCGCCAAGAATCCGGCAAGCTGGCTCGAGGCGTTCGACATGGCGGAGGACGCGCCGACGCTGCTCTCCGTGAACGCCCGCGACCCCGACGGACTCGACACCTCCTGGCTCTATGACGTGGACTTCTCCCCGCTGCGCGGCCGGCCCGTGCTGATCACCGGCGACCGTGCGTACGACCTCGCCGTACGGCTGGAGGTGAACGATGTGCCGTTCCGGCACGTGTCCACGTTCGACGAGGCGATCCGTGCCACGCCGCACGGACGGCTTGAAGTGATCGCCAACTACACGGCGTTCCAGGACATCCGGGCGGAGTTGGACCGTGTCAACTGAGAGCACCTTGCGGATCGTCTGGATCTATCCGGACCTGCTGTCGACGTACGGCGACCGCGGCAACCTGCTGATCCTGGCCCGGCGCGCGGCGCTGCGCGGCATCGGAGTCGAGGCCCTCGAGGTGCGTTCCGACCAGCCGTTGCCGGCCAGCGCGGACATCTACCTGATCGGCGGCGGCGAGGATGGCCCGCAGGCGCTGGCGGCGCAGCGACTGGCCGCGGACGGCGGCCTGCACCGGGCGGTGGACGCCGGCGCCGCAGTCCTCGCCGTCTGCGCCGGCTACCAGCTGTTCGGCGCCTCGTTCTTCGCCAAGGGTGCCCAGTGCGCCGGCCTTGGTCTGCTCGACATCACCTCCGACCGTGGCCCGACCCGGGCCGTCGGTGAGGTCCGCGGCGACATCGACCCGCACCTCGGGCTGCCGCCGCTGACCGGCTTCGAGAACCACGGCGGTCGTACGCATCTGGGGCCGGATGTGACGCCGCTCGCTGCGGTCACCGCCGGAATCGGGAATGATGGCCGGACCGAGGGCGCCTGGCACGGGAGGATTCTCGGCACGTACGCCCATGGCCCAGCGCTCGCTCGCAACCCAGCGATAGCCGATCTGCTACTGCAATGGGCGACCGGCGCCGATACGCTCACATCGCTTGATGACACCTGGGCGGAGCGGCTCAGGGGTGAACGGCTCGCCGCAGCGGGCGCCGCGTGACGTGATGATCTTGTCCGACCGACGACCTTTGGGGCGGTACGCCTGCATGACTGACACCCTGATCGCCCCGCGGGGCATCGACCTCGCGGACCCTCAGGCCCCTCAGCCAACCCCGGCCGCCGCATCCGCCACAGCGGGAACGGGATGGAAGCGCCGGCTGATTCGCTTCGGCGTTCTCGGCCTCGTGGTCGCCGGGCTCGCCGTCGCGGCGGCCGTGCTGCCGCTGCGCGAGATCGCCGACGCGGTGGTCGCCCTCGGGCCGGCCGCCGCGGTCGCCATCGCGGTCGTCGGCGGCCTCCTGCTCTCGGTTCTGGTCCCCCGGACGGCCATCACGCTTGCGTGCGGTGCGCTGTTGGGCGCGGCCACCGGCGCCGCCACGGCGCTGGCCGCCGCCGTGATCGCCGCCGTGGCCACGTACTACGCCGGCCGCTGGGCCGGACGCGGCGCGCTGGGCGCCCGCACCGGCGGCCGCCTCGACCGGCTCGACGGCTGGCTCAACCGCCACGGCCTCTCCGCGGTGTTGCTGGTCCGGTTTCTTCCGCTCGCGCCGTTCGGCCTGATCGGTTACGCGTACGGCACCACCAGCGTGTGCCGCAAGCGGTACCTGCTCGGCACCACGCTCGCCTCGATCCCGTCGGCCGTGACATACGCGGTCATCGGCGACGCGGTCACCGCCCCTGGCGAGATGAACCCGCTGTCCCTCGCGCCCGCCCTGATCGGCTTCGCGCTCACCACGACGATCGTGATCCGCTGGCGCCGCTCCGCCCGCCAGTCCGCCACCGGCTACTGACCACTGACCACGGGCTACCGACCGTCCCCCAAAAAGCTTTGCCTTGCCTGTTTCTTTTCACTAGTTTGCTTCAACAGTCTGATGAAAGTTTTTATCGACGGAAAATATGTGGACGA
>DATBGW010000349.1:0-22512 GCA_036557765.1 Actinoplanes sp.
GGCGGCCCGGCCGAGGGAGATCGCCGTGTGGATGCCCGGTCTTGTCTCTTCGGGATGAGCAAGCGTGCCGGCGTCGCCGATCCCGACGTAGAGCATGACGTCCGCTCCGAGCCTTCCGCGATCTTGGAGTTGTGGTTGGCACGGAACCGGACGCAATACGCATAAGGGCAACCACAACTCCAAGATCGGCGGAGGGGAGGCGGCAGGGGTGGCAGTGAGGTGGTGGCAATGAGTGCGCGGACGCTGCTGGTCTGGTGCCCGGACTGGCCGGTTCTCGCCGCCGAGATCGTCGACGGAGTGCCGGCGTCCGGGCCGGTCGTGGTGCTGCACGGAAACCGGGTGCTGGCCTGCTCGGAGGCCGCCCGCGCGGACGGCGTACGGCGGGGGCTCCGCCGGCGGGAGGCGCAGGCCCGCTGCCCGCAGCTGATCGCCGTGGCCGACGATCCGGGCCGGGACGCGCGCGCGTTCGAGCCGGTGGTGGCCGCGGTCGAGGAGGTCGCGGTCGGCGTCGAAGTGATTCGCCCGGGAGCGTGTGCGCTGGCCGCCCGCGGGCCGGTGCGGTATTTCGGCGGCGAGGAGAAGGCCGCCGAGCGGATCGTGGAACAGGTCGCGCAGGCGTGCGCGGTGGAGTGCCAGGTGGGCATCGCCGACGGCGTGTTCGCGGCCGGGCTGGCCGCTCGCGCGGGGCGGATCGTGCCGCCCGGCGGTACCCGGGACTTTCTGGCCGGCGTACCGGTCGAGGCGTTGTTCTCCGCGCCGTCCGAAGAACCAGGCGCCGGAAGTGGCACAGCACGGCCGGAATTGACCGATCTGCTGCGCCGGCTGGGGATCAAGACGCTCGGCGACTTCGCGGCGCTGCCGGCCGCCGACGTGCTGAGCCGGTTCGGGTTCGACGGCGTGCTGGCGCACCGGCTGGCCGGCGGCGACGACTTCCGGCCGCTCGCGGTCCGCACGCCGCCGCCGGACCTGGAGGTGACGGAGACCTACGACGAGCCGCTCGAACGGGTCGACGTGGCGGCGTTCGCCGGGCGGGCGCTGGCCGAACGGCTGCATGAGCGGCTCGCCGCGTACGGCCTGGCCTGCACCCGGCTCGGCATCGAGGCGGTGACCGCCGACGGTCAGGAGCTGCACCGGGTGTGGCGGCACGACGGCATGCTCACCGCCTCGGCCATCGCCGAGCGGGTCCGATGGCAGCTCGACGGTTGGCTCACCGGTGCCCGGCGCGGTGCTCTGTCCCGGCCCACCGCCGGCATCGTACGGCTGCGGCTCCTTCCCGACGGCGTACTGGTCCACTTGGGACTACAGGCCGGCCTGTGGGGCGACGCCGGCGCCGAACGCGAACGCGCGCACCGCGCCCTGAGCCGGATCCAGGGACTGCTCGGCCCGGAGGCAGTGGTCACCGCCGTCCCCGGTGGCGGCCGTTCCACCGACGACCAGATCCGCTTCGTCCCGTGGGGTGACGAGCGCGTGCCGGAGCGACCCGCCGCCGAGCACGCCGAACCGATCCCCGGCACCACCACCGTCCCCGTCCTCACCCAGACACTGCGGCTGGTCACCACGCCGGACGAGGCAACACTGCGCCACCTACCGGCGCCTGGATCTCCGGTCGGCGCGGAGAGTCACCGGAAACCGGAAAGCGCCGGGCCGCCCTGGCCGGGTCGGCTCCCGACGCCCTCACCCGCGCTGGTGCTGGTCCAGCCGCAGCCCGCGGTGGTGGTTGACGAGGCCGGGACGCCGGTGGGGGTGAGCGCCCGCCTCGAGCTGACCGGTGAGCCCACCGGACTGCTTCTCGGAAACACCACACCGGTCGAGATCACCGGATGGGCCGGACCGTGGCCGGTGGACGAACGCTGGTGGGCGCCCGCGGAGGCACGGCGGCGCGCCCGCTTCCAGGTGGGCGTCGCCGACGGCCGGGCGTTCCTGCTCTTGCTGTCCGGCGGCCACTGGGCGGTGGAGGCGGTCTATGACTAGGGCGGGATGACATGGGCTTCCACAATCCACGGATGCCATGGTCCGAATTGGAGAACGCGCTGTCCGGGCGGACCATCGGCACTCCGCAGGATCTTCCGTACACTGTGGATCCGTTGGCCGTGGACGCGGACGGCGGCGATGCCCCGGCCTGGAGCCGGAAACGACAGCCCTACGCCGCGCCCGCGCTGATCCGGCCCACCGACACCGTCCCGTACGCGGAATTGCACTGTCACACCAACTTCAGCTTCCTGGACGGCGCCAGCCACCCCGAGGAGCTCGCCGAGGAGGCGGCCCGGCTCGGTCTGAGCGCGCTGGCCGTCACGGACCACGACGGGTTCTACGGCGTGGTCCGGTTCTCCCAGGCGGCCGGGGAGCTGGACCTGCCCACGATCTTCGGCGCCGAGCTCTCGCTCGATCTGACGAAGCCGCAGAACGGTGAGGCTGATCCGTACGGGCGGCACCTGCTGGTGCTGGCGCGCGGCCCGGACGGGTACGCGACGCTGGGCAGCACCATCGCGAAGGGCCAGCTGGCCGGCGGGGAGAAGGGCAAACCCGCGTACGGCGACCTGGAGGACCTCGCCGGTTACCTGGGCACCGACGTGGTGGTGCTGACCGGTTGCCGGAAAGGGCCCGTGCCACGGGCGCTGACCACCGGCGGGATGCCGGCGGCGGCCCGGGAGTTGGACCGGCTCGTCGACCTGTTCGGCGCCAGCAACGTGGCGGTGGAGCTGACCCACCACGGCGACCCGTACGACGACGAGCGCAACGACGCGCTGAACCGGCTCGCGCGGAACCGGAAGATCCTGACCGTCGCCACCAACAACGTGCACTACGCGACGCCGGCCCGGCGCCGGCTGGCCACCGCGCTCGCCGCGGTCCGCGCCCGGCGCAGCCTGGACGAGCTGGACGGCTGGCTGCCCGCCGCCGGCACCGCCCATCTGCGCAGCGGCGCCGAGATGGAACGCCGGTTCGCCGCGTATCCGGGCGCGGTGGCCCGGGCCGCCGAGCTCGGCACCGAGCTGGCGTTCGACCTGAACCTGGTGGCGCCCAAGCTCCCCGACTACCCGATCCCGCCGGGGCACACCGAGATGACCTGGCTGCGCGAGCTAACCCTGCAGGGCGCGCGTGTGCGGTACGGCCCGCCGGAGACCAGCCCCGAGGCGTACGCGAAGATCGATTATGAGCTGGGGATGATCGAGGAGCTGATGTTCCCCGGTTACTTCCTGGTGGTCTACGACATCGTCAAGTTCTGCCGGGACAACAACATCTACTGCCAGGGCCGCGGCTCGGCCGCGAACTCGGCGGTCTGCTACGCGCTGTGGATCACCAATGTGGACGCCGTCGCGTACGGCCTGTTGTTCGAACGCTTCCTGGCACCCGAACGCGACGGGCCGCCGGACATCGACGTGGACATCGAGTCGGACCGGCGCGAGGAGGTCATCCAGTACGTCTACGAACGGTACGGCCGCGAGTACACCGCCCAGGTCGCCAACGTCATCTCTTACCGGCCGCGGTCGGCGGTCCGCGACATGGCCAAGGCGTTCGGGTTCTCACCCGGCCAGCAGGACGCGTGGAGCAAGCAGATCGACCGGTGGGGCAGCGTGGCCACCGTCGACGTGGACGACATCCCCGAGCAGGTGGTGGAGTTCGCGAACGAGTTGCAGACGTTCCCGCGGCACCTGGGCATCCACTCCGGCGGCATGGTGATCTGCGATCGGCCGATCGTGGAGGTGTGCCCGGTGGAGTGGGGCCGGATGCCCGGGCGCACCGTGCTGCAGTGGGACAAGGACGACTGCGCGGCCATCGACCTGGTCAAGTTCGACCTGCTGGGGCTGGGCATGCTGTCCGCGCTGCACTACGCGTACGACATGATCGAGTCCGATTTGGACATCAGCACCATGCGGCTGGACGACCCCGAGGTGTACGCCATGCTGCAGCGGGCCGACTCGGTCGGCGTGTTCCAGGTGGAGAGCCGCGCGCAGATGGCCACGCTGCCCCGGCTCAAACCGGAGCGGTTCTACGACCTGGTGGTGGAGGTGGCGCTGATCCGGCCCGGTCCGATCCAGGGCGGCTCGGTGCACCCGTTCATCCGGCGTAAGAACGGCAAGGAGGAGCCGACCGTTCCGCATCCGCTGATGAAGGGCGCGCTGGACAAGACGCTCGGCGTTCCGCTCTTCCAGGAGCAGCTCATGCAGCTGGCGATCGACGTGGCCGGTTTCGACGCCAAGGAGGCGGACCAGTTGCGCCGGGCGATGGGCTCGAAGCGGTCGGTGGAGAAGATGGAACGCATCAAGAACCGGCTCTACGAGGGCATGGCGGGAAACGGCATCACCGGCGAGCTCGCCGACGACCTGTTCCTCAAGCTGTCCGCGTTCGCGAGCTACGGCTTCCCGGAGAGCCACGCGATGAGTTTCGCCTATCTCGTGTACGCCAGCGCCTGGCTCAAGCGCTACCATCCGGCGGCGTTCTGCGCGGCGCTGCTCAACGCCCAGCCGATGGGGTTCTACTCACCACAGTCGTTGGTGGACGATGCTCGCCGGCACGGCGTCGAGGTACGTCGCCCGGACATCAACCGCAGCGACGCGGCGGCCACGCTGGAGACCACACCGGACACCCGGCGGAGCAGCGAGCCCGGAGAGCCGCCGCACGCCTGGGGACTCGGCGGCCCGGCCGTACGGATGGGGCTGTCGAGCGTCCGGACGCTGGGGGAGGAGCTCGCCACCACGATCGAGAACGAGCGGCGCGCCGCCGGGCCGTACCGGGACATGACGGATCTCGCCCGGCGGACCGGGTGTTCGGCCACCCATCTGGAGGCGCTGGCGACCGCCGACGCGTTCGCGGGATTCGGTCTGTCCCGCCGGGAGGCGCTGTGGGCGGCCGGCGCGGCGGCACAGGACAAGCCGGACCGGCTGCCCGGCACGGTAACCGGTACGCACGCGCCGGCGCTCCCCGGCATGGGCGATGTCGACCGCCTCGTCGCCGATGTCTGGGCCACCGGGCTGTCGCCGGACGCCCATCCCGCGCAGTTCCTCCGGGATCAGTTCGCCGATGAGGGCGCGCTGCGGATCGCGGATCTGGGCGACGTCGAGGCCGGCACGCGGATCCGGGTCGGCGGGATCGTCACGCACCGGCAGCGGCCGGCGACCGCGGGCGGCGTCACGTTCGTGAACCTGGAGGACGAGACCGGGATGCTGAACGTGACGTGCTCGCCCGGGGTGTGGCAGAAGTACCGGCGGGCCGCCCGGAGCAGTGCCGCGCTATTGGTCCGGGGGCGGCTGGAGAAGGCCGAGGGCGTGCTCAATCTGGTGGCGGACCGGCTGGAGAAGGTGATCCCGCCGATCAGCCCCGCGTCCCGCGACTTCCGCTGAGCCGCGCTGAATTCCCCGCGATCTTGGAGTTGTGGTTGCCCTTATGCGGCATACAGCCAGGTTCGCGCCAACCACAACTCCAAGATCGGCGAAGGAGGCGATGTGCGGGCTGCGGCTCGTCGGCCGGCGCGGCCGCTGGCACGGGCTCCGGCTCGTTCGCTGACGGTGCGATCGTTTCACGCTATATTGCGGCTTTCGTACGTCTTGCGCCTGTGCGGCGTACATCGCGTCAGGGAGCCGCCATGATCCGTGCGATTGTCGTCCTGACCGCGGCGACGGCCGTGTTGCTCGCCAGCGTCGCTACCGCTGCCGGCTCCGTGCGCGGCCGTACCGACCTCACGCTGCTCTACATGGCCGAGGCTGGCTACGCGACCGCCGTCACGTTGCGTTGTGAGCCGCCCGGCGGGGCGCATCCGAAGCCGTCTGCCGCGTGCCGCACCCTGCGTTCCGTCGACGGCCGCCCGGCGCGCCTCAAGCCGGTCCGCACGATGTGCACGATGATCTACGCGCCGATCACCGCCCAGATCACCGGCAGGTGGCGCGGCAGAAAGATCAACTGGTCGAAGACGTACGGCAACACCTGCGAGATGACCCGCGAGACCGGCGTGCTGTTTCGCTTTTGAGAGCAGGCCCCGCTCGATTGCCGCGATCTTGGAGTTGTGGTTGGAATAAACCGGACCTAAGCCGTGTAAGGGCAACCACAACTCCAAGATCGGCGGGGGAGCGTGGCTCGGCGGGGAGCGTGCTCGGCGGGGGAGCGTGCTCGACGTTGGACGGGCCGCGGCCGGGGGTTGCTGGTCAGGGGCCGATAAGGGCGGTGGCCATGGCCTGGGCCAGCCAGCGTTCGTAGCGGTCCAGCGTCCAGCCGCGGCGGCGGGTGAAGCGGTCGGCCAGCTCCGGCGCCGTCAACGCCCACAGGATGTCGGCGGCCTCCGTTTCGGTCAGCCCCGGCCGCAGCCCGAACCGGGTCGCGATGTGGTGCGCCATCTGCGCTGTGCCGGTGGCGCGTTCCTGCTCGATCTTGTCGACGAACGCGCGCAGCTCCGGATCCCGGCCCGGGCCCTCGACGTAGATGACCGTGATGAGCGGGCGCGCCCGGGACAGCATCTCCCGGCCGATCCGCGCGTAGAGATCGAAGGCGGACCGGGCGTCCGGGGCGGCCGCGATATCGGCGTAGGCGGGCCGGTCACTCATCGGCACCGGTTCGTCGTCGCCCGCGATCGTCACGTCGTACACCGACTTGAGCAGCGCGGCCTTACCGCCCACGACGTTGTAGACCGTCTGCGGGCTGACCCGGGCGCGCTGGGCGACCGCCTCGATCGTGGTGCCGTAGTAGCCCCGGCGCAGGAACAGGTCACGGGCCGCCGCCAGGACCTTCTGGCGGCTGGCCCGGATCTGTTCCGCCCGCGCGGTGTCGGCACGAGGAGCGGCCCGCGGGTCGTTCACCGAGCCCAACGGGTCGCTCCTCGCGGCACTCGACGGCGACGTCCTCGCTCCGCTCCGGACGTCGCCGCGCCGCTGCTCGCTCACGCCGTCTAGAGTGCCACCGGCTCGGGCACCGGCAGAGCCCCGACCTGCCAGAGGACGCTGAGCTCGTCCCGTACGCCCCAGTGCTCGGCGAGCAGGCCGCCGTCGGCGCGGTACAGGTGCATGGTCGGCATCGCGTACGGCTGGCCGGTGGCCGGGAAGCCCAGGCTGCTGCTGTTGTGGATCCCGTGCACGGTGGCCCTGGCGGCGACGAAGTCGCCGTCGGACACCACCTCGTGCAGTTCGTAGCGGATGCCGAGGACGTCCTTGAGGAACCGCATGATCTTCAGGTAGCCGGCCCGGCCCTGCGGCGCCCACGGCGGCGCGCCGTGGTCGACGAAGTCCTCGGTGACGAGCGTGCCGATCCGCTCGATGTCGTCGGCGGTGAACGCGTCGACGACCTCTCGGGCCAGCTTTTCGGCGGTGTTCACGTGGTGCTCCCTTCTCGGGTTGATGTCGTTGGAACCACGTTCCACTTTCGCCGCGCCGCCGCGCAACGATCGTGGAAAGGCCGGTGCGGGCGTTCCAACCAACCGCTCGCGCGCCCGATACGCTGCCTCTTGTGGGAAGCACATCGACGCGTACGGGCCGGCCGCTCGTCACGGCTCGTACCGCCGCGGTGTGGGCCGTGCTGCGCCGTGAGCTCGGCCGGCATCCGGGGCGGCAGCTGACCGTCGTGGACGTGGGCGGTGGCACCGGCGGCTTCGCGGTGCCGCTGGCCGAGGCGGGTCACTCGGTGACGGTCGTCGACGCCAGCCCGGACGCGCTCGCCGCGCTGACCCGTCGCGCCGCCGAGGCCGGTGTGGAGAAGCGGGTCCGTGCCGTCCAGGGCGACGGCGACGCGCTCGCCGGCTTGGTCGCGCCCGGCAGCGCCGACCTCATCCTGTGCCACTCCGTGCTCGAGGTGGTCGACGACCCGGCCGGCGTGGTCGCCGCCGTGACCACCGCGTTGCGGCCCGGCGGCGCGGTGAGCCTGCTGGTCGCCGGCCGCGCCGCCGCGGTGCTGGGCCGGGCCGTGAACGGCCATCTCGACGTGGCCGCCGCGTTGCTCGAAGACCCCGACGGCCGCGCCGGCGCCCGGGACACACTGCGCCGGCGGTACGACGCGGTAAGCGCCGCGGATCTGCTCACCGCCGCTGGGCTCGTGGTGGAGGAGATTCACGGCGTACGGGTCCTGGCCGACCTGCTACCGGCGGCAGTGGTCGAGGCCGACCCGCAGGCGTTGCTCGATCTGGAGCTGGCACTGTCCGACCGGCCGCCGTTCCGGGACGTCGCCTCCCAGTTGCACCTCTTCGCGCGGCGCCGGTGACCGCGGCGCCGGTGACCGTTCCGGACGATTCGCTGCCGGACAGCGCGTTCGCGGTGACCCGGCCCCGATACGGCGAGGCGAGCCTCGCCGACCTGCTGCCCAGCGTGTCCGCGGTGCTCGGAGTGCCCGGTGCGGACGACCTCCTCGGGCTGCGGGGCGTCCTGGGCGACGTGCGGCGGATCGCCGTCCTGCTGGTGGACGGCCTCGGCGCGTACCAACTCCCGCTGATCGCCCGGCACGCGCCCGCTCTGACCGGTCTGACCGCGATGAACGGCGGCCTGACGTCCGGCTTCCCGTCCACGACGCCGGTCAGCCTGGTCACGCTCGGCACCGGCGCCCGGCCCGGCGCGCACGGCATCCTGGGGTTCACGGTGCGCCGGCCCGACGGCGGCATCCTCAACCACATCCGCTGGTGGGACGATCCCGACCCGCGGTGTTGGCAGCCGGTGCCGACCCGGTTCGAGAGCGCCGCGGCGGCCGGTGTGGCGGTCACCGTGGTCAACCGGCCGGAGTACGCGGGCAGCGGCCTGTCGGAGTCGGCGAACCGCGGCGCGACGTTCGCCGGGGCCCGCGACACCGACGCGCTCGCCGCCGAGATGCTCCGCGCCCTGCGCGCGGCCACGGGACCGGCGTTGGTGTACGGCTACCACCCGGACCTGGACCACAGCGGACACGACGAAGGCGTGGACTCCGACACCTGGCGGGCCGCTGCCCGCGGCGTGGACCAGCTGCTGGAGCACCTGGTCACCGGCCTGCCGGCCGGCACCGCGCTGCTGGTCACCGCGGATCACGGTCAGCTCAACGTGCCGTACGACGCGAGATTCGATCTGGATACCGATCCCGTGCTGCGGTCCGGCGTGGTCGGGGTGTCCGGCGAGCCCCGGGTCCGGTACCTGCATACCGCCGCCGGCGCGCACGAGGATGTGCTGGCCGCGTACCGCTCGGTGCTCGGCGACGCGGCGTGGGTGGCGGCCCGCGACGAGGTGATCGCCGGAGGGTGGTACGGCCCGGTCCCGCCCGGCCATCTCGATCGCATCGGTGACGTCGTCATCGTGTGTCTGGGCCGCACCGTCGTGCTGGCGTCCGGCGCGGAACCGCCGGCGGTGAGCCGGCTCGTCGCGTTCCACGGGTCGGTGACCGCGGCCGAGATGGCGGTTCCGCTGCTCAGTTTTGTCGGACCCGGTCGCTAGCCTGCTTGTCGTGGGACGCAGCCACATGATCGGCCGCGGTCGCGACCCGCGCTTCGGCCCCGACGCCGACGACGCGGGCTGCACCGTCCTGCATGTCGACATGGACGCGTTCTTCGCGTCCGTCGAGATCCGCCGGCGACCCGAGCTGCGCGGCCGGCCCGTCGTGGTCGGCGGGGTCGGGCCGCGCGGCGTGGTCAGTTCGGCCAGCTACGAGGCCCGGCGGTACGGCGTGCGCAGCGCCATGCCGGCGATGCGGGCCAGGGCGCTGTGCCCCGGTGCGGTGTTCCTGCCGCCAGACTTCTCGGCGTACGCAGCCGCGTCCGACGCCGTCATGCGGATCTTCCGGGACGTGACGCCGCTGGTCGAGCCGCTGTCGCTGGACGAGGCGTTCCTCGACGTGGCGGGCGCGCAGCGGCTGCTCGGCCGGCCCGCCGTTCTCGCCCGCGCCATCCGGGACCGCGTCGCCGGCGAGCAGCAACTGACCTGCTCGGACGGGGTGGCCCCGACCAAGTTCGTGGCCAAGCTGGGCTCGGCCCGTGCCAAGCCGGACGGCATGATCGTCGTGCCGGCCGAACGGGTCCTCGACTTCCTCCATCCGCTGCCGGTGGACGCGCTGTGGGGCGTCGGCGAGCGCGCCGCCGAGGCGCTGCACCGGCTCGGCCTCCCGACGGTGGGAGATCTCGCCGGCGCCCCGCTCGGCATGCTGCGGAGCGCGCTGGGGGAGGCGTCCGCCGCCCATCTGCACGAGCTGTCTTGGGGCCGCGACCCGCGCCGGGTGGAGCCCGAGCAGGAGGAGAAGTCGATCGGCGCCGAGATGACCTACGACACCGACGTGGCCGATCCGGCGGTGATCCGGCGCAGCCTGCTGGCGCTGGCGGAGAAGGTCGGGGCGCGCCTGCGGGCCGGCGGCCATGTGGGCCGGACGATCGCCATCAAAGTGCGGCTGGCCGACTTCCGGACTGTCAACCGGTCCCGCACGATGCCGACGACCACAGATGTGGCACGCGAGATTTTCGAGACCGCATGGGCGCTGTTCAATGCGCTCGGCGCGGCCGGACAGATCCGGCTGATCGGCGTCCGGGTCGAGGGTCTGGCCGCCGCGGCGACCGCATCGCGGCAGCTCACGCTCGGTGAGCCGGAGCGCGGCTGGCGCGAGGCGGAGGCTGCCGCGGACGCGGTGGCAGCCCGCTTCGGCCGGGCAATCGTCGGACCGGCCAGTCTTTTGGGACGAACCGATCTGCGTCGCACCGAAAATCACCCGCACCGGATGGTCGTCCCGCTTTCCGACCCGCCGACCCGCTCGTAGACTCGGAAGTAAGGCAGCCGGGTCGGCTGTCTCGTGTCATCGGTGTCACACTTGCAGTACCCGGCCCCGCCGGTGGGGCCGGACATGCGCCCGGGGAGGAATGCCGTGCCGCTCTCGGAGCACGAGCAGCGGCTGTTCGATCAGATCGAGCGGTCGCTTGCCGAGGACCCCAAGTTCGCCTCGGCTGTGCGGGCCAGCGACCCGCGTTTCCACGCGCGGCGCCGGATCGTGGTCGCCGCGTTCGTGATCATTCTTGGCCTGGCACTGGTCGTCTACGGCACGGTGAGCAGCAATACGCCGCTCGGCGTCGCGGGCTTCGTGGTCATGCTGGGCTCCGCGGCGTTCGCGATGCAGTCCCGCCGCAAGGGGCAGGCCCCAGACCTGCACGCGGTGGGCGGCACGGCGAGCCGCCGCACTCGGCAGACCCGCAGGGTCGGCCTCATCGATCGGCTCGAGGAACGCTGGCGCCAGCGCCCCGAAGGCCACCGCTAGCTAAATACCATCTGAATACCAGGGGCGAACGACGAATGGCGGCCATCCGGCCGCCATCGCCATTTCCAGCCCGGGTCCGCATCCTCCACCGCGCACCTCTTCCCGCGATCTTGGAGTTGTGGTTGGAACAAAGCGGGCCGGACGCCGCGAATGGGCAACCACAACTCCAAGATCGACGACGGTCTGCGTCGGTGATCGCCGAGCGGGCGGAGGCGGCGGGGGCGAAGGGGGTGTCGGGGTCAGCCGCGGACGCGGTCGGCCAGCAGGCGGCGCGGGCTCCAGCGGACTGCCACGTCCCGCATCCGGCTCATCCTGGCCACCCAGCGCGCCGACGTCTCCATCAGCCCGAGCCGCCAGCGCAGAATCACCGACGGCGGCATCAGCACCGCCACCAGCCGGGTCCGGCGGCGCGCCGTCCGGGCCACCCCCTTACGGACCTGCGCCAGCGCCGACGGGAGTTCGTCGCCCTGCAGCGGCTGCCGTGCATACCGGGCCCGCTCCTCGGCCCGGCCCAGCAGCGTCGCGGACTCGGCCGGCGTATCAGTCAGCTCCGCGTCGCGTACCAGGCGCTGCGCGGTGTGCCGCGGCGTCTCCGCCGGATCCACCAGGATCCGGAAGTCGACCATCGTGTCGATGAGCTCGTCCCAGGCGGCGTGAGCGTCGGCGCGGGCCCGGACCGCCTCGCTGGTGACCACGATGTCCCGGGTGCCGGGCGGACCGGGACCCGCGCTCACCGCCGCGGCCTTGGGCACCGTGGCGTGGTGCCGACGCCGGCGCAGGACGGCCCGGCGGACGGCCGGCACCAGCAGGAGCGCGAGCGCCAGCGCGGACCCGCCGACGATGAGCATCGCGGTCCGCGACGAGGTGGCGGACGTCGTGCCGGCGAGACCGGCGAGGTCGCTCGGGCTGACGCCCTGGTCGAGCCGGTTCTTGGCCTGGGCGCCGGTGGACGGGTCGGTCCCCGACGGGCCGGCGCCGGCGGACGACGACGGCGTCGCGGTGGGCTGGTCGGTGTCCGGCGCCCACCCGGTGCGCGTGGATCCGACGATCTGGGCGGCCGGCGTGGGGTCGAACGGCACCCAGCCGAAACCGTCCAGGTACACCTCGGTCCAGGCGTGCGCGTTGCGGTTGGTGATGATGTACGTGTTGCCGCTCTTCGTCCCGCGGGTGAAGCCGAACGCGACCCGGGCCGGGATGCCCGCCGACCGGACCATCCAGGCCATCGCTGCCGCGTACTGCTGGCAGAAACCGACCTTGTTCTTCAGGAACGCCTGGATGTCCGACCCGCTGGTGCCGGCCTGGGTTTGCAGGCTGTACGAGAAGTGGTTCTCCCGGGAGAAGTAGTCGTAGATCGCACGTACCTTGTCGTACGGCGTCGCCTCGCCCTTGACGAGGTTGTTCACCAGCCGCGTGACGAAGTCGTCGCGCGGCACACTGGTCAGCTGGACCTGCAGGGGATTCGCGGGGTCGAGCGGCGTCGCCCTCCGCAGGTCCGCCGGTGTGTACGTGGCCCGTTGATAGTCGATCGTGTACTTGCGGTTCTTGGTAGTCGTCCGCGGCGAGTACAGGGTCTGCGTCGTACGGTCGTAGAACCAGGGACCGTCCAGGTCCTTGATCCCGGTGGTGGTCGAGTAGATCGGCGCCAGTCCCTGGTCGAGACCGGTGTTCTGGATGATGGCCCCGTATGGCCGATACGACGCGTCGTCGGTGGCCGGGCTCCGCTGCGGGTCGTCAAAAGCGTCGGCGCGGATCGACCGGCCGCTGTTCGCCCGGCTGCCGAACCCCCGTTCGGTGAGGACGTCCGCGACACCGACCCGCAGGTAGAACGGGTCGGGATCGTTCGTGACGACCCGGACCAACTCCTTCGTCTCCTGCTGGCTGAGCTGGCCACTCAGCGACGCGAACAGGTCGAGCCGGCCGCTGCCCGGCCCGCTGCCGACGCCACCCACGCCGCCCTCGCTCTGGGTGAGCCGGGACAGCAGCCCGGAGCTGAAGGCCGGCACGGCCAGCGGCAGCAGCACGGCGGCCACCACGCCGATGAGGGCCAGGCGGCGCCCGGCGGCGGCCAGCGGCGACGGCTCCCACGCGTCGACGTCCCGCCCGTCACCGGTGAACCGGCGGCCGAACCGCCGGACCCGATCGACGTTGTCCGAGACCAGAAGCCAGAGGAAGCCCGCCGCTCCGATGATGAACGGCAGCACCGGCACGTCGTCGATGTAGATGGCCACCGGCACCGAGTAGATGGCCAGCATGGGCAGGCCTGCAAGCGCCGGGCGGCGCAGCACGACCGTGCACAGGTCGACGAGAATCGCGACACCGCCGATGCCGAGCACCGTGACGAACAGCAGGGCGTCGCGGTCCGGCACCGGCACGCCGTACGAGCGGGCGTCGGTACCGGCCTGGACGAAAAGCTCGCCGAAGTGGACGAACGTCCTCGGCGTCGGAAGAAGCGCCGCGAACTCGTGGCCGCTGGGGAACATCCAGGTCAGCACCAGGACGAGCACCGCCACCATGCCGGTGGCCTGAGCCCAGACCGGGAACCGCATCGTCCGGGTCAGCACCGCCGTTCCGGCGATCAGCCCGACCGCCAGGATGCACTGGACCAGCCACGTCCAGCTCGCGAAGATCGACGAGAGTGGCGCGGCAGCCAGAATGGTGGCGCTGGCCGCCACCAGACCGAGACGCCGGCGCCCGTTCATCGCCGCGCTCCCGCGACGGTCTCGGCCATGGCGGCCCGCCACGCGAATCCGGAGGAGCCGCGCGCGGCCGCGGGAAACAGCACGGCAAGCGAGTCGCCGTGCACGACCGGCACCGACCGCCAGCCGCTGCGCACCAGCGACAGCGCCGCCGCCGCGTGTTGCCGGTCTGCCTCCTGCCGTTCGGGGGCGGCCATGGGTGTCCAGGTGGAGCTGTCGATGGCGAACCCGATGCACGTGGCGCCGTTGCCGCGCAGGCCGGTGAGCAGCTCGGCCTCGGGCACTGTGAGCGCGCCGAAGATCCCGATCACCAGCCCGCCGTCCGAGCGCCGCCGGACCAGCTCGACCAGGACCGAGATGTCGCCGGCCTGGGCCAGCTGCACGTCGGCCAGCGTGTCCAGGATGACGCCCTCTCCGCCGATTTCGGTGGCGTCCACGTCCACGCCCGAGCCGGTCACGAGACGCACCTTGTAGCCACCCTGGCGCAGGTACATGGCGATGCTGGCGGCGGCGGAGACCGCCCACTCGAAGCTCGCGGTGGGTCCCTCGCCCCGGTGCGCGTACACCCGGGTGTCCAGCACCACAGTGGCCCGGCTGTCCCACGGCTGTTCCTCGCGGCGGACCATCAATTCGCCGGTACGGGCGGTGGAGCGCCAATGCACCCGCCGCAGGTCGTCGCCGTTTCGGTACTCCCGGGTGGCCGCGTCGTCCTCGCCGTGCACCGCCACCGAACGGGCGCGGCTGTCCCCGGTACCCGCGTACTCGCCGCCCAGCCGGACCGCCGGCAACGGCACCACCTGCGGGATCACGATGAGCCGGTCCACCGTCGGGAACGAGCGGTTGAGCTCGCACAGCCCGAACGGGTCGGTCAGCCGGACCACGAGCGGCCCGACCGGATAACGCCCGCGGACCTCGGTCCGGACCGTGTACGCCACGGAGCTGGCCTGGTGCGCGCCGAGCCGTTCCAGGACCACCCGGGGACGGCTGCCCAACGCGAACGGAAGCCGGTCCTCCAGCAGCAGCGTGCCGGTGGGCAGCCGGGACATGTTCTGCAGGCGCAGGATCACCCGCGCGCTGGAGCCGACCGGGGTGCGGACCGGGTCCAGCGATCTGGTACAGGCCAGCTTGTACCGGCTGCGCCCGACGTATGCGGCGGCCAGCAGCGGCAGCGCGGCCAACAGCACCGCCACCCGGAGGAGGTCCCGCTCACCCAGCACCATCGCCGAGATCGCGGCCGCCGCGGCGGCGGCCAGGAAGGAACGACCCCGCGTGGTGAGCCCCCGCATGGCCTCCCGCATCGTCAGCGCCCCCGCGGCTGGTACTGCGTACGGCCGTCGCCGGTGTTGCGGGTGTCGTACGGCGACCGGGCGCGGTCATGCGGCAACGGCAGCCGGTGCACGATCTCGGCCACGATCGCGTCGGTGGTCCGCCGGTTGAGCTGAGCGTCCGCGGTGGGGATGATCCGGTGCGCGAGCACCGGAACGGCAAGCGTCTGCAGGTCGTCGGGGAGCACGTAGTCGCGACCCTCCAGCGCGGCCACCGCCTTGGCGGTCCGCAGCAGGTGCAGCGTCGACCGCGGGGACGCGCCGAGCCGGACCTCCGGCGCCTCACGGGTGGCCGTGACCAGCGCGATCGCGTACTGCTGCACGGCGTCGGCGGTGTGCACATCACGGACGGTCGCGATCAGCCGGCGAACCAGTGACGCGTCCGCCACCGCCCGGAGCGTGTCCAGCGGATCATGGGCGCCGTGACCGTTCAGCATCGCCAGCTCCGCGCGCGGGTCGGGGTAGCCCATCGCGATCCGGGCGGTGAACCGGTCGCGCTGCGCCTCCGGCAGCGGGTAGGTGCCCTCCATCTCGATGGGGTTCTGTGTGGCGATCACCATGAACGGCGCCTGCAGCTCGTACGTCGTGCCGTCGACCGTGACCTGGCGTTCCTCCATGCACTCCAGCAGCGCGGACTGGGTCTTGGGCGACGCCCGGTTGATCTCGTCGCCGACCACGAGATTGGCGAAGACGGCACCCGGCTTGAACTCGAAGTCGCGGGTCTCCTGGTTGTAGACGCTGACCCCGGTTACGTCGCTGGGCAACAGGTCGGGGGTGAACTGGATCCGGCGGACCGAACAGTCGATCGAGCGGGCCAGCGCCTTTGCAAGCTTCGTCTTGCCGACCCCGGGCACGTCCTCGATCAGGAGGTGTCCCTCGGCCAGCATCACCGCGAGCGCCAGCCGTACCGTCGCGCTCTTGCCCTCGATGACCTGCTCGATGTTGGCAACGATGGCTTCGGACGCGGCGCGGAAATCCTCATTCGGCAGAATTCCGCCGGGCGCGTCCCAGGTCGGCGTTGTCACGGGCCTCCTCCAAGTCGTTCCCGCCTCTCCCCGACGCGTACGCCGGGGAAGGCCCGAAGGTTCGCGGGCGGCCGGCGGTCGTGGGCCTCCGGCGCTCGCCGCCCGTCCCCCACAGGTTAGCCCGGCCACCGGCGAAGCCCCACCGCGCAGTCACCGAGGTGATAGCGGCCGTCAACCCGATCCCAATATCGGATCGGTAAAGAAACAGACATCGCTCTAGTTATCTCTTCCGATGCCGATGAGCATCACCCATCGACGCATGTCCACGGGTCGTGGCCTATCCGTGCCCGGCCGCGTTCAAGGGGGCGATGGGTGAAACCGTTATCCGTACCGTCCGCGACCCGGCGGTGGGGAGCCGCGATAGCCGGGGCCGTACTGATCTCCGGGATGGTGCCCGCGGCGGCGCAAGCGGCGCCGGTCGGCGGGTCCGCTCTCGTCAAGGCGAGCGGCCGGTCCGAGACCCGGGCCGACTTCGACAGCCGCACATCGATCACCGCGACGCCCGGGCTGAGCCTCAAGGCTGCAGTGGGAGCCGCGCCGACCACGGCCGCGGTGCGCGAACTCCGGAACGCGCTGGGCGTGCAGAGCATCGTCGACATCGACAAGGCGACCGGCACACCGCGCCGGGTGGCCCGCGTCGACGGCTATCTGACCGGTGCGAGCAGCCGGAAGCCGGCCGCCATCGCGCTCGGCTACGTCAAGGCCCATTCCGACGTCTTCGGCCTGGACACCGCCGCGGTGGACGGCCTGACGCTGCGCCAGGACTACGTCGACATCGCGGGCACCCATCACCTGAGCTTCGTCCAGAGCGTGGGCGGCGTGCCGGTGTTCGGCAACGGCCTGCGGGCGCACGTCAGCAAGACCGGCCGCCTGATCCAGGTCGACGGCTCCCCGTTGGCGGACCTGCCGGCCGCCGCCGGTACGGCCAAGCTCAGCGCCGCGGGCGCACGTGCCGCCGCGGTCAAGAACGTCTCCGGTACGTCCGCCGCGAAGGTCACCCGCGCCGGCGCAGGGGCGACCCGTACCACCACGTTCACCGATGGTGGCAACGCCAAGCTCGTGTACTTCCTCACCGCCACGGGTCCCCGGCTGGCCTGGCAGACAGTCGCGATGGACCAGGGGTTCCTGCACGTCGTCGACGCGGCCACCGGTGATGTCCTGTTCCGGCAGAATCTGGTCGACTCCGACTCCGCGCTGGCCTGGACCAACTACCCGGGCGCGCCGCGGGGTGGCACGCAGCGGCAGGTCACGCTGCCCCCGCGCTGGTTGCCGAGCAACTCGCCGCGGCTGGCCGGCAACGTCGCGCACGTCTACTCCGACGTCAACGACGACAACGTTGCAAACCCGAGCGAAGAGGTGCCGCCGTCCGGGCCGCGCAGCTTCCGGTACCCGTTCACCGACTTCACCGCCCAGGCCGCCGAGACCGGCTGCACCGCGCAGTTCAAATGCTCGTGGGACCCGAAGGTGCCGCTGTCCTGGGAGACCAACCGCGAGCAGAACGCGGTCCAGCTGTACTACTTCCTCGGCACCTGGCACGACCACCTGAACCGGGCACCGATCGGCTTCACCCGCAGCGCGGGCAACTTCGAGGCGGTCGACGGCGACGCCGTACAGGGTCAGTCCGACGACGGTGCGAACACCGGTACCGGCGAGCTGGCCGGCCTGCCGGACTCCAACCACATCGACAACGCGAACATGAACACGCCGCCGGACGGCACCCCGCCGGTCATGCAGATGTACCTGTTCCACGACCCGTCGGACCCGACCGACCCGTTCATCGCGGGCAACTCCGGCGACGAGTCGGACATCGTCTACCACGAATACACCCACGGTCTGTCCAACCGCCTGGTCGTCGACGCCAACGGCGTCTCGACGCTGGGGGCCATCCAGGCCGGTGCGATGGGTGAGGCGTGGAGCGACTGGTACGCCATGGACTACCTGGTCAGCCAGGGCCTCGAGCGGGACACCAGCACGGTCGGCGACCTGCGGATCGGCAAGTACGTGCTCGCCGGAGACACCATCCGCAGCGAGCCGCTGGACTGCCCGGTCGGGTTCGAGTCGGACCCGTGCCTCGGCACCCCGGGCGCCGGTCCGGGCGGCTACACCTACGGTGACTTCGGCCGGGTGGCCGGCCTTCCCGAGGTGCACGCCGACGGCGAGATCTGGGCGCAGACGCTCTGGGACCTGCGCAAGGCGATCGGCAGCAAGAAGGCCGAATCGCTGGTGACCCGCGCGATGGAGCTGTCGCCGGCGAACCCGTCGTTCCTGGACGAGCGCAACTCGATCCTGCAGGCCGACCTCGTGGTCAACGGCGGCCGGTTGCAGAACAAGATCTGGAAGGTGTTCGCGACCCGCGGCATGGGCTTCTTTGCCGGCGCCACTGATGGCGACGACTTCCAGCCGGTCGAGGACTTCTCGCTGCCGCCCGCGGCCAGCACGCCGCGCGGATCGCTGACCGGCACCGTGACCGACGCACAGACCGGCGCCCCGCTGGCCGGCATGACCGTCGCCTTCGGCGGGCACGCCTCCGGCTTCGCCGGCGACTACGCTGCCACCACCGCCGCGGACGGCACGTACACCATCACCGGGATCCTTCCCGGCACGTACGCGAAGGTGTTCGCGCGCGGACCGGGTTATGAGCCGCAGGTCCGGACGCTGTCCATCGCGGCCCGCACCAACACGCAGAACTGGCAGCTGCGGCGTGACTGGGCGGCGATCTCCGGCGGCAGCGAGGTCGTCGACTTCAACGGCGTCGACTTCACGGCGTTCGGGTGTGCCCCGCAGCAACTGTTCGACCTGTCCCAGGGCCTCGGCTGGGTGACGGATGCGAACTACGGCGGTGACCAGACAATCGATCCGCGGTACATCATCGTGGAGCTGCCGGCCGCGGTGGACGTCACCGAGGTGTCCATCAACCCGGCGAACAACTGCGGCGTGGCCGGAAGCGCGTCCACCGGCGACTACCGCGTCGAGACGTCGCCGGACGGCACCACGTGGACGGTCGCGTCGCAGGGGCACTTCGGCGTGGCGGACCGGGTGATGCACCCGGTGCCGCTGACCGGCGGCACGGAGAACGTCAAGTTCGTCCGGTACACGATGCTGTCGACCCAGGTCGCCGACCTGGGCGGCACCTGCCCCGGCCCGTTCGACGGCTGCACCTACGTCGCCTCGACGGAACTGGCGGTCTTCGGGCCGGCCGCGGGCTGACGCACGAGTGATACCGGTCGCCGCTGCCCGGCGGCGACCGGTATCATGTGCGCATGGCCCGGTGGTCCCTGCTTCTTAGCCGGCCGTGCTGAGTCCCTGACCAGCACGGCGCCCCCTCCTGCGCGAGGGGCTTTTTTGTGCCCTGAAGCGCCCACTCCGCCACAACAACGTGAACGAGAGATGACCATGAGCGAGTCAGACACTCCGGCGTTCCGCTACACCGCGGCGAAGGCCGGCGAGATCGAGCCCCGCTGGCAGGCGTACTGGGCCGAGAACGGCACGTTCGACGCGCCGAACCCCACCGGCGAGCTGGCCGACCCCACCCATCCGCGGGCCGGCGCGCCGAAGCTGTACGTGCACGACATGTTCCCGTACCCGTCCGGCGCCGGCCTGCACGTCGGCCATCCGCTGGGCTACATCGGCACCGACTGCTACACCCGGTACAAGCGGATGGCCGGCTTCAACGTGCTGCATCCGATGGGTTTCGACGCGTTCGGGCTGCCCGCCGAGCAGTACGCGGTGCAGACCGGCACCCATCCGCGGACCACGACCGAGGCGAACGTCGAGCGCTACCGCGATCAGCTGCGCCGGCTGGGCCTGGCGTACGACGACCGGCGCACGTTCGCGACCACCGACCCGGACTACTACCGCTGGACACAGTGGATCTTCCTGCAGATCTTCAACTCGTGGTTCGACCCGTCCGTCCGCAAGGCGCGGCCGATCGACGAGCTGATCGCCGGATTCGAGAACGGTTCGCGCCCGACGCCGGACGGCCGGGCGTGGGCCGGCCTGTCCCCGATCGAGCGCCGGGAGATCGTGGACGGTTACCGGCTGGCGTACATCAGCGAGGCGCCGGTCAACTGGTGCCCGGGGCTGGGCACCGTGCTGGCGAACGAGGAGGTCACCCCGGACGGCCGCAGCGAGCGCGGCAACTTCCCGGTGTTCCAGCGCAATCTGAAGCAGTGGATGATGCGGATCACCGAGTACGGTGACCGGCTGGTCGAGGACCTGGACGTCCTGAACTGGCCGGAACCGGTCAAGCTGATGCAGCGCAACTGGATCGGCCGCTCCCGCGGCGCGCACGTCGAATTCCCGATGGACGCGGTCGAGCCCGTCATCTCGGTGTTCACCACTCGCCCGGACACGCTGTTCGGGGCCACCTACATGGTGCTGGCGCCGGAGCACACGCTGGTCGACGCCATCGTTCCAGCGCAATGGCCGGAGGGGACCAGGCCGGCGTGGACCGGCGGGCATGCCACGCCCGCCGAGGCGGTCGCGGCCTACCGGGCGCAGGCGGCAGGGAAGACCGAGGCGGAGCGGACCGCCGAGGCACGGGTCAAGACCGGCGTCTTCACCGGCGCGTACGCGATCAACCCGGTCAACGGCGATCGCATCCCGGTGTTCGTCGCCGACTACGTGCTGGCCGGATACGGCACCGGCGCGATCATGGCGGTGCCCGGCCAGGACGCCCGGGACTGGGAGTTCGCCGAGATCTTCGACCTGCCGATCATCCGGACCGTGCAGCCGCCGGACGGGTTCGAGGGCGCGTACGTCGGTGAGGGCCCGGCGATCAACTCCGACTGGCTGAACGGCATGGGCGTGGCCGACGCGAAGGCGTCGATGATCTCCTGGCTGGAGGAGCACGGACACGGCCGCGGCGCTACCACGTTCCGGCTGCGGGACTGGCTGTTCAGCCGCCAGCGGTACTGGGGGGAGCCGTTCCCGATCGTCTACGACGAGACCGGCCTGCCGATCGGGCTGCCCGACTCCATGCTGCCGGTGGTGCTGCCGGACGTGGAGGACTTCTCGCCGCGGACGTTCGATCCGGACGACGCCGACAGCGAGCCGGAGACGCCGCTGTCCCGGGCCAAGGAGTGGGTCGAGGTCGAGCTGGACCTGGGCGACGGGCCGAAGCGGTACACCCGCGAAACCAACACCATGCCGCAGTGGGCCGGTTCCTGCTGGTACGAGCTGCGCTACCTGGACCCGCACAACGACAAGGCGCTGGTCGACTCGGAGAACGAGGCGTACTGGATGGGGCCGAAGGGGCCCGGCGACTGCGGCGGCGTCGATCTGTACGTCGGCGGCGTCGAGCACGCGGTGCTGCACCTGCTGTACGCCCGGTTCTGGCACAAGGTGCTGTACGACCTGGGGTACATCTCGTCGTTCGAGCCGTTCCGCACGCTGTTCAACCAGGGCTACATCCAGGCGTACGCGTACCGCGACGCCCGTGGCTTCGTGGTGCCGGCCGACGAGGTCGTCGATCGCGACGGCCGCTGGTACTACGGCGACCAGGAGGTTCAGCGGGAGTACGGCAAGATCGGCAAGTCGCTGAAGAACGTCGTCACGCCGGACGAGATGATCGATCAGTACGGCGCTGACACGTTCCGGGTGTACGAGATGGCGATGGGTCCGCTGGACGTGTCCCGGCCGTGGGAAACCCGCGCGGTCGTGGGGTCGCAGCGGTTCCTGCAGCGGGTGTGGCGGCTGGTGGTGGACGAGGAGACCGGGGCGGTCCGGGTCACCGACGAGCCGCTGCCGCTGGAGGTACGGCGGCTGCTGCACCGGGTGATCGACGGTGTCCGGGTGGACATGGACGAGTTGCGGTTCAACACCGCGATCGCCAAGCTGATCGAACTGACGAACGCGCTGACTCCGCTGCCGACGGTGTCCCGTGAGGCGGTGGAGCCGCTGGTGCTGATGGCGTCGCCGTTCGCGCCGCACCTGGGCGAGGAGCTGTGGCGCAAGCTGGGCCACGAGGGCTCACTGGCGTACGTCGGCTTCCCGGTCGCCGATCCGGCGCTGCTGGTGGCCGAGTCGATCACGTATCCGGTGCAGGTGAACGGCAAGGTGCGCGGGCGGATCGAGGTCGTGCCGGACACCGCCGAGGACGAGGTACGGGCGGCGGCGCTTGCAGCGGTGACCGAGGCGCTGTCCGGCCGCGACCCGAAGAAAGTAATCGTCGTCCCCGGCCGCCTGGTCAGCGTGGTCGTCTGACCTACCGCCCGCCCCCGGCCGCCCGGCCGTCCGCTCACCTGCCCGCTCGCTGACCCTCTCGTCGATCTTGGAGTTGTGGTTGCCCTTATGCCCGTTTCA
>DATBGW010000350.1:0-5312 GCA_036557765.1 Actinoplanes sp.
CACGGACTCGACGTGGTGCGCCCCGCGGACGCCAACGAGACCGCCTGGGCGTGGCGTGGCGCGCTCGAGCACACCGACCGCCCCACCGCGCTCGCGCTGAGCCGGCAGAACCTTCCCACCATCGACCGCACGAAGTACGCGAGCGCGGAGGGCGTTCTCAAGGGCGGCTACATCGTCTCCGAGGCGTCCGGCGGGGAGCCCCGGGTGATCCTCATCGGCACCGGCTCCGAGCTCCAGCACTGCCTCACCGCACAGGAGCGGCTGGAGGAACAGGGCACCCCGACGCGGGTGGTGTCCATGCCGTGCCAGGAATGGTTCTTCGAACAGGACACCGCATACCAGCAGCGGGTGCTGCCGCGCGGCGTCAAGGCGCGCGTGACGGTGGAGGCCGGAGTCCGGATGAGCTGGGACCGGATTCTCGGTGAGACCGGCGAACCGGTCAGCATCGAGCACTACGGCGCCAGCGCACCGGCGAAGATCCTGTTCGAGCAGTTCGGGTTCACCGCGGACAACGTGGTGGCCAAGGCCAACGCCGCCCTCGCCAAGGTCGGCGAAATCACCGGTCACACGACCGGCAACTGAGGAGGTCCGCGATGACCGACAGTCTGGCCGAGCTCTCCGCCGCAGGTGTGGCGGTCTGGCTCGACGATCTCTCCCGGCTCAGGCTCACCAGCGGCTCGCTGGACAAGATGCGCCGCGAGCAGCACGTGGTGGGCGTGACGAGCAATCCCACCATCTTCGCCAAGGCGCTCGCCGACGCCGACGCGTACGACGCGCAGGTGCGCGACCTGGGCACCCAGGGCGTGACGGTGGAGGAGGCGGTACGCCTGCTCACCGGCTTCGACGTGCGGTGGGCGTGCGACGTCATGCGGCCCGCGTACGACGCGTCCGGCGGCGTGGACGGCCGGGTGTCCCTCGAGGTGGACCCGCGGCTGGCGCACGAGACCGACAAGACGAACGCCGAGGCCAAGGCGCTCTGGTGGCTGGTCGACCGGCCGAACCTGTTCATCAAGATCCCGGCTACCGAGGCCGGTCTGCCGGCCATCACCGCGACGCTCGCCCAGGGCATCAGCGTCAACGTCACGCTGATCTTCGGGCTCGACCGTTACCGCCAGGTCATGGACGCGTTCCTGTCCGGTTTGGAGCAGGCCAAGGCGAACGGCCACGACCTGACCAAGATGGGCTCGGTGGCCTCGTTCTTCGTCTCCCGGGTGGACACCGAAGTCGACAAGCGGCTGGACAAGATCGGCACGGATGAGGCCAAGGCGCTGATGGGCAAGGCCGCGATCGCCAACGCCCAGCTGGCGTACGAGGCGTACACCGAGGTCTTCGCCACCGACCGCTGGCAGGCGCTGGCCGACGCCGGCGCGCACCCGCAGCGTCCGCTGTGGGCGTCCACGTCGACGAAGAACCCGGAGTACCGGGACGTCGTCTACATCGAAGAGCTGATCGCGCCCGGGACCGTGAACACCATGCCCGAGTCGGCGCTCGTCGCGTTCGAGGACCACGGCGAGGTCCGCGGCGACACCATCACCGGCTCGTACGCCTCGGCCCGCCAGGTGATGGCCGATCTGGCCGCGATCGGCGTCGACTTCGACGACGTCACGCAGGTCCTCGAGGACGAGGGTGTGGAGAAGTTCGAGGCCAGCTGGGTCGAGCTGCTCGAAGGTGTGCAGAAGTCGCTGAAGGCCGCCGCGAAGGGCAAGCCGAACCCGAGCGACGCCGCGAAGAGCTGACCGGATGGCCGGTTCCGGGGTCCGCCCTTTCCGGCGGGCCCCGGATCAGCATGAAAACTGGCAGGATGTGAGACGTGGGAAATCCGCTGCGTACCGCACAGGACCGTCGGCTTCCCCGGATCCCGGAGCCGTGCGCCCTGGTGATCTTCGGAGTCACGGGGGACCTGTCCCGAAAGAAGCTCATCCCGGCCGTCTACGACCTCGCCAACCGTGGTCTGCTGCCGCCCGGCTTCGTGGTTCTGGGCTTCGCCCGGCGCGACTGGGGTGACGGCGACTTCGAGTCGCTGGCGTACGAGGCGGCGCAGAAGGGCGCCCGGACGCCGTGGCGCGACGACGTCTGGCAGCGGCTGGCCAGCCAGATGCAGTTCGTCCCCGGATCGTTCGACGACGACGCCGCGTTCGACAATCTCGCCACCACGCTGGACGAGGTCCGCGAACGCAACGGCATCGCCGGCAACGCCGCGTTCTACTTCTCCATCCCGCCCGCCGCGTTCCCGGTGGTGCTCAACCAGCTCAACCGCACCGGCATGGCGGACAACGCCAAGTCCGGCGGCTGGCGCCGGGTCGTCGTGGAGAAGCCGTTCGGCAACGATCTGGAGAGCGCGAGGTCGCTGAACCAGCTCGTCGACGAGGTGTTCACGCCCGAGGACGTGTTCCGCATCGACCACTATCTCGGCAAGGAGACAGTCCAGAACATCCTGGCGCTGCGCTTCGCGAACAACCGGTTCGAGCCGGTGTGGAACTCCAAGTACGTCGACAGCGTGCAGATCACCATGGCCGAGGACGTCGGCATCGGCACCCGGGCCGCGTTCTACGACTCCGCCGGCGCCGCCCGCGACGTGCTGCAGAACCACCTGCTGCAGCTGCTCGCGCTGGTCGGCATGGAGGAGCCCACCAGCTTCGACCCGAACGAGATCCGGGCCGAGAAGCTCAAGGTGCTGCGCGCGATCAGCCTGCCCAAGGACATCGCCGCCGGCTCGGTCCGCGGTCAGTACCTGCCCGGCTGGGTGGCCGGCGAACGTGCCGTCGGGTACCTGGAGGAGAAGAACATCCCGCCCGACTCCACCACGGAGACGTACGTGGCGGTCCGGCTCGGCATCCAGAACCGCCGCTGGGCCGAGGTGCCGTTCTACGTGCGGGTCGGCAAGCGGATGCCGCGCCGGGTCACCGAGATCGCGATCATGTTCAAGAAGGCGCCGCACCTGCCGTTCAACCCGGCCGACGTGGAGATGCTCGGCAACAACCAGCTGGTCCTCCGGGTGCAGCCGGACGAGGGCGTGGTGCTGAAGTTCGGCTCCAAGGTGCCGGGCACCGCGATGGAGGTCCGGGACATCGCCATGGACTTCCAGTACGGCGAGGCGTTCACCGAGTCCAGCCCCGAAGCGTACGAACGGCTGGTGCTGGACGTGCTGATCGGCGACCGGACGCTGTTCCCGGACGCGGCCGAGGTCGAGCAGAGCTGGCGGGCGGTCGACCCGCTGGAGGCCGCCTGGGCGGGCACGAAACCGGAGCCGTACCGCGCCGGTGAGTGGGGACCGCGCGCGTCCGACGAGATGCTGGAGCGCGAGGGTCGCAGCTGGCGGCGGGCCTAGCTTGTTGGGGGGAAGACATTGATCGGGTTGTGGGACACCACCGGTAACGAGGTCGTCAAGGCACTCGCGGCCGAGCGGCGCAGCGCCGGCGGAGTGGCGAGCGGCCTCGCGCTCACGCTGGTGGCCGTCGTGGAGGAGAAGAAGGTCCGCGAGGCCGAGGCCGCGGCCACCATCGCGGCGGCCGCGCATCCCTGCCGGCTGCTCATCGTCGTGCGGTCGGACGTCGAGGGCCGCAGCCGGCTGGACGCCGAGATCGTCGTGGGCGGGCGGCTCGGCCCCGCCGAGGCGGTCGTGATGCGCATGTACGGGCGACTCGCGCTGCACGCCGAATCCGTGGTCATCCCGCTGCTCGCGCCGGACGTGCCGGTCGTGACGTGGTGGCACAGCGAGCCACCGGAGATGATCGCGAACGACTTCCTGGGCGTGGTCGCGGACCGGCGGATCACCGACTGCAAGCTGGCCCCCGATCCGGTCGCCGCGCT
Organism: Actinoplanes sp.; assembly: GCA_036557765.1. GTDB lineage: Bacteria > Actinomycetota > Actinomycetes > Mycobacteriales > Micromonosporaceae > Actinoplanes. Next base: position 3,811 of record DATBGW010000350.1, read on the forward strand.
GAAGCAGCGGGCCGTCGACTACGCGCCCGGCGACACCGATCTCACCTGGACCCGGATCACGCTGTGGCGCACGCTGGTGGCCGGCGCGTTCGACACCACCGAGGAACGGGTCACCGGCGCCACCATCGTGGCCCCGATGACCGACCCGACCGCGGCGCTGATGAAAGGCTGGCTATCGTCCCGGCTGGGCATCGAGCCGGTCTGGGAGCACACCGACCGGTCGCCGCGGTTGCACTCGGTCCAGTTGGAATGCGCCAACGGCGACCTGGTGGCGGTGACCCGCGAGGAAGGGACGGCGCTGTTCAGCCGGACCGGCCAGGAGGACCGCTACATGCCGTTGCCGAAGCGGCCGGTCGGTGACGAACTGGCCGAGGAGCTCCGCCGGCTGGACGCCGACCAGATCTACGGCGAAGCGCTGGGCGCCATGGCCGGACTCTCCGATCTGGACCAGCGGACGGCCATGCGGGTGCACGTCTGGAGGGACCCGGCGCTGGCCGCCCGGGCCGCGTCGTAGGTGGACCGATGAGCGAGACCGTGGTGGTGGTCGTCGCCGACGCCGACATCCTGGCGTCCACTGTGGCGGCCCGGCTGGTCATCAAGATCATCGACGCGCAGGCCGAACGCGGCTGGGCCGGCGTAGTGCTGACCGGCGGCCGGATCGCCGCGAAGGTGCTGCGCAGCGTTCAGGAGCTGCCCGCGGCCGACGCGATCGAGTGGTCGCACGTCGAGCTGTGGTGGGGCGACGAGCGGTTCCTGCCCGCGGGCCACCCGGACCGCAACGAGACCCAGGCCCGGGACGCGCTGCTGGACGCGCTGCCGCTCGATCCGGCCCGGGTGCATCCGATGCCGGCCTCGGACGGGCCGGACGGCGACGACGCGGAGCAGGCCGCCATCCGGTACGCCCGGGAGCTGGCCGCGGCGGCCCGGCCGTCCAGTTCCGAGCTACCGCACTTCGACGTGCTGATGCTGGGGGTCGGCGAGGACGGGCACGTCGCCTCGATCTTCCCGGAGCACCCGGTCGGCTACGCCACGGGCGTCACCGCGGCGGTGCACAACTCCCCGAAGCCGCCGCCCACCCGCATCACGCTCACAATGGGCGCGATCCAGACCGCCGAGGAGGTGTGGCTGGTGGCGGCCGGCGCGGACAAGGCCGCCGCGGTCGGCATGGCGATCAGCGGAGCCGGGCCGAAGCAGGTGCCGGCGGCCGGCGCGGCGGGCACCGACCGGACGCTGTGGTTGCTCGACCGCGCCGCGGCCGCAAACGTCCCCTCCAGCGCCCGCAGCCTCCGCTAGCCCCTCAAGATCCCCGCGATCTTGGAGTTGTGGTTGCCCTTACGTCCGTTTTGTATGCCTTCTTTCCAACCACAACTCCAAGATCGCGGAGAGGGGGCGGGGAGCGGATCGGGGAGGCGTGTCAAGCGCGGCTGGAGATCTGCTGCACCGCCCAGCCGTTGCCGTCCGGGTCGCTGAAGAACACGAAGCCCACGTTGTCCAGCGGGTCC
>DATBGW010000351.1:0-5112 GCA_036557765.1 Actinoplanes sp.
ACATCGCCGCCGCCCACCGGCGTCTCGCGGATGCGCTGGTGGGTGAGGAATGTCGGGAGATGCTGCGGGTGCGCGCGCAGGTACGGCAGATCCACGGCATCATCTTCCGCTTCGGGTTATCAGCGTCCCCATTCGGAGGCAAAATGTCGGCATGAGCCCTGTCACTGTGCGTTCGTACCGGCCGAGCGACCACAGCGCCTGCCGCCGCCTCTGGGCCGAGCTGACCCATCAGCACAACCAGATGTACGGTGCGGGCGCCGACGACGGCGGTGCCGGGCTCGAGGAGTACCTGACCCGGCTCGATCTGGGCGGACTCTGGGTCGCCGACCACGCGGACGACGGCGTCATCGGCATGGTCGGCCTGGTCATGCGGGGCCGGGGTGGCGAGGTGGAGCCGATCGTGGTGACGACCTCGCACCGCCACAAGGGCGTGGGACGCGCGCTTCTCCGGCACGTCGCCAACGAGGCCAAGAAGCGCAACATGACGTCGCTGACGATCTCCCCGGCGTCCCGCAACATCGACGCGATCCGCAGCCTGCACGCCGCCGGGTACGACGTCTGTTCGTCCATCGAGCTCACCCTCGATCTGGACCGGCACCAGCACGAATGGCAGAAGGACGGTCTCGAGCTGCACGAGCTTCAGTTCCGCTCCTAGGGCCCAGCGCCTGTGGACAACCCGGCGTTGTCCACAAGCCTCGGAGCGGGTGCCCGCCCATCAGGCCAAGCTTCCGGGCATGACTCCCGCCTGCACTCTCAAGATCACATCGGCCGCCGAGCTCATCTCCGCCGTGCCCTATCTGCTCGGCTTTCATCCCTCCGACAGTGTCACGGTCGTGGCGTTCCGGCGCGGGCGGGTGCACTTCGCCGGCCGGCACGACCTCCCGCCCCAGGACGGACCGGAGGACGACGCCCGGACGGCGGCCGCTCACCTCGCCGCGGTGGTGGCCCGCGAGGCGGCCGACGGCGCGGTGGTGATCGGGTACGGCGCGCCGGCACCGGTCACGCCGGCCGTCCTGCGGTCCGCCGAGGCGTTACGTCGCGTCGGCGTGCCGGTGTTCGACGTGCTGCGGGTCACCGGTGGCCGGTTCTGGTCGTACCTCTGCGACGGCGACGACGGTTGCCCGGACGAGGGATGGCCATGCCCGCCGGAGCACAGCGCGATCGCCGCCACGGCAACGTACGCGGGTCACGTCGCGCTGCCGGACCGGGACGCCGTGGTCGCGCAGTTGGCACCGGTCGGCGGTGCCGAGCGCGATGCCATGGTCGCGGCCACGGCCCGCGCCCGGGAGCGGCTCTCCGGCCTCGTCGGCCGGGACGCGGTCCACCTGGACCGTCTGCTGCACCGGGCCGGCCGGGCCGCGGTACGGGACGCCGAACGGCGGTACCGCTCCGGGGCGCGCCTGTCCGACGAGGAGGTGGCCTGGCTGGGGGTGCTGCTGGCGACCATTGCCGTGCGCGACTACGCGTGGCAGCGCATCGGGCTCGACCAGTGGCAGCTGACGCTCTGGATGGACGTGGTGCGCCGGGTGGAACCGGAGTACGTGCCGGCGCCGGCCTCGCTGCTCAGCTTCGCCGCCTGGCGGGCCGGCGTCGGCGCGCTTGCATGGGCGGCGGTCGAGCGGGCGCTGGCGGTCGACGCGGCGTACGGGATGGCGCGGACGCTGCGCGAGATCCTGACGTACGCGGTCTCGCCGGCCATGGTGGACGGGTGGCCGGACATGGACCGCCGCGACTTCGACCCGTCGGCTCGCGATCTCCCGCGGGCTCGTCCCCGGGCGCGTCGCCGGAATCAGACGCGCCGCCGGGTCCGCTGATCAGACGGTCACCCGGTGCGCTCCGGTGTACACGTTCATGGACCGGCCGCGCAGGAATCCGACGAGGGTCAGGCCGGCCTCGTCGGCCAGCTCCGCGGCCAGCGTGCTGGGCGCCGAGACCGCCGCCAGCAGCGGCAGGCCGGCCATCCACGCCTTCTGGGTCAGCTCGAAGCTGGCGCGCCCGGACACCAGCAGCACGTGGCCGGTGAGCGGCAGGCGGCCCTCGCGCACCGCCCAGCCGATCACCTTGTCGACGGCGTTGTGCCGGCCCACGTCCTCCCGCAGCACGACCAGTTCGCCGGCCGCCGTGAACAGGCCGGCCGCGTGCAGGCCGCCGGTCCGGTCGAATGTCTGCTGCGCGCTTCGCAGCCGGTCGGGGAGCTCGGCCAGGACCCGTGCCGGGACCCGGACGGTGTCGGCCGACACGTCGAAGCGCGAGCGCGTCCGGACGGCGTCGATGCTGGCCTTGCCGCAGACCCCGCATGAGCTGGTGGTGTAGAAGTTGCGGCTCGGGTCGGTCAGCGGCGGCGGCACATCGGGAGCAAGTGTCACGTCCACGACGTTGTAGGTGTTCGGGATGTCCGTGCCGGCGCAGAGCTGAGCGGTGACGACGTCCTCGGCGGCGCGGATGATGCCCTCGGAGAGCAGGAACCCCATTGTGAGGTCGATGTCCTGTCCGGGTGTGCGCATGGTCACGGACAGCGGCGTCGCGCGGATGCGGATCTCCAGTGGCTCCTCCGCGGCGAGGTCGTCGGGCCGGCGGCGGGGCTCCCCGGTCGCATCGAGGCTGATCTTCAGGACCGGCCGCCGGTTCATGGTCCGTGCCATCGATTCAGCGTAGGTGGAGCGCCGCTGCCTGTCGTCGCTCGCTTCGCACCGGATTTTCCAGTGGGTTGCCGGCACGGCAACTCACCGGCGACGCTGAGCTTGCCGGCCTCGCTGCGCGCGGCGGCTCGCGCCTTTTGGATCCGGCGCTCGCGGTCCCGGCCGCACTCGGTGTGCTGCTGCCGGGATACGGTACGTATGTGGGGGGATTTGCGGCAGTGGTCCTGGCCGGAGGTGCGGCACGGCGAATGGGTGGCGCGGACAAACCGGCGCTGCCGGTGGCCGGACAGTCGATGCTGACCCGGGTGCTGGCAGCCGTGCACGACGCCAACCCACGCGTCGTCGTCGGCCGGGTGCCGCCGGATCTTCCCGTGCACGTGGACACCACCCGGGAGGAACCGCCGGGCGGCGGTCCGGTCGCGGCCGCCTCCGCCGGCCTGGCGCTGGTGCCGTCGGATGTCACGTTCACCGCCCTGCTCGCCGCGGACCTTCCGCTCCTTACCGGCGAAGCGATCGACGTGCTCCGGCTCACCGTCGAATCGGTGCCGATGCAGGGGGCCGTCTATCGCGACGCGGAGGGGCGCCGGCAGATGCTGTGCGGGGTCTGGCGGACTGCCGCGTTGCGTGAGGCGATGGACCAGCTCGACACCGAGCGCGGCGGCCTGCACGGTGCCTCGGTGCGCGAACTCATGGAGCATCTGCGGGTGGCGGAGGTGTCCTGGCGCCGTCCGGGCCCGCCGCCATGGTTCGACTGCGACACCGACGACGACCTGCGCGCCGCCGAGGAATGGGCAAGGTGACATTCTGCCCGCGGTGACTACTGGGAGGACCTCATGAACGAGCTGGATCGATGGGTGGCCGCCGCGAGCGCCGAACTCGGGCTCGATCCGGCCGACGTGGAGTCGAAGGTCGTGCTCGACGTGGCGCGGGACGTCGCACACCAGGTGTTGCGCCCGGGTGCGCCGGTCACGGCGTATCTGATCGGCGTGGCGGTAGGTCGCGGCGCCGACCCGGCCGACGCCGCCGCGCGGATCAGCGCGTTGGCGCTGGCCTGGCCCCCAGCCGAGCATGACGATCGAACGGTGCAGGACCCGCCGACGCCATGACAATCGAACGGCGCCGGACCCGCCGACGCCGTGTCCATTGAACGGCGCCGGGCCCGCTGACGCCGTGACCATTGAACGGCGCTGGGTCCGCCGGGGCCGTGACAGTCGATAGGCTGGCGTTCCGGAGGTGCCGATCATGACGGCGAACAACGCACCGGACGATCAGCCCGAGGGCATCCTGCTCGACGAGCCGACCACCGCCGACCTGCGCGCGAAGGTCACCGAGGCGTGGCGCGAGTTCGCCGGCGCGCTGGCCGCGGTGCTGCCGACGCTGCCACCCGGCGCGCACGTCGACCTGACGCTGGACCCGACCGCATCCGGAACCGGCACCGCGGTGTACTCGGTCAGCCTGCGGGTGCTCGACGACGGCGTGATCGAGGCGCTCGCCGTCGGCAACGCCGGCCTGCCCGAGGGCTTCCGGATGGACCGTTCCGCGGTCGCCGACCTGGTGGCGCTCGGCTGGTCGCCGCCCGGCGTGCTGCCCGGTTCCGGCGATTCGTTCGGGCTGCGCTCCTCCACCGCGCAGGCGAACAAGCTGGCCACGGTCGTGTCGCGCACCCTCCGCGACGTGTACGGGGCACCGCATCCGGCATTCCTCGTCTACCTCGTGCACGACGGAGACGACGAGCCGATCGACGCCCCACCCCTGGCCACGGCACGCCATGAGCCCGGCGTGGACACGGAACCCCCGGACGGCGCCACTGCCCTCGCAACCGCGGCCGACGAAGTGATTCCCCTGGACGAGCGGGTCCGTACGGTCGTGGCGACGATGTCGAAGACCGCCGTGGACCAGCTGCAGGTGGACACCGACGGCGACATCGGGATCCGGGCGGGGTCGGCGATGGTGTTCGTGCGGGTCCGGGACAATCCGCCGCTGGTCGACGTGTTCTCGCCGATCCTCACCGAGGTCGAGCCGACCGAGCAGCTCTATGTGAAGCTGTCGGAGCTCACCAACCGGATGCCGATCGGCCGGTTGTACTGCGCGCAAGACACGGTGTGGGCGTCGATCCCGGTGTTCGGCCGCAACTTCCAGGCCACCCACCTGATGCTGGCCGTGCAGGTGATGACCGGTCTGGCCGACGAGCTGGACGATCGGCTGCACGGTGAGTTCGGCGGCAAGCGGTTCTTCGGTGAGGGCGACAAGCCGGGGGGCAAGGACAACGGCGACCACCGGACCGGCATGTACCTCTGAACCCTCCGCGATCTTGGAGTTGTGGTTGGCCTAAACCCGCCGGAAAGCCCCAAAAGGGCAACCACAACTCCAAGATCGCGGAGTAGTTAGCCTAGAAGGGGAGCCAGGACAAGCGGTCCATTGTGGACAACGCTGATGCCTGGAGACCGGCGTCGGAGAGGGTCCACAGGACATC
>DATBGW010000352.1:0-24911 GCA_036557765.1 Actinoplanes sp.
ACGGCGGTGGGTCGGGCGGCGGCTGGGGCGGTGGCGGTGGTGGCGGCGGCTGGGGCGGCGGTGGCTTCGGCGGCAGCGGAAGTCGCGGACGCCGCACCGGCGGAGGTCGCTTCTAGTCTCCGACGCGGGAGCGGGCGCGCTTCTGAACGCACGAGGTCGCTTCTAGTCTCCGACGCGGGCCCGCTTTTGAACGCACGGGGCCCGGAGGCCGCGGCCCGATCGCCGAGTCGCGGAGGCCGCTCCTCAATCCCCCGCGATCTTGGAGTTGTGGTTGCCTTTTTGCCGGTTGAGGACCGAATTGTGCCAACCACAACTCCAAGATCGGCGGGAAGGTGGCGGCTAGCGGTGGGTGGCGGCAATCGGCTTGACCTCGACGGGCGTCTCGAGCAACGCGTCAGCGAGCCGGGCCAACTGGCGGATCTGGGCCGGGGTGAGCCGGTCGAACAGCAGTTGCTGAACCGCCTCGGCGTGGCCGGGCGCGGACTCCACCACCTTGGCGCAGCCCGCGTCGGTGAGCACCGCGATCTGGACGCGTCCGTCCTCGGGATCGCGTTCGCGGCGGACCCAGCCCTGTGCCTCCAGCCGCGCGACCACATGGGACAGCCGCGACAGAGAGGCACTCGCCTGCTTGGCGAGCCGGCTCATCGCCAGGCGACGGTCGTCGCGTTCGGACAGCGTCGCCAGCACGAGGTAACCCATGTGTGTCAGGCCCGCGTCCCGCTGCAGCTGCGCCTCAAGCGCGGCCGGCATCTTGATCAGCACCTGGACGAACCGGCGCCACGCCTGCTGCTGCTCGTCGCTCAACCATCGCGGCTCGGTCATGCTGGCAGGTTAGTTACTCGTGGGTCACGGGCCATAGTGTGGGGTGGTCAAGATCAGGTCACGCTGTGGCGCCGTCGCGGAATGTCGATCAAAGAATCCGACAGTCGATCGACGCCGGTAAGCCGCCACGGTAATGTGCACGATGACTTTCCACCCCGACACGGCGCCGGAACCGGCTGGCTGGGGGGCCTCGGCCGGTTCCGGCGCTGTGCATACCGGTCAGGACGTCGGGGGTTCGTCCTTGCCGGCTTCCTCAGCGGAGTCCGCGTCTTCCTTCGTGTGGTGTACCGCCTTGTCCGCGTGCTCCGGCGGGCCGTAGACGGTGTAGAGAACGAGCGGGTTCGGGCCTTCGTTGACAAAGTTGTGCTTCTTACCGGCCGGCACTACCACCAGGTCGCCCTGCACCACGTTGCGGGTCTCGCCGCTCACCTTCGCCTTGCCGACCCCGCTGACGAACGTGAGGATCTGGTCCACGTCGTGGGTCTCCTCGCCGATCTCCCCACCGGGCGGGATCGTCATGATGACGAGCTGGGTGTGCTCACCGGTCCACAGGACGCGGCGGAAGTCCTCGTTCTTCTCAGCAACGGTCGCGATCGTGTAGTGCTCCATACCGGGCGTATACCCCCATCACGAGCACTGCAATCCGGCCTATGAGAGAGGTACGGGCCGGCCGATCAGGTATCCCTGCACGTAGTCGACGCCCAACTCGCGCAGCATCCGCAGGGTGCCCTCGTCCTGCACGAACTCCGCGACAGTGTGGATCCCGTACGCCTGGCAGACCTGGACCAGCGCTTGAACCAGCACCTGGTCCCGCGGGTTCTCCACGAGATCCACGACGTACTCGCCGTCGATCTTGACCAGGTCGATCGGGAAGATCCGCAGATAGCGGAACGACGCATACCCCGAGCCGAAATCATCCAGGGCCAACTGGCAGCCGAGGTCGCGCATCCGATCCGCGAAGTGCCGTGCCTCGCTCAGGTTCCCGATCAGCGCGGTCTCGGTGATCTCGAACGTGAGCCGCTCCGGGTTGACCCGGTAGCTCTCGATGAGCCGTTCCACCTCGGCGGTGAGCCGGGGGTCGCCGACCGACCGGCCGGACAGGTTGATCTGCAGCGACAGCTGCGGACGTTCGGCGGCGAGCTGCATGGCCCGCTCGACCACCCAGAGGTCGATGTCGTAGACGGCGTCGAGGCGCTCCGCGATGTCCAGCACCTGGATCGGCGATTGCGGGCCGTCCGTTTCGTCAAGCACGCGCAGCAGCAGTTCATGGCGGGTCACGGTGTTGCTCTGCAACTCCAGGATCGGCTGCGAGTAGAGCGTGAAGCGGTCGGTGTCGAGCGCGTCCGCCACCCGGATCCGGTACGAGCCCTGCCGGTCGCGGGTAGGCACCGGCTGCGCCACCAGCGTGAGGGGGCGGTCCGCGTCCCGGGCCTGCCGCCAGGCATGTTCGGCGTCGATCAGCAGATCATGGCTCCCGGCCTCGCCGCTCGGACGGTACCGGACCAGGCCGGCCCACGCCCGTACCCGGGACCAGGTTTCCGGCAGCACGAACGGATGGGCCCGCAGCGCCTCGACCAGGAGGTCGGCCTGCCGGCGAGCCAGCGTCCACGGCGTTCCGGCGAACAGCACTCCGATCTCGTTCGGCCCGACTCGGCCGAGGCGGTCGACCGGTCCGATCAGCCCTTCCAGTACGCGCGCGGCGGAGTGCAGCAGGTCGGCGTTGCGTTCGGGGCGCACGCCGTCGCCGGCCACGTCGATCCGATCCGGCTCCACGCGGAGCACCAGCACCGCCCCACCGTCAGCCCGGCGCAGCGCCCGATCGATCTCGTCCGCGAATCGGGCCCGGGTGAGCAGGCGGGTGGCCGGGTCGTGCTCGATGATCGACGTCTGCACGGTCTCACTGCGGCGGGAGAGGCGGTCGACCTCCCGGCGGGCGCGTTCCCGTGCGGAGACGTCCCACAGCGTGCCACGGACGCCGCGAATCGTTCCGTCCGGTTCGGTGATCGGCTCCAGGCGGCAGTCGACGTCGAACCAGCCACCGTCCGAGCGCAGCAGCCGGACCGTGGTGCCCACCGGCTGCCGGCCGGTCCAGGTGCGGGTGATCGCGCCGAGCGCCTCGGCATGGTCGTCACGGTGCACGTAGCGGGCCAGAATCTGGCGGCCGATGTCGCCGTCGATGCTGGACCGGCCGAGCATCGCGGCAAGGACCGGCGACCATGTCACCCGGTCGCCGGCCGCGATGTAGGTGAACCACGCGGGACCCTCGGAGGTAGCGGTGTGCTCGGCGATGTGGAGACGACGACTGCCGGGTAGGTCGACGACCGCCGCGGGCTGGGCGAGAGCGACGTCCACGGCATCCGCCAGATGTGGGCGGCGCGACAGGCGGTCGCGCAGCGCGCGGGGACGCGGAAAGCGCTCATCGGACACCGTCATGCCCGCCACCTCCCGCCCGGTGCGTACTTCACCCCGACCTATTACGACCGGTCACGGGCAGATGTAACAGTGGACGTCCGCGTCATTGTTCTGGCAACCGACCCGACAAACCCGAGACCTGGTCATTCTAGGCCTACCGAGCGGCAAAAGCATCCGAACGGGTGACCACATTGCCGTGTCCACAACGCCTTTCGCTAACGTCAGTCCATGACGGACAGTGACGGACGGTTGCCAATTGTGGAACATTCACTCATCGCGCCTGAACGTGTGCGGGCCGTAACGCTGGCTATCGTTGGCCTTCGACCGAGCCTGCCGGCGGAAAGCGAGGACGACGCGTGGGAATCATCCGGGACATGCAGCGGGCGCACGCCACGCAGACGGCGGCCGAACAGCGGGCGGGCACCGCTGCGACGCAGCAGCGGGAACTGATCCGCCGCAATGCCGATCTGGCGATCGCGGCTGCGCAGCAGGCCGCCGCCGACGTCGAACGGCACCGCGAGCGCCAGCGGCTCTACGTGGAGGCCCGCACCGCTGACGCGGCCGCCGCCAATGCCGACCTGCGTGCCCGGATGGCCGACCTCGACGGCCTGCTGCTGTCCACATTGGAGGTGGACGACCACATCGACCTCGACCGGTTCAAGAAGCCGGTGGCGGTCCCGCCGTTCGATCCCGGGCCGCTGGGCCGTCCGCTGCCCGAGCCGTCCTGGGACAGCTTCGCACCGGCCGTTCCGACCGGCATCGGCAAGCTTCTGGGCGGCGAACGGTTGCATCAACAGCAGGTCGCGGCCGCGCGGCACACGTACCAGGACGCCCGCGCCCGGTGGGTGGAGGCGGAGACGCGCCGGTTGCGGCAGTTGGGCGCGCGGGAACGCGCGTACGAGGAGAGCAAACGGAAGTACGGGGCCCGGATCGCGGCGTACAACGCCGAGGTGGACCGCTTCGCGGCCGCTGTGGCCGGCAAGGACCCGTCCTCAGTGGTCGAGTATTTCGCGATGGTTCTCGGCAACTCCGTGTACCCCGACCACTTTCCGCAGCACTTCCGGCTCGCGTACCTGCCGAAGCAGCGCCATCTGCTGGTCGAGTACCGGCTGCCGCCGGTCGAGGTGATCCCGGTCGTCAAGGAGTACCGCTACGATCCGGTCCGCGACGACATGGTGGCCGTGCCGCGCGACCCGGCCGAGATCCGCGGCCGGTACACGTCGGTCGTCGCGATGGTGGCGCTCCGCACGATCCACGAGATCGTCGAGGCCGACCGGGGCGCGCTGGTCGCCCGCATGCTCTTCAACGGCATCGTCGACACCATCGACAGGCGCACCGGCCGTTCGGTACGCCCATGCCTGGTCTCGGTGCGCACCGACCGCGACACGTTCGCGGCGATAAAGTTGCGTCGAGTGGACCCGATCGCCTGTCTCGGCCATCTGGGTGCCGGGCTGTCGAGCCGGCCGGACGAGCTGGCCGGCGTGACACCGCTGCTGGACTTCGACACCGAGGCCGACGCGGACTTCACCGAGGAGTTCAACGTGCTGGCCGACATCGATGAACGCCCGAACCTCGCCACCCTGCCGGACGATGAGTACGAGCAGCTGCTGGCGGATCTGTTCGGCAACATGGGCCTGGCGATGGGGCCGGCGACCCGGACGGTGAACGGGGCGCGGTGGCTCGCTTCCGATCCGCGGCCGATCTTCGGTGGCAACGTCGTCGTGTACGCGACGCGCGGCGCGCCGGCGGGTGCCGCGGCGGCGCATTCGCTGGCCGGCGCGGTCGCGGCAGCCGGCGCGACGAAAGGCATCATGGTCGCCACCGGCGGCTTCGAGGCCGAGGCACACGAGGCGGTGGCCGGCCGGCCGCTGGAGCTGATCGACGGACCGGGCCTGCTGACGCTGCTGTCCGAGCACAGCCGCATCAAGGCCCGCATCGACTGAGCCCGCCCACACCCCGCTCGTCGATCTTGGAGTTGTGGTTGGAACAGATCGGGCAGAAAGCCGCATAAGGGCAACCACAACTCCAAGATCGGCGGGGATTGAAGCAGCGCCCCGGTCCGGCGCGACCTTTTCAGGAAGTGATGCCGAGCTCGTCGATGCGCTGCCAGACCGGGCGCATCGCCGCCTCCGGTTCGCGCGCGAAGATGCTGCCCCGGATCCGGACGAAGACACAGTTGCCCACGCGCTCGAGCACCGCCTGCCGCCGCGTGTCACTCGCCCACTGCTCCGGACCGGAATACGCGTCGCCGTCGCACTCGATGGCCAGTCGCCGCCCGTCCGGCGAAGCCAGCACGAAGTCGATCCGGTAGTCACCGATCCGGAACTGCGGCACCGGACAGTACCCGCGGGCGATCAACCGGCGCTGCACGTCGCGCTGGAAGTCGTTCTCGCACATGTCCTCGACCGGGGGCGGCCCGGCCGGCAGGTTCTGGGCGTACGTCAGCAGCAGCGCCCGCGCGTCGTCCGGCAGCAACACCGACGGCTGCACCGAGTGGAAGATCCACAGCTGGTCCCGGGCGCGCGATGCCGCGACGTTGACGCGCCGGTGGTACTCACGTTTCGTGAACGCGGCGACCTTGCCGTCCGTTGCGGAAACCACCATGGACACCAGCACGACGTCCCGCTCATCGCCCTGGAACGTGTACGCGTCGCCGACCCGGAGCCGCCGGGCCTCCATCTCGTCCTCACCGATCGCCTCACGCAGCAGCGACAGCAGGTAGTTGGCCTGCCCGCTGGTGCTGAGCAGGCTGATGACACCGAGCGTGCGGCCGGCGTACGCCGGGTCGGCCACGATCGCCGCCACCCGGTCGACCAGCGCGACCGCCTCGGCATGGTTGACGTCGCCGTACGGCGCGAGCGGCTGCCGCACGCCGTCGGGCAGGAACACCGGCCGGATCGGCTCCAGCGACGGCCGGTCCGCCCGGAGCGGCATGATCTTTCGGTCGTAGTAGTGCCGGGACGAGAATTCGATGATCTGTGGCACGCAACGGAAATGCTCGCGCAGCAGGATCCGTTCCGGCGAGCGACGCACCGCGTGGTCGTACAACGAGGACTCCGGGTCGAAGTGCTCGGCCGACGGCACGCCGCGGAGGTGACTGTGTATGAGTCCGGTCACCGGCCCGACGAATCCGAGCTGCGGGCCGATCTGCTGATCGTCCCCGACCACTACGGCGCGCTCGGCGAGCGCCAGCACCGGCAACGCGAACAGGTCGGCCTGCGATGCCTCATCGACGATCACCACGTCGAAGTGGGCACCGCCGGCGAACTGCTCGATCGCGCGGTCCACCGACATGACCCACACCGGCACGGCTTCGACCGCCGACTCCATCGCGTGCTGCGCGTGCTGCTGCCACGCGGCGGCGCTGCGCCCGGTGCCCTTACCGATCTTGCGGAGGGCCGTCGTCCAGTCGGCCAGCGCGGCGCGGCGCCGGTCGTCAAGGCTGCGTGCCACCTCGAGCCACGCCGACGCGACGACCAGCTCGCCGGTGAGCCGGCGGATCCTCTCCCGGCCGTGTTCCACCCGCCGGGCCAGGACCGCGGGATCAACGCTGCCGACCACCTCGTCGAACCAGGTCTGCGCCCGCCGCCATTCCCACGCCTGCAGGCAGGCCGCTCCGGACACCGCCGGCACCTCGCCGGCCTCCACCGCGGCCGCCCATTCGGGCGCCGCCCCGGCAAGCCGGTCACGCAGATCCCGGTACCGCAGCACGTCCGGCCTAAGACCCTGTAGCCGCCGCATGTCGGCGACCGCGTCGTCCCAGTCGTCGAGGTCGGTCCATGCGGTGGCCAGCCGGGGCCACCGTGCCACCGCCTCCGCCACGTCGACGTCCGCGGCGTCCAGCTCGTCGAGCTCGAAGACCGCGGGGCAGCCGTCCAGCACGGCGGCGATCGCGGCCAGCCGGCCCGCGTCGAGCTCCAGCTCCTCCTGCGGGACGAGCGCCCGCAGCCGTTCCGACAGTGCGGGCCAGTGTCGCCGGTCCCAGTCCAGCGATTGCGCCGCGTCGGCGAGCAACGAGCCGGCCCACAGCTCGGGGTCGCCCCAGCCGTTGCCGGGGACGGGCACCGCCAGCCGGTCGATCCACTCGGCCCAGGCGTCGCCCATGCGTCGGCGCGCCTGGGCCCGCCGGACCCACGCCGCGGCCAGATCGGCATCCTCGGCCGTACGCAGCGGTTCGCCGTCCAGTCGTACCTCGTCGGCCAGTTTGTACAGTCCCGGCTGCATCAACCAGCTCAGTCCCTTGCCGGCGGCGAACCGCTGCCGCACCTCAGCGAGCTGGACCAGCAACCGTTTCGGCTGGGCGGCGTGCGGCTCCGGCATGGTGACGCTGTGCCCGGCCAGCACGTGGGTAAGGTCGGCGAGCTCGCCCAGCAACGTCTCGGTCGACGCCGCGTGATCGGTCCACAGCCGCGCCCAGTGCGGGTCGAGCAACAGTCGCCCGAGCCGGTCGGTCCAAGTGCCCTCGCGCCGCCGGACCCAGGACACTGCGTCGTTCAGATCCTTGATGAGGTCGGTGAGCCCGGTGCGTTGCTGAGCGCGTACGGCATCGAGGTCGACGCCCGCGATCGCCAACCGCGAGGTCTCCGCGAGGGCCTCGGCGCGGCGCTCCCGACGGGCCGCCGCCGTCGCCGCGTCCGGCAGGGAATCGGTCTCCGGCAGCGCCCGCATCGCCGCGGCGCGGTCCGCCGGCGCGAGTCGCACCGCGAGGTCGAGCAGCGTTCCGAACTCGTCGGCAGACAGCGGCGGAAGTCCGTCCACGGCATCCGGAATGCCGCCGTGCGCGGCCGCCCGGTCGCGCAACCAGGCGCCGACCTCCGCGGGCGAGAGCCGGACACCCTCGATCTCGTAGGTGGTCGCTTCGCTCTCGGCGATCGCCCGAAGGCCGCGCAGCGCTTCGGCGAGCTCGCGCTCGGCCTCCTCCAGCCGGCGGATGAGCCGCTCGACCCGCGTCGCCTCGCGGTCCTTGTCGAGCGTGGCGGCACGGTCGGACAGGTCACGCGCGGCGAGCTGCAGCTGAACCAGCTGATCGGTGGTGCGGCCGAGAACGGCCAGGCAGAGCGACCGGACCTCCTCGGGAAGCCCGTCGCGAAGCACCCGCAGCGGATCCTCCTTCTGCGCGACCACGAGCACGCGCTTGCCGTACGCCATGAGGTGGCAGATCAGGTTGCGGATCGTATGGGTCTTGCCGGTGCCCGGCGGGCCCTGCACCGCGACATTGCGGTGCTGCGCTAGGCGGCGCGCGATCGACTCCTGCGCCTCGTTGGTCGGCAGCGGCATGAGCAGCCGCTCCCCCAGGCGCTGCCAGTCCTCGGGCTGGTCGTCGGGCATGCGCAGCCTGCTCGGCTCGTGCGCGACGATCGCGGCGAGCGCGCCGATACCGGCCATGTCGCCACCCAGCAGGCGGTCGCGCAAGCCCTCCAGGAAGCCGCGGAGCAGTCGCTGCTTGGGCCGCACGAACAGCACACCGGTGTCCACAATGTGCGGTCGGGTGGTGACGTCGCCCGGCGGCAGCACCAGGCGATCGTGGCCGAGCCGTACCAGCGCGCGGTCGAACAGATCGCGGCGCTCGGCGTCGTTCCAGACGTCGAGCTCGAGTGTGCCGGCCGGACCGGCGAGCGCGATCAACTGCCCGAGGTAGCGTTCGTCCAGGCCGGACAGTGCGTCGGTCTGCAACCGAGGTGGTCCGGTCGGGGACACCGTGATGAGTGCGCGGTCCGGTTCGTACTCGATCGCCACCGGCGTCGCGACCAGCGGATAGCGGACCGGTTCGGCGCCCACTGTGGTGTGCAGGATGCCGTGGCCCCAGACCAGCTCGATGGTGGCGGCGCCCATGTCCAGCACGTGCATGAGGTCGAACAGCTGCCGGTGCAGGACGCGGGTCCGCTCCGTCTCGGCCACGGCGTGCGCCCACGGCCGCCAGGTCTCGTCACGCCACCTCTCGAACAGGTCGTCGGCCTGGTCGAGTTTCGGCTCATCGTCCGCCGACACCTCGGTGAGCCGGCGGCGGAGCTCGGCCGGCACCGCGACCGGTCCCGGCGGATCGGGCAGACCCACGCGCAGCCAGGTGGTGCCGTCCGTGGACGGGCCGATTCGGCACGCCGGGTGGCCGGGCAGCTCGTGCAGCCAGTGTGCGTCCGGCGGCACGGCACGCGCGGGTCGTTCCATCTGAGCGCGAACTGCCAGCAGGTAGTCGGCGACCGCCACGGCCCGGTCCCGGATGACGGTGGGCGACTCCCCGGCAGCGTCTCCAGCGGTCGTGTGGTGCGGTGCGGACATGGTTCGGAGGTTAGCCGACCGCGTCCCCACTCCCCGTCGATCTTGGAGTTGTGGTTGCCTCTTTACGGCTTAGCGACCGATTCGTTCCAACCACGACTCCAAGATCGCGGAGAGCCCGCGGAACGGGCGGCGGCGCCGTCGGCAAACGGCACCGTTAGGGGAACTGCAGGCGGCGGGGGCGTGGGATGACCGGTGGGGGCAGGGGCAGGTCGTCCACGTGGCTCCAGCTGAGCGAGCCGTTGTCGGTCGACTTGATCTCGCCGAGACTGGCGCGAAGGAGACCGAGGTTCGGCGCGCCGGCGTATCCGGCGATGACCACCTCGGGCTTGGGCGCGAGCGTCGTGATCGCGGCGCAGATCTTCGCGACCTCGCGCTCGTCAACGACGTCCAAGGGCAGTGGTGGTTCGGCGTGGGACCGCCGCCACGGTGGCCCGAAGCGACGGAGCAGCTCGCGGACGAGGCGTCCGAACGACCGTCCCGGGCTCGCGTCCTTCATGGACATTCGTGCGGACTGGCCGTAACACCACGGCACGACCACATGTCCGTTGATCACGACGAGCTGGTAGACCGACTTGGGAACGCTGATGATCTGTGCGCCCGGCAACGTTCCGAGGAACAGCACAAGCTCCTCATAGGGCAACGGCCAACGAGGGTTGGCGAGTACGCGTTCGGTGGCCTGCGTCATCGCGGGTCGGGCGTTGACCTCACGGTCGATTGCCGTGCTCAACGCCTCGGGAACTCGGGTCCACAGCTCGGCGGCGACCTTGTCGCCGAACTGCTCGACCACCCACGGGCTAGGACCGACCAGAACGTCTGGGCGCATTCGGTACCACCACCGTCCGTGTCGCTGGCGTTACTGGTGGCTAGGGTTTCATCTCCGGTGATCGACTGGAAGGGGTTCCCAGCGAGATCCCAAATACGTAGCTGAATGAAACCCGACGCCTTACTCAAACCGCTGCGCCGACGCTGGATCAGCAGCTCCGGAAGGTGCCAAATCTGCAACTTGCACGACGTTCGCGTATGCAAGTTGCAGATTTGAGTAGCTACTCGTCCCCGTACTGACAGTGAAGCGTACGTATATTTCGGTCGCGTGACGGCAATGCAAACGGTGGCTGCACAGTCATTAGGGCAGGCCGCCGCGGATGAGCCCGGCACGGCGCAGTGACACGAACGGACATCGCCACGGCGGCGCCCGCCGCGCTCAGTGGGTTGTGAGAGAGCCGAGCCCTCCCCGTACTGTCGGATTGGCGACAGTAGGCAGCGTGGCTCCGATGTGGACCCGGTGCAGCGTGATCTCAGTCATCCGGCGGGCGCTCCCGCGAGACGTACGAGGCGATCACCGCCTTGCCCGTCTCGGAGTCCGCACCGACGGTCTCCGC
Organism: Actinoplanes sp.; assembly: GCA_036557765.1. Lineage (GTDB taxonomy): Bacteria > Actinomycetota > Actinomycetes > Mycobacteriales > Micromonosporaceae > Actinoplanes. The sequence continues at coordinate 10,890 of DATBGW010000352.1, forward strand.
CGTGACGGCGGTCGCGGCGGCCGTGAGGGACGCTTGCGCGGTCCGCATCGTGGCCAGGATGGCACGTGCCGTCTCCGCGGCCGGCCGGTTGCGGATGTCGTCCGTCAACTCCAGATCGGTGATGCCGCCGGATGAACCGACGGTGACGGATATCGATCCATCGTCACTGCGCGCGCTTGCGGTCAGTGTGCCCAGCCGTGACGCCAACTCGCGCGCCTGCGCGGCCCGCGCCTCGATGCCGGCCTGCCAGTCGTCGACCAGTCGCGCGGCCTCGTCAAGATCCCGACCGTTGAACATGGAGCGATACTAAGACGCCGATAGATGAGCCAGCATCGACTGGTTGGCCTCCCACCCATCCGGAAACTTCACTGGCACGTTCAGGTGCACGGGCTCGGTGGACGGATGCGCGTCCAGCAACTCGGCGATCCCCGCACGCGCCACCACCACACACGCGTGCCGGTGCCGGCTCGTCAGCACGCACAACCGGCCCGCTTCCAGATGGAACGCTGTAGCGTCCTGCCGCCCGGACAGCGGATGCAGCACGATCGTCAGGTCGTACTCCCGGCCCTGCAGCCGATTCGCGGTGTCGACGGTGACGCCGGCCGCCGCCGGTGGCAGGCACGACCGGATCACGGCGACCTGGTCGCGGTGGGCGGCTCCGATCGCGATCCGGTCCGGCGTGAGAGGCGCGGACCCCGCTTCCGAGACCGCGACCGCGCCACGGGACAAGGCTCGTGCGGCCAGTCCCGCGCACGCCGCCGCGGCCTCGGCATCCGTACGAACGGTGAATCGTGCCGGCATCTCGTGGAACCCCCAGCCGGTTCGAGCCGCCGCATCCAGCACCTCGTCCAACGCGGCGGACGCCGGTGACGCGAACGTCAGCGCGCGATCGTCCGGGCCGGTGCCGGAACGAAAGCCGGTGTAGGGATAGAACGCCGCCGCCACGACCGGGGCCGCGGTGTGCGGTAGCCGCCACGACACCGGCAACCGGTGGACCGGCAGCGCCGGATTGTGGCGCAGCAGAACCGCGACAGCACTCTGCAGTGGATCCCAGGACAGGCCGACCCACCGATCGACGTCCACTGTGGAGAAGGGATCTAGCTGTCCGGGATCGCCGACGAACAGCGCCCGCGCGAACCGGGGCGCGACCCGCAGCAGCGCATCCGAGCGCATCTGGTACGCCTCGTCGACGATGGCCCACGGCCATGTCCCCTCGGTCACCGTCGCCCATTTCGCCGCCGTGGCAATGGTGATCCGCGGCGACCGCAGGTCGCCGACCTTGGCGCCGACCCGGCAGTCAGGGTGACCGGCCACCCGCGCCGACGGCACATAGTCCACCGCCGACAGACGCCCGACCGGGAGCTCCGGAAACGCCATGGCGAACCGCGTGATGAGGTCGTCGACCTGTTCGTTCGTCTGCGCCACGACCATCAGCGGATCGCCGGCGCCGGCCAGCTCGCCCGCCGCGCGTACGACCAGGGTCGACTTTCCGGCGCCGGGCGGCGAGTCGACGACGACGCCGCGGTGGATCGGATCGGCGAGGTCGGCGAGGACCGCGGCGATGACACCGGCGGCCTCGGTGGCCGGCGGGGAAGAAGGCATGGCAGGCACCGTATCTGTCGTACACTTGTACTAATGTGTCTCTCGGCTGCTTTCGCGTACGCCCGGCGCGGCATTCCGGTCCTGCCGGTACACACGGTCGTGGCCGGGACGTGCTCCTGCGGCCGGAGCGAATGCGGCAGTCCTGGCAAACATCCCCGGCTGCGGCACGGGCTGACCGAGGCGACGACCGACCCGCCGCGCCTGGAGACGTGGTGGGCGCGGTGGCCGGACGCGAACGTCGGCCTTCGCACCGGCATCGTCATGGACGTGGCCGACATCGACTCGACCGAGGGTTGGCACGGGCTGCGGCATCTGCTTCACGACGCGATGCCCGTCGGGCCCCGGGTCCGCACCGGCGGTGGCGGCTGGCACCTCTGGTTCCAACCCACCGGGTACGGCAACCGCGTGCGCCTTCTTCCGGGGCTGGATTGGCGCGGCGCCGGTGGGTACGTGTTGGCGCCGCCGTCCCGTCACGCCAGCGGTGCCGACTATCGCTGGTTGATCAAGCCGGGCAAGGACCTCCCCCACGTCCCGCGCGCGCTGACCGCGCTCATCGAGGGACCGCCACCGGTCGAGTCATCTCCGCGGGCGGTGACGCATCCGGGCCGGTACGCCGCCGTGGCGCTCGAAGCGGAGGCCGACCGGGTGGCCCGCGCACGGGTCGGCACCCGCAACGACACGCTCAACCGCGCAGCGTTCGCGCTCGGGCGCCTGGTCGCGGCCGGACTGCTCGATGCGGCGACCGTCCGGTCGGAGCTCGACCGCGCCGCCCGCGACGCGGGACTGGGTCGCGTCGAGATCAGGCGCACGATCCGGTCCGGCCTGACCGCCGGCCAGGGACGAGCCGCCTGAGTTCAGCCGCCGATCTTGGAGTTGTGGTTGGAACAAAACCGGCCTGAGTGCGCAAAAGGGCAACCACAACTCCAAGATCGCGGAGGGAATGTGGTGTGCGCGGCGGTGAATGAAGGCGAGTGAACGAGGGTGGGCGGGGCTGTTTGGACCACTGGAGACCTCGTCCGATCATTCAACGTGTCATCGCCCGGTAGCGCCAAGTGACGATTTAGCGCCACCGATGTCTGGATTGCGCCTGCCGTCCCGTTTAAGTTGAGCAGGGCAGGGCTGGAGGAGGTGAGCATGGCCGTACCCACCTTCCACACCATCGCCGTCGTGGACATCGAACGCTTCGGACCGCGGACGAACCCGGGTCAGGCATCGCTGCGCCGTGCGATGTACGAGACGCTGCAGGAGGCGTGCGCCGAGTCCGGGATCGACTGGGCTCCCATCGTCGCGCTGGACCGCGGCGCCGGCGTGATCCTGCTGGTGCCGCCGGCGACGCCGGTCGTTCACATCGCCGGCGCGTTCGTGCGGGCGTTGGACGCGGTGCTCGCCGAGCAGGCGGCGATGTTCAGCGAGGCGCATCGGATGCGGTTCCGGCTGGCGCTGCATCAGGGCCTGTGCCGGCAGGACGAGAACGGCTGGGTGGTGGGCGAGGCGATCGATACGGCCTGCCGGCTGGTCGACACGGCACCGCTACGGGAAGCGCTGACGAACGCGCCGGATGCCCGCATGGCACTGATCGTGTCCGACGACATCCATCGGAGTGTGATCCGGCACGCGCACCGCTTGATTGATCCCGCGTCGTTCGCACCGGTGGTCATCAACGCCAGGGAACTCGGGAACGAGACCGGGTGGATCAGCGTGCCGGGCCGGGCCTACCCGCCCGCGATGCCGGCGGGCACGCCGCAGCCGCGGCCGGCACCGCCCGCCCAGCGCGCGGGCATCATCAACAACGGTCCGGCGACCGTCCAGGGTGACCAGATCGCCGGCAACAAGATCGTGGGGTTCCGGTGAGCGAGGCAGTCGGCGGACCGGCCGGTGACGGCGGTGCGGGCGGGCCGGCCGACGGTGGTGCGGGCGGGCCGGCCTACGGTGGTGCGGCCACCGGCACGGAACCGGGCGCCACGGGCGGCGGCGCCGACGGCCTGAGCGGCGGCTCGGACGCGGCCGACGTCGACCCCAACGCCATCGATGCGGATCCCGGCACTGACGACGGCCCGCCGTCGGCGCCCGCCGCCGACGTGCTGCGCGCGCTCCGCAAGGCGGCGGCCAGTCTGAACGTCGGCGGCGATCAGGTCGGCGGCAACAAGTACGTCCTGCTCGCCGGCGACCGGCAATCCGCGCCGCTGCGCGAAGTCGACGCCGCACTCAGCGAGCCGGTCCGGAACGCGTTCGTGGACCCGGAGAACTGGGAGCACACGCGCACGGCGTTCCGGGATCGGCGATTGATCGTGCTGCGTGGCCGGCCGGGGCACGGTCGGGTCGCGGCGGCGATCCGGCTCCTGCAGGCGCCGTCGAACCGCCCGATCTACAGCCTGGATCGCGACGTCGACCTGTACCGCTTTCCGCAATGGTTGGACACCGACGCCGCCGGTGACGACCCGCTACCGCTCGGCGCCGGGTACCTTCTGTGTGATCCACCCGACCGGACCGTCCTCCAGGGCCCGATCCTGCAGCAGGTCGCCACCGCGCTGGACCGGCGGGACGCCCGGATGGTGATCACAGTGGACGGTGACCTCGTGCCGGCCGACGACGTTCGGGACTTCGTCGTGCCGCTGGGCCGGGCGCCGGCACACGATGACGTGCTGGCCAACCACCTGCGCTGGCGACTGCGCGAGCGACCGGACACCGACGAAGCCGCGGCCGACCGGATCCTCGCCGCGGAGGAGATGCGCGCGTTTCTGGGTGACGCGATGGCCGGTGACGCACCCGTCAAGGTCGCGGCCAACCTGGCCATGATGATCGACCAGCAGTTCGACGGCTTCGCGGTGGACATGGACCGGCTCCGCGATCAGCAGGCCGAGCGGGTCGTGGAGGACTTCGACATCTGGTTCGGCGCGCTGCCGGACATACGCACCCGAAGTCTGGCGATCGCCCTCGCCGTCCTCAATGGACTGCAGTACGAGCACGTCGCGCGTGCCGCCGGACGGCTCTGCGACGAGCTGGACGGACCGCCGCAGGTCGTGTCGAACGCGATGCCGATGTTGCGACCGCCGTGGCGCGACCCGTTCGCCACCACCTTGCGGGAAAACCTGCGGATGCTGCGGGCGCGGACCCGCCTGGAGACCGAGCCGGGCACCTTCGGGCCCACCGTCATCGAGGTCGTCGAGTACATCGACGCCGACCGACCGCGGACCGTGCTCGATCATGTCTGGCACCAGTACCACCTGCAACGGCCGCTGCTCGACTGGCTCACCGGGTTGGCGACCGACCCACACAAGAACGTCCGGTCCTACGTCGGCACGGCGCTCGGCGTGCTCAGCACGTTCGCGTTCGACTTCGTGTACGCGTACGCATTGGGCGACATGGCCATCGGCGACAACCGGTGGGGTCGCGATGTGGTCGCGTACGCACTGCGGGTACCGGTCCGCGACGAGAAGCTGTTCCCGCTCGTACGGCGCACGGCGAACCGACTGCACGGCACCGTCACGCCGCAGGCCCGGGCCACGTCGGCACGCATCCGCGGGCTCGCCCTCGGTCCGCTGAACGCCCCGAACGCGTTGGAGTTCCTGGGCCTCCTCGCGTTGGTCAACGACCGGCGGGTTGCCTCGGCCGTCGCCGACAGTCTCGCCGATCTACTGGTCGACGATGAGGACAAGCACGGGCCTGACGTGCTGCGGCACGTCGTCGCATGGCAGGAGGACCGCCGTCGCACGCTCGCCGGGCAGTTCGTCTTCGTCCAACTGGCCGGGGTCATCACCAACGTCGACATGACCAAGAGCGACGCGACGCGCCCCGACTGGCACGTGTGGCCGGAGCTGTTGCTGCTGGCGGACCGCCGGCGCGAGCTGCGGCCGCTACTGGTCGCCGCGTGGGCCAGGGTACTGAATTCCGGCGCCGTGCAACACGGCGTCGCCACCGCATTGGACAACTGGGCGGGTCTCGCCGAGTCCTATTCGGAGGTCCGGACCGCGTTCGTCCGGCTGATGGCAGCGACCGCCGCAACCAGCCCGCGAACACGGGCGATTCTGCTGCGGCACGCCTTCCGGTGGCGTGCGCCCGAAGAAGTATTCCCGAATCCGGAGACGGCCGCGGCCGTCGAGACGGCACTGAAGGCAAGGAACGATACCCCATGACCGTCGTCCCCCTACCGCTCATCAAGGCGGTATCCCCGGTGCAACCAGGCATGCCGACGCGACGCCGGATGCCGAATGTCGCGGTGGTCTACGCCACCGCCAGCGGCCAGCTCGGCTCGTTCGAGGACTGGCGTCCCATGACGTACCGGGAGCAGCTGACCTCGAAGTACCGCACCCGCTATGACGTCGACATGAGCGATCATCGACGGCGCGTGCGCTTGGAAAGCATTCCGCTTCCATCCCGCGGCGACTACTACTTCTTCATCGCCGACTTCGAAGTCGGTATTCGTGTGCACGATCCCATTGAGATCGTCCGTCGCAACATCACCGATGCCACGACAGTGGTCTACATCCACCTCGCGAGCGAGTTCCGCCGGATAACCCGCAAGTACGACATCGAGGACGCGGATCTGGCGGAGGCCGAGATCGCGACTCGCTTCGACGTCGACGACATCCTCGCGGACGGCATCACCGTCTTCTCCGTGGCACCGCGGCTTCTGCCGGACAGTGCTGCCGCACGCCATTTGCAGGAGAAGAAGGAGGCGGAGCGGCGGGTGCTGACGAATCTGGCGCAGCACAAGGCGAGAGTGCAGGAGGCCCGCCAGCGCGGCGAGCTCGAGCGGCTCAGCCGCGAGTTCGAGCGGGAGCAGGCCGACAAGGAGATGGAGCGGATGGGTGGTCGCGAGATGGACGCGATCGAGATCGTCCGGCACCACCTGGCCCGCCATCCTGATGACACCGAAAGGGCACTCGCCCTGCTCAACGAACACCGCAAGGCCTGGATGGAACAACAGGACCTGTACAACCGCCGCACCACAGAGTTCTTCGAGTCGCTCGCGGCCCGCAACCTCGTGCACGCGGCGGACATTGAAGCCCTGCTACCAAGGATCCTGGACCAGATCGGGTTCGTGCCACCACCGGTGCACGCCACCGTCACCGACTGGACCGATCCACCGGTCCTGTCCACCGATGGCGAGACGCACGAGGCCCGAATCGTCGAGGACGGTGGCGGCCGACGCTGGAGTCCCGCCGACGGCGTACAGCCGGTGTACGTGCTGATCGACGAGTCGGAGACCGCTCTACAGCATCTGTACCAATTGGACGCCGGCTTGATCCGGGTGCTGGCGGCGATCGCGGCCGAGGAGGACATCGGCCCGGGGATCCGGCTGGCCGTCCTCGGATACGCCGATCACCTGACGGTCCGGCTGCCGCTCACCACCGTGACCCCGCAAACCGAACCTCCGCACCTGGTCGGCGGGGGTGCGGCCGGCTACGCCGCCATGTTCGAGACGCTTGGCGAACGGATAGATCAGGACATCGCCGCACTCGACGGCGAACCGGCGACGGTACGTGATCCGATGGTGTACCTGCTCAGCGCCAGCCCGGCCAGCGACAACTGGGCGAAGCCCCGCCAACGGCTTGTCGATCCCCACCTGCACCCGCACATTCCGACGATCGTGGCGTTCGGCATCGGCGACGCCGCGTCCGACGTCATCACCGGGATCGCCACGCAGCGGGGCAACGCGTTCCTGGCCAATCCCGGTATGGAGCCCGCCATCGCCATCGACCACTTCTGCGAGTACGTGACCCAGGCCGTCGTAAGCCTGGGCCGTCGGTTGACCGACGAACGGGCGCTGCCGGACCTTCCGCCACCCGAGGGCTTCATCGCCTGGGAGGAGGACTGATGGCGGGCATCCGCGGCACGCTGCTCCCGGTGTACGTGCTGGCCGACGAGTCGCACTCGATGGGCCGGCACATCGGCGAGCTGAATCGCGGCCTTGCCGACCTGCACGAGGCGTTACTCGGTGAGCCGATGGCCGCGGCGAAGGTGCGGTTCTCGATTCTCGGATTCTCCGACGACGTCAAGCAGCGGATGCGGCTGGCCGATCTGCGCCGTGCGGATCGACTGCCCACATTGGTCACCCGCGGACGGACGAACTACGCCAGGGCGTTCGCCGATCTGCGCCGCCGGCTCCCGCATGATGTACGCGCCCTGAAGGCGGAGGGCTACGCCGTACACCGGCCCGCGGTGTTCGTGCTCACCGACGGGCAGCCGAGTGATGACGGTTGGCAGCAGGAGCTTGCCCGGCTGATCGATCGCCGGATCACACCGGAAGCGCCGAACATCATCGCGTGCGGCATCGGCGCCGCCCGTCCGGAGACGATCCTCCGGGTGGCCACTCGTCCGGAGTTCGCCTTCGTGGCCCTGGCCGGCGTCGACATCGGCGTGGCGATCACGCAGTTCTGCAGTGCACTCACCCGCAGCATCATCGCGTCGGTGCCGGCCCGCAACGCCGGACCTCCGCGGTTGGTGGTGCAACCGCCTGCAGGTTTCTCAATGGCCATCGATGTCGTTTGACGGGCACACGCACTGGGGATCGATCGCGGTCGGCACGCCGGCCGTGGATTTCGAACCACGGCCGGCGGACACCCTGTCGTACCGTTCGGACACCGTCGCCGACGGTTGGTCCACCGGCGAGCTGACCGTACGCCTTGCGTCCGTACGCGGGTACGCACACCGGTACGCCGGCCTGCCACGGCAGGACGACGCCGCCGTGGTCCACCACCCGGCGTCGGGCGCCGTGGTGTTCGCGGTCGCGGATGGTGTGTCTGCCGCGCCGTTGGCCCACCTCGGAGCGACCGCGGCGTGCCGCGCCGCGGTCGGCGCCACGGTGCGCGCTCTGGACGCCGGATCGCCGGTGGAGTGGCCCACCGTCATGGAACACGCCGCCTGGCAGGTGGTCGAGCAGGCGGCCGCCGCACTGAAGCTGGGACGGCCGGATCCCGAACGGGCGGAGGACGAGATGGCCACCGCGTTGATCGCGGGCGTCGTCCATCCCGCCGGAGCCGGCGCGGAAACGGCGGTGGCCCGGGTCGGCGACAGCGCAGCATGGGTGCTGCGGGACGGCCGGTACCGGGCCCTTTTCGACCCGAAGGTCGCCGTCATCGCGGAGTCCGCGGTGACAGCACTGCCCCGGATGCCCGCCCCGGACGTGCGCGGCGGTCCGCTGGCTCACGGTGAGGTACTGCTGATCGGGACGGACGGCTTCGGTGATCCGCTGGGCGACGGCACCGGACCGGTCGGCGCCCATTTCGCGGTTCGGCTCGCGCGGCCCCGGCCGCCGATCGCGTTCGCGCACGACCTCGACTTCTCCCGCGAGACCTTCGACGACGACCGCACCCTGCTGGCGATCTGGCCGCGTCAGATGTCCTGACCGGACACTCGCGGATGGCCGTACTCGTCGGCGATCGGGTTCCAGAGCCGCGCCAACTGACCGCCGGCGGCGGCCGCCTCCGCGTTCTCCGAGTCGCCCGCGCGGCGTTGCGGATCAAGCATCGCAGGCGAATGGCAGCCGGTGTGCTGGACCGCTTCGGCCCAGGCGGCGTACGCGTCATCCGCACGCCCGCGATGCGTCAGTACGGTGATCAGTTCATTCTTCAACTCGTCGCCGTTGGGCAGCAGATCGGTACGCAGTTGTCGGCTCCGCTCCAGCAGGTCCGGGCGTCGCTCCGCACCGGTTCGCAGGTCGCCGACCGCGGCGTGCACATCGATGCAGCCGACCACGTTCGGGACCGCCACGGCGGCACGGGCCTGGATCGCCACCGAGTCGGCGAGCACCTGCGCCACGCCGTCGGCCTGTGCGGCGGCGTCGTCCTGATTGCCGCCGAACACGCCGACGGTGTTCCGCAGCAAGGTGCAACCGGCCACCGTGGCCACGAGAATCAGCAGCACAGCGGCCACGCCGATCGCCACGGCGCGCCATCGGGACGACCGCCGCTCGGCGCGCGCGATCGGCAGTCTGATCCGGCTCCGCGCAACCGCGGCTGCCAGCGCGAAACTCCACTGCCCCATGCTGGGACGGCGGCGGGGATCGGCCCCGAGCGCGCGCTCGGCCAGCGCCCGCAGCCGTCCACCGGCCCGGTCCAGCGCCGCCGGATCCCGCGTGCTCTGGTCGCCGGCGAACAACCGGATGCACAACAGCCCGAACTTGTACGAGTCGGTGGCCGGCGTCGGGGCGGATCCCTCGCCGGGCGGCGCCTGCCAATCCACTGTCTCCGCCGCGCGGAGCACCGACGCGCCCCGCAGCCGCATCCCGTCACAGTCCAGGAAGAAGCACCGCGGCCGGCGATCGCGGGTGAACAGCAGATTGTTCGGCGACAGATCGCCGACCACCACGCCCAGTTCGTGGAACAGCTCGATGACCCGGGCCGTGTCGCGCAGCAACTCCAGCCGGAACCGGTCGTCGATGCGCAGGTTCCGTGCGGCCAGGTAGGTGTCGTCGTTGAGCAGCAGTTCCATCCGGGCGAGCCGCCGTGACCATCCACTGGGGAACTTCAGCTCCGTCTCGAACTCGGCGGGTGCCTGGCGCATGAGGAAGCCGGACGGGCGGCCGTGACGTTCCACAATGGCCGTCGGCCACGCCGCGACCTCGCCCAGCCGACGTGCCGTGTCGGCCGGCAGCGCGTCGCGGAACGCCACCATCTCGGCCAGGGTGGCGGCGTTCACCGGCACACTGAATTCCTTGTACGCGGCCGACCCGGCCACCGCGTAGACGGTGCCCTGACCCCCTGAGCCCAGGACGGCGCGGGCGTCCAGCGACGCGACGTCCACGGTCCGCGGCATGTCAGCCTCCGACTCCGACGCTACCTAATAACCCCCGCGATCTTGGAGTTGTGGTTGGCACGAATGCGGACGGAGTCCGCATAAGGGCAACCACAACTTCAAGATCGCGGGGATCAGGACGGCCGCGGGGTGTTAGGGCAGCGGGCCGCCGTGGGTCCATGGGGTGTCGGCGGCGTCGGGGAACGGCGCGGCTGGGCGGTACGCCTCCGACAGGGTGGTCAGGATCAGGCGCTCGCCCACTGCCGGGACGGTGCCCGGCTCGGCTGCCAGGCGGCGACCCATGCCGCCGGACAACTCCAGCAGGACATCGGTCCGGCCGTCGCCCACCGAAGTGATCGCGACCACTGTTGCCTTCTGCGCGGGACGGGCCGGCGAGGTCAGCGCCGTGCCGGGTTCCACCCGGACCGGTTCATCGGTGCGGAGCAGAAGCCGCGGGCGCAGCACCGGGCGCCGGCCGGTGTCGTCGATCCGGTCCGGTTGAGCCAGCGTCACGTCGCCGGCGAACGCCGCGCCGGTGAGCCGGTGCCCGGCCATCACCAGCGGGTCGTCGAACGCGCGCTGGACCTCGTACCGGGCGGCCGCGGCCTCCAGCTGGTGCAGCCGCACGGCCGCGGCCACCGCGCCGTCCCGGCGGGGCTGCGGCGGGCCACCGTCCGCGAGGTACTGCACGAACGCGGAGAACGCGTCCCGGTCGGCATCCCAGCGCGAGCCGACCCGGGAACCGGCGGGCAGCGCGCGCAGCAGGTCCAGCGCCCGCCACACCTGCTCCCACACCGGCGTGAGCTGTTCCCGCAGGACCGCCGTGAGGTCCGCCGCGGCCCCGGCCTCGATCAGCGGCGCCAGCACGTCATTGTCGAACGACGGGTCGGTGGCCGGACCGGCCGGCGGTCCGGCCTCGGCCGCCCGGGCCGCCGCGGCGCCGGAATCGATCCACGCCAACAGCGAACCGAGATGTGCGTCCTCGGCGCTGCTCTGCCCGGTCGCCCAGTGCAGCGCGAGCGCCTGCACGGCGGTCACCAGCAGCGCCGACCCGGGCACTTCGGCGGCGTTCGCGAAGAACGTCAGCCAGCGGCCGAGCAGCGGCACGGCCGGGTGGTCGTCGGACCGGAACCGCGTCGAGCGCCCGAAGAGCCGCAGAAACTCGACACCGCCGGTGTTCGGAACCCACAGCTGTGGCGCGTCGGCGAACCGGTACCGCACGTCGCGGCCCCGATCGACCGCGACCGGTTCGGCCACCGCCGTGTGCGCTTCCACGTACGCGCACAGCAGCTTGCCCAGCGCCGCGGCGAAGGCGAACCGCTGGTCGCGGTTGCGGGGCTGGTCCACCACCAGCAGCTCCGGCTCCGACGCACGGCAGCCCAGCATCGCGGCCAGTGGCGCGTTCGCCTCGCCCGCCATCGCGAACGGGACCAGCACGAGCGGGCGCTCGGCGATGTGCACGTGGCGCACTGTTGCGATCGGCAGCGCCCGGCCGGCGGCGGCCGCCTCGGCCTTGGCCAGTGCGGCGAGCGTGCTCATCCGGCCAGTGCTTCGGCGCGGAGCCGGGCCGCCGTCCGCACCATCGCCGCGGCGTCGGCCGGTTCTTCCACCGGCATACCGCGACCGGCGGCGATTGCCAGAACCTCGGCCACGGTGGCGATGCCGCCGAGTGCCTCGCGCACGGGCCGTCCCAGCATCGCGGTCGTGCCGGCCGCCTCATGCCGGCAGAACATCGACACCTCGCAGGCGGACAGGCACTCCGGCGCGTATCGGGCCGGGATTGCGCCCAGCGCCTCGATCAACGCGGGCGACGGCAGGGCCGGGTCGAACGAGAGCTCGTCCGGCAGCGCGGCGACCAGATCCGCCACCGACCGCATCCGGGCGAGCTGGCGGCGCAGCGTGGACAGCTGCTTGCGCACGTCGACCACCACCGCCGTGGGACGGAGCGAGAAGTTCTCCGGACAGACGAGCACGATCTCGTGGCTGACCCGGTCCTCGTCCACGCCCAGCCGGCGCATCAGCGCGCGCAGCGCGAACACATAGACGGCGGCCTGCACCGCGGCGCCCGACACCTTCGCGCTGTCGGCCTGCCCGTCCACGATCGCGAACGACTTGATCTCCACCACCCGGATCCGGCCCTCCGCCTGGTACGCGATCAGGTCGGGCTCGAGAAACACCTGCTGTCCGGCCACATCCAGGGTCAGCAGGGGGTGATCGACCAGTGCGGCGTCCGGGGTGCCGGCCAGCAGGTCACGGGTGCGGCGATGACGCTGCGCCAGGGTGTCATCGGCATCGGCGCCCAGGTCGTCGTAGACCAGGGCCGTCCCGGCCGGGACGCCCAGCACCTCGCGCAGCAACGCACAGTCGTCGGCCTTCAGCATCGCCTCGAACGAGATGCCCCGGGCCAGCGCGAACCGGGACTGCCCGAAGCTTCCCGGAAAGCCGATCCGTTCGGCCAACGCCGGCTTGTCCACGCCGGCCGCGTCCAGCACGGCGCGGCGCGCACACCCCGGGTTGCCGGTGAGCGCGGCGATGGTCCGGGCGTTGTGCCGCTTCGGGAGCGCGGTGCCGCGCAACCGGTCGAGCGACGTCACCCGCCGGTCCTCTGCTGCGGCAGCGGGGGCACGCCGAAGAGCTGCTGGGTGCGGTCCAGCGCGGCGGCGCGCCGTGCCGTTGCCGCGCGCTGCGGCGCCTCGACGGCGAGCGCCGCGACCAGTTCGTCGTCGTCGAGTGCGGCACGGGCGGCCGCGCCGACATCGGCGGCCTCGGGACCGCCCGGCACGTCCGCGGCCAGCGAGCGCAGCAGCCGTACGGCCGCTCCGCCCTCGCCGGGGCGCATTGCCACGAACTCGGCGATCCGGGCGACCGCCAGCAACGCGGCGCGCCGCACGATGACCGGAGCGACGATCCGGTGCTCGAGCGGCCACTCGGCGAGCGCCACATGTGCCGCCGCAAGGTCCGCGGTGAGCCCGTGGCACACGACCGGCGCCACGGCACGCCGCTGCGAGCGCAACAACGCGGCCAGATCCGGCATGTCCAGGTCTCCATCGAACAGGGCGCGGTGCACGTCGACCACGACCCGCGCCGGCGCCGGGGCGCCGAGCAGCAGCAGCGCGTGCCTGGCCTGCTCACGGGTGCTCGGGAGCGTACTGAGGCGGGTCATGTCGGCCGCTTCCGTGGAGGTCCTGGCGAGTCGAGTACAGATCTTCGTACATTCCCGCCCTGGTAGGGACACGACCCGCCATGTTTCACCCACCGGAGGCGAATAACCCCCACATATCGGACACCTCGCGGCGGTTCGCGTTACGTTCGGGGGTATGCCGAAGGCCATCTGGAACGACGAGATCATCGCCGAGAGCGACGACACCGTGGTGATCGAGGGCAACCACTACTTCCCGCGCGCATCGGTGCGCGAGGACGTGCTGCGCCCGTCCGAGACGCACACGGTCTGCCCGTGGAAGGGTCGCGCGTCGTACTACAGCATCGCCCTCGGTGACCTCGTCAACCCGGATGCGGCCTTTTACTTCCCCGACCCGAAGCCCGACGCCAAGTCCGTCCGTGACCGCGTCGCCTTCCGGAAGGGCATCACGGTAGTCAGCTGAATCAGGGCCACAGAAACCCCTCGTCGATCTTGGAGTTGTGGTTGGCACCAATCGGGCGGAAAGCCGCGTAAAGGCAACCACA
>DATBGW010000353.1:0-20297 GCA_036557765.1 Actinoplanes sp.
TTCTGGGCGGGCAACGACGGCGGCCTGTGGCGGCGCCCCGCCGCCTGGCACGAACGCGGCCGCTGGACCAACCTCAACCCCACGCTCTACACCTTGCAGAACTACTCGGTGGCCGTCGGAACGGTCGGGAGCGGTCTCGCCTACTGGGGCGGCCTGCAGGACAACGGCGAGTCCTACACCCGGACCGACATGTCGCGCATCGAGCAGGCGTTCACCGGTGACGGCGGCGACACCATTGTCGACCCCAACGATGGCAACAAGGCCGTCGAAGAGTACGTGTACCTCGACATGTACCTGACCACCGACGGCGCCACCAACATTTTGCGGGAGATCTCCCCGTCCTGCCTGACGGCCACCGACCCGCCGGCGGAATGCGACCCCAGCCCGCGGTTCATCGCCCCCATCGAGCAGGATGTCAACAATCCGGACCACTGGGTCGCGGGCGGCCGGTACGTGTGGGACGACACCAAGGCCTGGGACACCGTCTGCGACAGTGCCGCCTGTGACTGGAAGCAGACCTACGACACCGGCGACGGTCACTCCATCACCGCGTTGGCCGCCAACGGTGCCGTCACGTACACCGGTTGGTGTGGGCCTTGCAACCCGGGTGAGACGGCTCCATTCACGCGCGGCCTGGCGACGAACTACGGCGGCACCTGGCATCAGCTGTCGGCTCCCGAACTACCGAACCGCTACATCACCTCGATCGCGGTCGACCCCTCCAACGCCGCCCACGCCTACGTCTCGTTCGGCTCCTACAGCCGGCGGTGGATCCCCGACGCCGGCGTCGGTCACGTCTTCGAGACCACCAACGGCGGAGCGACCTGGACCGACGTCACCGGGAATCTGCCCGACGCCCCCGTATACAAGGTGATCCTGCACGGCTCCGACCTCATCGTCGGAACCGAGGTCGGTACCTTCATCACTCCCCGGCACTCCAGCCGGCCGGCATCCTGGCGAAATCTGGGCACCGGACTCCCCCGTGTCACCGTGTGGGACCTCACCGTAGCCCCCGATGGGCGCGTCGCCGCCGGAACGCATGGTCGAGGAACTTGGGAAATCAATCTGCGTCGCTGACCGGGGACGATCGGCGACGCGCTCGACTGAACCTGGTCCTGTCATGGTGCGCACACCGTGGCTGATGTGGTGACGGTAGCCCTGAGGAGACGGGCGCCTACACGTGTGCCGTGCCAGAACTCTTGCATGACCTGTGACCTGCGGCTGGCTTGATCCGATCAGGCGGCCCGTGAGTACTGGTTGACCAAGCCGCCCAGGATTCGTCTGCGCCGCACCGGCGCATCGATCGCGACGACCACATCCGGGTCGTGATTGGGTGGACGCTGGTCGAGGCTCTGATGTGGTCGGTGATCGTTGAAATGGCGCTCGTACGCGCCGAGCACCACACGCGCATGGCGCTCGTCGTAGATCAACATCCGATCCGTGCACTCGGCCCGGACGCTGCGAACGAACCGCTCGGCATAACAGTTCGCCCGGGGCGTCCGCGGTGGGATCTTGACGACCTCGACGTTCTCCGACACGAACACGGCGTCGAACGAGCCGGCGAATTTGGCGTCTCGATCCCGAATCAGAAACCGGAAGCCGCTGATCCGATCGCCGACGTCCAGGACGAGATTGCGGGCCTGCTGGGTGGTCCATTCGGCCGTGGGGTGGGCGGTGACGCCGAGGATGTGCACTCGGCGGGTGGCGATCTCCAACACGACCAACACCTACAGCCGCCGGCAGTCGAACAACCATGCACCGCATCATCCAGGCGATCAGGAAACGCCAGCTCACACCGTATGCGAGCACTTCTGGCGCGGTACAAGCCGGGCCGCGGCCAGTTCCGCCGGGCCAGCTGTCTGAGTCATGGCTGCTCCCCTGCGGCGAGGGTAGCGTGCACCCCGGCGAGCAGCCGGTCGAGCACCGCCGGTGGATGCGCCGTCAGCACGCCGGTGGCTGGATCCGCGGCGAACAGCAGGCGGTCGCCCGCGGCGAGACGGCACCAGCGACGCACCGCCAGCGGCAGACGCAGGTGACCGCGGTCGTCGATGCGGTGCACGCCGTTGCCGGCCGCACGAGCGAGGATGATCCCCGACCGTTCGCGGATCTCGAGCCGGCTTCGCGGCGTCCAGCCCAGCGCCTGCACGATGCTGCGGTCGGCGACCCGGCCGCTCTTGTCCACCGCGCTGACCGCGTACAGGGTCTCCCCGACCGCTGCCGGGAGCCACGCACGGTGACGCGACGAGCGGAGAGATGAGGTGTTCGAAGGTGTTTGAACACCGATACGGAATTCTGCGCACCGATGCGGAGAATGAGTGTCCGAGGGGGGACTTGAACCCCCACGCCCTATACGGGCACTAGCACCTCAAGCTAGCGCGTCTGCCATTCCGCCACCCGGACCTGCTGCGTCCAGCCTAGCCGTGCCGACCTGCGGTTGGCACCGAGGATCGGCAGCCCGGCGGGCCGCACAGCACTGCACTCTACACAACACCCGACCACGCCGGCACCGCGGCCTCCGCAACGACCCGGTGGCACAATTCCTGACATACCGGCTAGTCGACCTGGCGTGGCCGGGACGTACGGTGCAGCATGGCGGGCGTGTCGCAGCCGTCCTCGCTTCTGGCCGCCCGGCAGCACGCCCAGGCGCTCGCCAACAACGGCGACCCGGCCGGTGCGTACGCCGTGCTGGAGGAGGCCATCGCGGCAGGCCGGAGCAACTTTGGCGAAGATCATCCGGACGTTCTTGCCGCCATGCACCAGCTGGCCCGCTTGCACCAGCAAGCCGACGACCCGATGGCCGCGCGCCGGCTTCTGGAGGAGGCGTACGCCGCGGGCCAGTGGCGGCTCGGCGACGCGGACCCGCTCATGCTGGAGATCTCGTACGACCTGGGCATGGTGGCCGAGGAACTTGGCAACCGGCACGAGGCTCGCAAGGCGTTGGCGCGGGTCGCGGACACCGGTGCCGCCGTGCTCGGCGCCGATCACTGGGCCGTCGCGCGGGCGCGGGCTTACCTCGACGACGAACCTCCGACCGTACGCACGGAGGCCGCGCCGCCGCCGTCGCCAGTCCTGGATCAGCCCGTCCCACCGTTGGCGCGATGGCCCGCTTCCTCTCGGGAAGCAGAGCAAAGCGCGCCGCACGTCACCACATCGCGCCGGCCCGCCGCCGTACGGCCGCAGCGCCGCAGCGCAGTGATCTTCGCAGCGATCGCCGCGTGCCTTGCGGCGGTCATCGCGGTGGTCGCGCTGGTCCTGGTTCTGGCCAGCCGCCAAAGCAACACCAAAGACAACGTGCCAACTGTGTCCGGCCGGCCGCCGACCGGCGTACGGCTGGAAGAAGACGGCAGCGACGTCCGTCTTACCTGGACCGATCCCGCCGCCGGCCGTACCACGTTCCTGATCACCGGTGGACGCCCGGGTGAGGTGCTCCGGCCGATGGGCCAGGTCGGGCCCGGGCAGACAAGCTATGAGCTGCACGGACTGAACGCCGACCTGGACTACTGCTTCGCGATCGTGGCCGTCTACAGCACTACCGAGTTGGCGCCGTCGGCGCAGTCGTGCACCAGTCGGCTGGGGACCGTGACGCCGAAGTAGACGATCACGCACCGCGATCACAGTTATCCACAGGCGTGATTTTGCGGGTGTCCTCCGCCATCGGCGTACCCCTATGATGGCTCGCGCCACCAGGTAGATAAGGACGGACGCCGTGACCGATGCTTCGCCAACGCGCCGCTGGCGCAGCCGCGGGAGCCTGGTCACGGTCGCTACGGTCCTGAGTCTCGTGGCCGGTCTCGGGCTCACCGCGCTGGGGTTGGGCGCCGCCGATCAGGCGGTCGCCAGCTACGACGCCGCGTCGTGGGTGTGGAGCCGCGCCAAGGGTGAGATGGCGCGGATCAACGGCGTGACGGCCAAGGTGGACACCCGGGTGGACGTGCCGAACGCGCGCGGCCATCGGATCCTGGTCAGCCAGAGCGACCGGTTCGCGGTGCTGCGCGACGTCAACACCGGCGTGGTGAGCTCGATGGACCTCACGTCGCTCCAGGTGTTCGCGACCACGCCGACAACGTCCGGCATAGGGGTGAGCGTGGCGCTGCGCGACGACGCCGCGTTCATCATCGACGCGGTGCAGGGCGTGGTCCGGCAGATCGACCCGCGCACGCTGACTCCGATCGGCGAGGCGGTGCGCTACCCGCCGGGCATTACCGGCGGCGTGTTCGACGGCGCCGGCCGGCTGTGGATCGCGGTGCCGAGCGAGGGCACGGTCTCCGCGATCACCCCTGCTCGCCTGCCGGCCGGCTCCCCCGATGGCACGGGTGGTGCGGGCGGCGCCGCGGCCGGGCCGACGCTGGCCCGCACCGCCACCGTCGCGCCGCCCAGCCACGATCTGGCGATCTCCACGCTGGACAGCGGCGTGGCGGTGCTCAACCGCACCACGAACGCCCTCACCACCGTTGCCGAGGACCAGCAGAAGACGACGCCGCTGCCGCTGGCCGGGCCGGGTTCGCTCGCGCCGCACACCGACGGCGCCGCCGTGCCGGTCACCGTGAGCGACGACAGGCGCGTCTACGTGGTACGCGACGGCGGCGTCCGCGGCGAGTTCCGGGTGCCGGGCGACAGCGCGGGGGTCCAGCCGGCGGTGGCGTGGGAGGGCTACTTCTATGTGGCCGACGACGCGACCGGTGTCGTGCACGTCTTCGACGCGGCCGGCCGCGCGCAGCAGAGCATCAAGTTCGCGAATGCCGGCGGGCCACTGGAGCTGGAGGTCCGGGAAAGCTACCTGTTCATCAACGCGGCCGGCTCCTCGACGGCCCGCGTCGTGGACAACGCGCACGGCGTGCGGGTGGTCGACAAGTACGCCGACGACGTGCTCGGCGGGGACAAGCCGCCCACACCGCCGACCCCACCCCCACCGCCGAAACCGCGCAAACCCGTTGTGAGTCCGCCCGGACCGCCGCGGAACGTACGCGCCGCCGCCGGCAACGCCGAGGCCCGGGTCAGCTGGCAGGCCGCGAACGCCAACGGCGCCGAGATCAGCCGGTACGTCGTGGCCGGTGCGGGCCGCACGCTCACGGTCGGCGCCAACCAGCGTGCGGTGGACGTGACCGGGCTGACGAACGGGGAGACGTACACGTTCGAGGTGCACGCGGTCAACGCCAAGGGTGCCGGCCCGTCTCGCCGCAGCAATCCGGTCCGTCCGACCGCTGAGGTGCCGGACCCGCCGGGCGCCGCGACCGCCACGGCCAAACCGGACGGTACGGTCGCGGTGAGCTGGCCGGCGGCGAACGGGCAGGGCCTCGACATCCGCCGGTACACAGTCACGGCGATCTCCGACGGCAGCAGCGCGCCGGTCGGCGACGCCACCGGCACATCGCTGACCATCCGGGGCCGCCAGCTGGAGTACGGCAGGCAGTACGCGTTCTCGGTGGTGGCCGTCAACGAGCGGGGCGCCGGCTCCAAACCGTCACCGATCAGCAACAGCGTCGTCCCGTTCGCCAAGCCGGACCGGCCCGGTGGGGTGGATGCCGCGACCGTCGGCGACCAGGCGGGCGCCATCCGGGTGTCCTGGTCGGCCCCGGCTGACAATGGCCGGCCGATCACGCGGTACGTGGTGGCGGCCGGCGGCCGCTCAACCGACGTCACCGGCGGCACGTCCGTGACGCTCACCGGCTTCGGCACCGGCGAGAGCGTGGCGGTCGAGGTGCGTGCGGTCAACGAGGCCGGCTCGGGCGACCCCGCAACGGCCACCGCCCGGACCGTGGACCGGCCGACCGTGACCGTCACCGGCTCGTCGGCGACGTTCAACACGGCGACGGTGACGTTCAGCGTGGCGGCCGGCGGCGGGACGGCCAGCTGCTCGGTCGCGGCGAACAACGGCGGTGGCTCGGCGTCGGGCAGCTGCTCGAGTCTGACCGTGCGCGGGCTGAAGCCGAGTACGGCGTACACGTTCACGGTCAGTGCCAAGAACGCGGCCGGCACCGCCACCAAGTCGCGGGCGCAGACGACCCAGGCGCTGTACGGCACGGCGACCTGCAACAACGGCGCCAACGGGGACACCGCCCACTACTGCGACGCCGACGTGCCGGGCCGCAACGGCAACGAGATCTTCAGCGTGACCCGGCAGGACAACAGCAAACAGGTCGGTTGGGCGCGCCCGGGCACCCGGCTCCAGGCGTACTGCCGGAAGGGTGGGGACGAGGTCTTCGCGTACATCTACAACCACGACAAGCGCAGCACCTGGTGGGTTCAGGTCAACTACGGCGGCGCCCGGCCGTACATTCCGTGGGCCTGGCTGAACCTCGACGGCGGTGACGACATCAACGACCTGCCCACCTGCTAGAGATGCCCAGCGAACCTCTGCCACCCCAGCACGTCCAAGGCTTCGCGGCCGTCGCCGCGGAGCTGGCCGGCCGGATCGGCGCGGTGGTGCTCGGCAAGCCGGAGGTCATCCGGCTGGCTCTGACCGCGCTGTTCGCCCAGGGGCACGTACTGCTCGAGGACGTGCCCGGCGTCGGCAAGACCACGCTGGCGCGGGCCATCGCCGCGTCGATCCGCGGGCAGTGGCGGCGGATCCAGTTCACGCCGGATCTGCTGCCGTCCGACGTGTCCGGTGTGACGATCTTCAACCAGGCCAGCCGCGGGTTCGAGTTCCATCCCGGGCCGGTGTTCGCCAACATCGTCATCGCCGACGAGATCAATCGGGCGTCGCCGAAGACCCAGTCCGCGCTGCTGGAGGTCATGGAGGAACGCCGGGTCACCATGGACGGTGTGCCGCATCCGGTGCCGCAGCCGTTCCTGGTGGTGGCGACGCAGAACCCGGTCGAGATGGACGGCACGTACCGTCTGCCGGAGGCGCAGCTCGACCGCTTCCTGGTCAAGCTGTCGGTCGGATACCCCGACGAGGACATCGAGGTGGAGGTGCTGCGCGGCGCCGCCATGCGCTCCCCCGATGCCCTCGAACCGGTCACCGATACCGTCACGGTCGGCGAGATGATCCGCATGGCGCAGCACGTGCACATCGCGGACGCGCTCTACACGTACGCGGTCCGCCTCGCCGCCGCCACCCGCAATCATCCCCAGGTCCGGGTCGGCGTCAGTCCCCGCGGCGTGATCGCGTTGACCCGGGCGGCCGGGGCGTACGCCCTGATCAACGCGCGCGGATATGTCCTGCCCGAGGATCTCAAAACGCTGGTCGGGCCGGTGTTCGCGCACCGGGTGCTGCTGTCGCCGGACGCGCAGCTGCGCGGCGTGACGGCCACTGAGATCCTCGACGACGCCATTCGAGCGGTGCCCGTTCCGCTGCCGGATTCCCAACGAACGTGACGCCGCGCGGATGGGGCCTGCTCGCCGCGGCGGCGATCCTGCTGGGGATCGGATTCCGCTTCGGCTATCCCGACCTGGCCGTGCTCGGCGCCGCCGCCGGCATCGCGATGGTTTGCGCCGCCGGCTCGGCATTGTGGCGGCCCCGGTTGCAGGTCGAGCGGGTAGCCGATCCCGACCGGGTAGCCCGCGGCGAACCGGCCCGGATGAGCCTCACCGTCCGCAACGGCAGCCGGCTGCGGGCCGCCACTCTGGTTGCCGTCGACCGGTGCGGCGATGCCGACATCCCGGTGCCGTTGCTGCGCCTGCGGCCCGGCCGGGACACCACTGTGGACTATCCGGTGCCGACACACCGGCGCGGTGTCGTGCCGGTCGGTCCACTGCGGATCGTCCGCAGCGATCCGCTCGATCTCGTGTCGCTGTCGCGCGCGTACGGCGACATCGGCACCGTGTGGGTGCACCCGCGCATCCACCTGCTCCGGGCCGTGCCGGCCGGGCTCGCGCGCAGCCTCGACGGTCGCATCGACAAGGTGCCACACGGGACGATCACGTTCGATTCGCTTCGCGAGTACGTGGTCGGCGACGAGCTTCGCCGCGTGCACTGGCGCAGCTCCGCCAAGGTCGGCCAGCTCATGGTGCGGGAACAGCTCGACACCAGCGAACCGACGATCGTGGTGCTGCTCGACGACCGCGCGACGGCACACCCGGACGTGAGCGACGGCGCCGCGGAATCGTTCGAGTCGGCGTGCGAGGCCGCCGCGTCGATCATCGCCGCCGCGGCGCGGGAAGACCTGCCTTTGCTGTTGCATCTGGTCTCCGGCCCGGCGACCGGCCCGTTCCTGGACGTCCTGACCGAAGCCACGCCCGGGCCGGGTGATCTGACGCAACAGCTGCGCCGGCTGCGCGCCCGGCGGCTCGGGGACACGCTGGTGTTCCTCACCGGACCCGGGGGACGCGGCGACCTCGGCGCGGTCAGTGGACTTCGCGGGCCGTACCCGGTTGTCATCGCCGGTCTGTTCGGTGACCGCGACGCGGCTCCGGTGTCCGCCGGGGACGGCATGATCGTCATCGAAGCGGACGACGGCCCGCAGTTCGCAGCGGCGTGGGACGGTGTTCGCGGATGGTGACCCCTGCCCCTGCCCCTGCACATCGCGTCGATCTTTGAGTTGTGGTTGGGTCGAAACGGTCCTCAAGCCGCCAAAGGGCAACCACAACTCCAAGATCGACGGAGGGTTGGGGACCGTGAGCCGGGCCCGCGCCGCTGTTCCGCTGGCCCGCGCCGCTGTTCCGCTGGCTCGCGCCGCTGTCGTTCCGCTGGCTCTCGCCGGGCTTGTTGCGCTGGCCGGCGTTGCGCTCGGCCGTATATGCGCCGACGCGTTGCTCGCCCAGCTGGTCGCGGGCGCCGCCGTGGGATCGGTCGCGGTCGGGGTCGCGACCCGGCGGATGCCATCGTGGACGGTCGCGCCGCTGTCTGTCCTGCTACTGGCCGGATACACGGTGCTGAGCCTCCGACTGGCCGCCAACCATGCCGATGTGTCCGGCCCGCAGCCGCGTATTCTCGCCGACGCGGCCACCAACGGCATCCCACGCCTGCTCACCGCGATGATCCCGATAGAGTCCACACCGGACACCGTGGTGGTTCCGGTCGTCGCGGCCTGGCTCGCCGGGCTCGCCGCCACGGAGATCGCCGTCCGCGGCGGCCGTGTGCTGCTCGGTTGCCTGCCGCCCGTCGCGCTCTACGCGGGTGCGCTCTACGTCGTCGGACCCAACGCGGCCGCCGCCACCGCAACAACGTTGGCGTTCGCCGGTCTGATCGCGTCAGCTCTGGCCACCTCCACCCCCGCCCACCACCCCCGCGATCTTGGAGTTATGGTTGCCCATTCGCGGCTTGAGGACCGTTTCGTCCCAACCACAACTCCAAGATCGGCGGAGTTCGGGAGGGCGCTGCGGACCCGCAAGCTATTAGGGGCGGCCACCGGGCTGATCGTCGTGGCGGGGCTGGTAGCGGTGGCCGGGCCGTGGGTTGGCGGCCGGGTCGGGGCCACTCCGGTGGACCCCCGCCGGTACGTTCGACCACCCAAAGTGGACAGTCTCGACGAGAGCCCGCTGAACCGGATCTCGGGATGGGCTTTGGAGCCGGAGCAGCGGCTGCTGGAGGTCCGCGGGGATGCGCCGGGGTCAGCGCAACAGCGCTCCGCAGACCATACGGACCCGCCGACGTCGGCTCAACAGCCGGCCGGGGACCATACTGGCACGCCGGCGTCGGCGAAGCGGCTGCGGCTCGCGGTGTTGCCCGACTACGACGGCGTCACCTGGCGGGTCGGAGCGGTCTACCGCAACGCCGGCCGGGTGCTGCCGCGACGACCGCCGTTGCCCGACGTGGCCGTCACCTCGGTGCGGGAGCGGATCACGATCGACGGACTCCGCGGGCGTCTGCTGCCCGCGCTGCCGGTGCCGACCGGCGTCCAGGGCGCCCGCGTGGCGTTCGATGCGACGACCGGCACGCTGATCCGGCCGGAGGGCCTCACCGCCGGACTGACCTATACGGTCAGTTCCGAGGTGCCGGCACCCGACCTGAACCTGCTACCGACCGCCGAAGCGCCGTCCGGTGACTCGGTCGCTCGGTATCTGGCGGTGGGCGCCGGCGCGCCGCAGCCGATCCAGCGGCTGGCCGATGAACTCGCGGACGGCAACGGCGGCGCGTTCGACCGGGCCACCGCGATCGAGGAGTTCCTCGCGGAGCACTACAAGCGGGTGCCGGACGCGCCGAGCGGGCACGCATACCCGAACTTGCAGTTCTTCCTGTTCGGCCCCCGGGATCAGGGTGGCCAGCGGGGTACGTCGGAGCAGTTCGCGGCGTCGTTCGCGTTGCTGGCGCGGCTGACCGGGCTGCCGAGCCGGGTGGTCGTGGGCTTCGACGTGCCGGCCGGCGGCACGGTCACCGCGGCGGACGCGATCGCCTGGCCTGAGGTGCTCTTCACCGACCTGGGGTGGGTGCCGTTCGACCCGATGCCGAGGAGCGATGACCCGCGGCCGGTCGAGGAGGACTTCACGCCCCCGCCCTCGACGCCGCCGCCCACAACGACGGAGGCGCCACCGCCCAGCGACGAGCCGAGCGCTTCCGCGCCGGCGGCCACCCTGGCCGCAGCGCCTGGCGCTGGACCACCGACGGCGCTGGTTGCCGGTGGCGCGTCCGGTGCCCTGCTTCTCGTTCTTGGAGCCGCGGGGTGCGTGCTGGTGCTGAGCCGGCGCACGCTACGCCGACGGCGGCTGAGCCGCGGCGACCCGGACGAGCGGATCACGGGCGCCTGGTACGAGTTCACCGATGCGCTCCGGTTGGCCGGGCGCCCGGTGCCGCCACATTTGGCCGCCACTGAGGCCGCAGGATTCGCCGCTTCCCTGGCGGAGTCAACGCCGACCGCCGGCTTGGGGCTCGCGGCAGCGTTCGGCACCAGCGCATCGCATGGACCCAATACGCCACCCGTCGACGTGCCGCCCGCTGGGCTCGGCGCCGCCTTGCCGCCTCCGGCAGCGACCGATGCCGGCGGCCGGCCGGAACGGCGGCCGCGGCCGGCGGCGCCGCAACGTGCGGCGTCTGCCGATACTGGTTCGCCGGAGCAACTGCCGCCGGGGACAAGCCCGCCGCGGCCGTTGCCGCCGCTCGGCGATCTGATCACCGGTGTCAACACCGTCGCGTTCGCGCCCGGACACGCGGATGCGGGAGAGGCCGATCGGGCCGGTGCGCAGGCTGTGGCCTACGCCGACGCGCTGCGCGCTCGGCGGTCGTGGTGGCGACGCGCGTGGTGGGGCATGCATCCCGGCCCGTTGCGCTGGCATTCCCGCACCCGAGAAGACCGGACGCATGGTCGGTGAGAGGCACACCCTGCCCGCGATCTCCAAGATCGCGGAGAGCGGAGGACCTAACTGAAACCTTGGCGGTGCATGGAGCCCCATACCGCCTGGCGGCCCCGCCATGCGGCGGCGGCGCCGGACACCTGCCATACGGCGAGGATCTGCCGGTAGCCGAAGTTCTCGACGACCGCCGCGACCACCCCGCGCCACAGATCGGACCAGCGCGGATAGCGGTGGAACGAGACCTCCTCGATGAACAGCGACACCAGGCTGACCAGCAGCCCGTAGCCGTACGCCACCAGCGCGAACCGCCACGCGAAGTCGAGATCCACCGCTTGCACCCACAGGCCGAGCGGCAGCAGCACCAGCGCGGACAACTCCACGAACGGCGCCAGCAACTCGAACACCACGTAGTACGGCAGCGCGATCAGGCCGATCCGCCCGTACCGCGGGTTGCCGATCATCCGGCGGTGCTTGCTGAGGATCTCGGCGATGCCACGGTGCCAGCGGCGCCGCTGCCGGCCCAGCACCCGCAGCCGCGACGGCGCCTCGCTCCAGCTCACCGGCTCGGCCACGAAGATGACCCGGTAGTCCTCACCGCGTTCGCGCAGGTAGTGGTGCAGCCGGACGACCAGCTCGGCGTCCTCGCCGATGGTGTCGTGGGCCATGCCGCCGATCCGCACCACCAGGTCGCGCCGGAAGATGCCGAACGCCCCGGAGATCACCACCAGGCCGCCGAGCCGGGACCAGCCGGTGCGGCCCATGAGGAACGCCCGCAGGTACTCGACGACCTGGGTCCGCAGCAGCCACGGCTTCGGCATCCGCACGTCGACGACACGGCCGCCCAGCACTTTGCAGCCGTTGGCGATTCGCACCACGCCCCCGCACGCCGCGACCCGCAGCGGGTCGTCGCCGAACGGCTTGGCCACCGAGAGCAGCGCGTCCGGGTCCAGCAGTGAGTCCGCGTCGACCATGCACACCAGCGGATGCCGGGCCAGGTTGATGCCGACGTTGAGGGCGTCCGCCTTGCCGCCGTTGGTCTTGCGGACCACGGTGAGCGCCTCGGGGTTGCCACGCGCCACGTGCACGGACAGCACCTGGGACCGGTACGGAACCTCGCTCGGCACCACCCGCGGCACCTCGATCAGGTCGAACTGGGCGCGCAGCCGGTCGAACGTGTCATCGGTCGAGCCGTCGTCGACCACCACGATCTCGTACCGGGGATAGCGCAGCGCGGACATCGCCTGGACGGCCGCGACGATACCGATGCCCTCGTTGTACGCCGGGACGATCAGCGTCACCGGCAACGTGAGCGGGCTGCGGAACATGTCGTCGGTCCCGGCGAACGGGACCCGGCGCAGATGGCGGCCGAACTCCAGCCCGGCCAGCGCGATCAGCACCAGGTAGCTGCTGTTGAGCGCGACGAAGTACGCGAAGATCACCCAGTCGGTGGTGCGGAGCAGCTCACGGATCACCGGGCGCCCACCAGCTCCGGTTCGGCGGTTATCGCGGCCAGGGCCAGTGCTTCCTCGGCGTGCGCGGCCCGGGACGACGGCCGGGCGTGCGCGCCCTGGTCGCCGGCGTCGGCGCGTTCCTCCGCCACGACCTCGCGCAGCGCGTCCAGTCCGGCGCGGCCCAGCCGGCGCAGCGCGTGCGCGGCCTCATGCGCCACCCGGAATTCGTCGTCGCCGAGCAGCCTCATCAACGCCGGTACGGCCGTCGGCGCACCGAGATCGCCGAGTGCGCGCGCGGCGGCGGCCCGCAGGACGGCGGGCCGGGCCGGGTCGACGGCGTCGATCAGCGGCTCGGCCGCGGACCGGGTGCCGAGCCGGCCCAGGTTCACCGCGGCGGCCACCCGGACGTCCAGCACGCGTTCCTCGCGGAGCAGCCGGGCGACGCGTTGCACCGATCCGGCGGCCCCGAGCAGGCCGAGCGCGTCCAGGCACACCGCCCGTACCCGGGCCTGGGGATGGTCCAGCGCGGCGATCAGCGTGACCTCCGTCTCCGGGCCGAGCTGTACGAGCGTATGGGTGGCCAGCAGCGACGGCACCGGCTCGGCCTGGTCAAGGCTCGCGATGAGCCGCCAGGCGGCGGCCGGATCGCCGATCCGGCCCAGCGCGCGTACCGCGACGATGCGGACCTCGGCGTACCGGTCGGTGAGCAGCCGGCACAGCTCCGGGACGGCCTGGCGCAGCTCGAGGTCGCCGAGGACCTGGGCGGCGCGGGCCCGCCGGACCCGGCTGCGGGACCGCAGGTCGCGCAGCGCCGCGCGGGCGGCGCCGCGGCGCAGGAACACCGACACCAGCGCCAGATGGGCCTCGCCGCGCAGCTTGCCGAGCAGGCCGAGCGCTCCGGGCTCGGCCGCCCGCCAGGCGTCGTCCGGGATGGCGACCAGCTCGGCGCCGCCGCTCTCGCCGTTGTCGGCGACGAACGCGAGCAGCTGCCGGCGCGGTCCCGCGGCGAGCGCGGCCCGCTTGCGCTGGCCGACCTGCCGGATCACGCGCACGACGACGATCGCGACCGCGGTCAGCGCAACGATCGCGATCAGCACGGCGATCGTGATCGTGAACACCCGCAGCATCAGCCGCCCACCCCCACCAGCGCCGCCTCGACGCGGCGTTGGAGCTCCCGCGGGCTGAACGGTTTCACGAGGTAGTCGGTGGCGCCGGCGGCGTACGCCTGCTCGAGCTCATGCGGGCGGATGTCGCCGGTCAGCATGAGAATCGGCACCGCGGCCGTCGCCGGGGCGGCGCGCAGCTGCCGGCAGACCTCGATGCCGGACAGCCGAGGCAGGCCGACGTCCAGGATGACCGCATGCGGCGGGCATTGCCGGGCCGCCTGCAGCGCCGCGAGCCCGTCCGCCGCCTCGATCACCTCGAAGCCGCCCCGGGTCAGCTTGTACGCCACGAGTTCGCGAATGTCGGGATCATCCTCGACGAGCAGGATGGTGCTCACCGGTCCTCCGATCCCCGCATCCGACTCGCCCAATATATCCGTTTTGTGGGTTGCAAAACCGCAACCTGCCTGAGCTGGCTCAACACCGCCGACCGGCGTCCGATAAAGGACGCCGTGGAGATGAGGGGTCTGCGCGCGGTGAGCCGGCGTGGTGCTGCGCTGGCCGCCGCCGTACTGGCGCTCGGTCTCGCCACCGGCGCCGCCGCCTCCGCCGGCCTCGGGCTGGCCGGGCGGAACGCGGCCTACGCCGCCACGGCGCAGCGCACCGCGACCGTACGGTCCGCGGTGCACACGACCTTCCAGCGGTACGCCGACACGATCGCCGACCTGGCCGCGGCGGGGACCGGAGGCGCCACCGCGCTCGACCCTCTCCTGGCGCGGGTGACCGCCGAGCGGCTGCCCGGCGCCCATCAGGTGCTGTTCGTGGGTCCGGCGCACACGGTTCTTGTCGCGCACACGATCGATGGCAGCGCGCCGGCCGTCCCCGCAGTCGGCCCGGCTCTGGCCCGGGCGCTCGAGCTGTCCCGTGCCAGCGGCCGCACGGTCGCCACGCCGGCCCATGTGCTTCCGGTCGACGCCGGCCTGCCGCCGGCCCACCGCCAGCCGGCGTTCGAGCTGGCCGCGCCGGTGCCCGCGGAGCCGTTCGCCGGTTGGATCGTCGTGAGCGTGCGCGCCGCCGACCTGCTGGACGCGGCACTCGCCACGGCCCCGCTCACCGGCGTCGCAGCAGTCCTCGCCGAGACCACGCCGGACGGCGCGACGCGCGAGATCGCCCACTGGCCGGCGGCCGCCGCCGGTCACGGCACGGCCGAGCGGCTCGACGTGGCACTCGCCGGGCACGCCTGGCAGGTGCTGATCCGGCCCACCGCCGCACCGGCCGCCTCCGCCGCGGTGCCGCTCACCGCGTCGGCCGGAGCACTGACCGGCCTGCTGGCGGCCGCTGCCGTACTCGCCGCGGACGCCGGTCGCCGCCGCGCCGTGCGGGACGCCGCGGACCGTCAGGGTGACCGAGACCGAGCCGAGCGTGCCGAACGGGCGCTGCGCGATCGGGACGCCGAGCTGACCGGACTGGCCGCCATCGCGGGCGCGCACCTGCACGCCCCGCTGCACGCCGTCGCCGGCTACACCGACCTGCTGCTCGACGAGGGACCCGACGCCACCGCGCGCGACTTCCTGCAGCGGATCGGCCGCAGCACCCAGCGCATGCTGGGAGTGGTCGACGAGCTGCTCGCGTACGCCGCCGCCAGCGAGGCCGCCCTCCGGCTCGAGCCGGTCGACATCGAGCGGCTCGCCGATGACGTCGTGGCCGCCCATCGTGACGCCGTGGCCGAACGCCCGAGCATCGACGTGGGTGAGCTGCCGCTGGTCACCGCGGACGGCGACCTGTTGCGCCGGGTGCTCGACCAGCTCGTCGGCAACGCCGTCCGGTTCGTCCGGCACGGCACCGCGGCGCGGATCACGATCACCGCCCGCGAACTGCCGGACGGCTGGTGGCGGAT
This sequence comes from Actinoplanes sp., assembly GCA_036557765.1. Lineage (GTDB taxonomy): Bacteria > Actinomycetota > Actinomycetes > Mycobacteriales > Micromonosporaceae > Actinoplanes. Next base: position 15,624 of record DATBGW010000353.1, read on the forward strand.
CGAGGTGGCCGACCGCGGCATCGGCGTGCCGGAGGAGCACCGGGAGCGGATCTTCGCCCCGTTCCACCGGACGCCGTCGGCCGAGGGTTTCCCGGGCACCGGGCTGGGGCTGGCTGTTTGCCGGCGGATCGTGGCGCTGCACGGCGGCCGGATCGGCGTGGAGCCGAACCCCGGCGGGGGCAGCCTGTTCTGGTTCACCGTGTCCGCCACCGGCGTGACCGTTCCCGATGCGCTTCCGGAGCTGGCCCTAGGCTGACGGGCATGGTGGCGCAGGCGAACAGGCTCAGAAACGTCCGGTACGACATCCGCGGCCCGGTGCTGCGCCGCGCCCAGGAGCTCGAGGCCGCGGGCCACCAGATCCTCAAGCTCAACCTCGGCAATCCGGCGCCCTGGGGCCTGCACGCGCCGGAGCCGATCCTCGCCGACATGGTGCACAACCTGCCCGACGCGCAGGGCTACAGCGACGCCCGGGGCATCTACTCGGCCCGGGTGGCGGTCGCCCAGTACTACCAGACACTCGGCGTGCGCGACGTCCAGCCGGACGACGTCTTCCTCGGCAACGGCGTCTCCGAGCTGATCGTCATGTCGCTGCAGGCGCTGCTCAACACCGGCGACGAGGTGCTCGTCCCGAGCCCGGACTATCCGCTGTGGACCGGCGCGGTGACGCTCTGCGGTGGCCGCCCGGTGCACTACCGGTGCGACGAGACGGCCGGCTGGCAGCCCGATCTGGAGCATCTGGCGGCGCAGATCACCCCGAACACCCGCGCCCTGGTGATCATCAACCCGAACAACCCGACCGGCGCGGTGTACTCCCGGGAGACGCTGCTCGGGATGCTGGAGCTGGCCCGCCGGCATGGGCTGCTGGTGATGTCGGACGAGATCTACGACAAGATCCTCTTCGACGACGCGCGGCATCACTGCGCCGCGGCGCTGGCGCCGGATCTGTTGGTGCTCACCATGGGCGGGTTGTCGAAGACGTACCGGGCGGCCGGCTTCCGGTCCGGCTGGCTCGCGGTCAGCGGCCCGCACATGCACGGCGACGAATATCTGGAGGGTCTCCAGCTGCTGGCCAACATGCGGCTGTGCCCGAACGTGCCGGCCCAGCACGCCGTGCAGACGGCGCTGGGCGGCTACCAGAGCATCACCGAACTGATCAAACCCGGCGGCCGGCTGTACGAGCAGCGGGACCACGCGTGGCGCCGGCTCACCGCGATCCCCGGCGTGGACTGCGTCAAGCCCGACGGTGCCCTCTACCTGTTCGCGCGCCTCGACCCCGAGGTCCACAAGATCCGGGACGACCAGCGGCTGATCATCGACCTGCTCGAGGAGCAGCTGATGCTGTTGTCCCACGGCACCGGCTTCAACCTGCCGACGCCGGACCACCTGCGGCTGGTGTTCCTGGCGCCGGTCGAGGTCCTGGACGACGCCACCAACCGGCTGGCGAAGTTCCTCGCCGCATACCGGCAATAGCCCAAGATCCCCGCGATCTTGGAGTTGTGGTTGGCACAGAGACCCATGGAACGGACATAAAGGCAACCACAACTCCAAGATCGCGGAGATCTTGGGGAACGGCGGGTCAGGCGCGCGTACGGCTCAACAGCGACTGGATCCGTGACACCAGCTCGCGCGGGCTGAACGGCTTGGTCACGTAGTCATCGGCGCCGGCGCTGAAACCGCCCTCGACATCCTGCTCCTGGACGCGGGCGGTAAGCATGATGATCAGCATTCCGGCGGTGGCCGGGTCGGCGCGCAGCATCCGGCACACGTCGATGCCGGAGAGCCCGGGCATCGAGATGTCCAGCACCGCCAGCACGGGCTGCTGGGCCCGGGCCTGCTCGAAGGCGGTCTCACCGTCCTCGACTGTGATCACCTCGAGGCCCGCCTGCTCGAGCTTGAATGCCACCAGGTCGCGGATGTCCGCGTCGTCGTCGGCGACCAAGACCACCGTCACGGCAATTCCCCCAGGAGATATTTGGCACGCAGCTTTCGCTACTTATCGGGACAATATCCGGTTAGTCCGGTGGATGGTCGCCGCTCCCGGGAATGCCAGCGCAACGGCCTGGCAACCGCAGCGCAGCCGGGATTGCAGCCGCCCTGGGGTGTCCTACTGGGGAGACGCCCGCCAGCAATCGCCCGGCAGGAGGATTCGATGACCGCTCCGAACCCTGACGACATTCGCACCGAAGCGCTGTTCGTCTCCCACCTGCAGCGGTCCCAGCATCCCAGCGCCGAGTCGATCCGCGCGACCGTCGCCGACACTGTCGACCGCTTCGGGCCCGGCGGATGCGCGGCACTGGTCGCTCAGGAGTTCGGCGAGCACCCCGACTGCGCACCGGACCGCATGCAATGGGCGCGACACGCGGTGCGCGATGCGTTCCGTGTGGCTTGACGATCTTTTCGGCCGGTGCCTGTTCCGGCGCAACGTCCGACGCTGACCTCCTCCCTCCGCCGCTACGGTGAGTGACTGAATCGCCGAACGGGGAGGGCGTCGAGTGTCCGCAGCCCGGCACCGCGCCGGCGGCTTCGGCCGCTCGGTCACCTTCGGTACGCCCGCACCGCGGCACGCGGCCACGGCGCCGAACCGCGTGCCCGCGGGCCTCGGGGTCGGATTGGTCATCCTGCTCGGCCCGATCGCCGGCGGGCTGGCGGCCGTCGCGGTGGACGCATACCGGCACGGCTCCGGCCGGCCGGCGCCCGCGCCGGTCACCTCCCGGCTCGTACCGCCGGTATCGGTGCCCCGGCAGGGTGTGCCGCACGCCGTGGCGTTGCGTTCGCCGGTCCTGCTCGGTCTGCTCGGGCACGCCCGGCTCACTTCGTACTGCCGGACGACGTTCGGTGCGGGCATCACCGCCGCGCTGTCCGACGACGGCTGGATGTGCTGGCCGCCCGACACCGGGCGCGGGCTGATCGACATGGACGCGGTCTGCCGGTGGCGGTACGGCGACGACGGGTGGGCCGGCATGACCGACGACAGTGACCCGACCACCTGGCGCTGCTACCGCGACCCGTCGTAGTCTCTCCGCCATGCGCGCGCATCCGGCCATGTGGTGGCCCGCCGACCAGGCGGCCAGTTCCCGCGCGTAACCCACCCACCGCGGCCGCCTCCGACGAGGCGGCCGTTGTCGGATGGCCGGATCCTCGGCGGCGGCCCCGCCCCAAAGAGGAATCCCATGCAGCCCTTCGCCTACCTGCACCGCGACGGCGCCGACTCCGTCGAGGTGCTGACCGGAGACGTCGTCACGGTGCCGGCCCTGGCCGACATCCCGTTGCCGCCCGGCGGCCGTACCCTCGCGCTGATCCCGTACCGGCAGATCACTGAACGCGGCTTCGACTGCGTCGACGACCACGCGCCGCTCGAGTGCCTGCGCGTCACCCGCTCCGAGACCCGGCCGCTCGACACGTTCCCCGACACGCCGCTGCGGGTGCGCGGCGGCGGCTTCGACCGGTCCGACACCGAGTACGGCGCGACCGTCGAGGCGGTGTTGCGCGACGAGATCGGCCGTGGTGAAGGCGCCAACTTCGTCATCCACCGGGTGTTCACCGCCACCGTCGACGGCGATCCGGTGGCGGCCGCGGCCGCGGCGTTCGCCCGGCTGCTCGCCGGTGAACGCGGCGCCTACTGGACGTTCCTCGTGCACACCGGCACCCGGACGCTGGTCGGCGCCACTCCGGAACGGCACGTCAGCGTCGCGGACGGCCGCACGCTGATGAACCCGATCAGCGGCACGTTCCGGCACGACGGCGGCCTGCAGCTGATGGACTTCCTGGCCGATCCGAAGGAGATCGACGAGCTGTACATGGTGCTCGACGAGGAGCTGAAGATGATGGCAGTGGTGGCCGAGCACGGCGGCCGGGTGATCGGCCCGTACCTCAAGCCGATGGCGCACCTGACCCACACCGAGTACCTGCTGGCCGGCCGCGGCTCCCGGGACGTGCGGGAGGTGCTGCGCGAGACGATGTTCGCCCCGACGGTCACCGGAAGCCCGATCGAGAACGCCTGCCGCGTCATCGCCCGCCACGAGCGCCGTGGCCGGGGCTATTACGCGGGCGTGCTGGCGCTGCTGGGTCACGACGAGCAGGGCCGGCAGACCCTGGACGCGCCGATCCTGATCCGTACCGCCGAGATCTTCCCGGACGGCACGCTGCGCGTCCCGGTCGGGGCGACGCTGGTGCGGCACTCCACAGCGGAGGGCGAGGTGGCCGAGACGCACGCCAAGGCGGCCGGCGTTCTGGCGGCGCTGGGCGTGCGGCCCGCCGCTCGGCCGCCCGCCGCGTCCGAACCCGCCGACTCCCCTGCGGTACGGGCCGCGCTGGCCGCCCGCAACACCGGCCTCGCCCGGTTCTGGCTGGACGAGCGGCGCCCCGGTGCCCTGGAAATCCCGGAGCTCACCGGCCGTACCGCCGTGATTGTGGACGGTGAGGACACGTTCACCGCGATGCTTTCTCACCAGCTCCGCGCGCTCGGGCTGTCGGTCTCGGTCGTGCCGTGGCACTCCCCCGGCGCGCTGTCCGAGGACCTGGTCGTGATCGGCCCCGGACCGGGCAACCCGGCCGTCACGGACGATCCCAAGATGGCCGCCCTGCGTACGCTCCTGGCCGACCGGCTTGCGGCGGGCCGTCCCACGTTCGCGGTGTGCCTCGGCCATCAGATCCTCGCCGCGCTGCTGGGCCTGC
>DATBGW010000354.1:0-1918 GCA_036557765.1 Actinoplanes sp.
AAGGTCGCGCTGGTCACGGGCGCCGGCAGCCCGGACGGCATCGGCTATGCGACCGCCCGCCGGCTGCGCGACCTGGGCGCCCGGGTGGCGATCGTGTCCACCACCCGCCGCATCCACGATCGGGCCGCCGAGCTCGGCGTGACCGGGTTCGTCGCCGATCTCACCGACGAGGCCGAGGTGGGTGCGCTCGCCGACGCGATCACCGATCAGCTGGGCGACGTCGAGGTGCTGGTCAACAACGCCGGCCTGGCGAGCCGGGCCAGCCCCGAGGTGCTCCGGCCGGTGGCCCAGCTGACCTACGACGAGTGGAAGGCGGAGATCGACCGCAACCTCAGCACCGCGTTCCTGTGCAGCCGCGCCTTCCAGGGTGCGATGGCCGAGCGCGGCTGGGGCCGGATCGTCAATCTGGCGGCGACCGCCGGCCCGGTCAACGCGTTGCCCACCGAGGCGGCGTACGCGGCGGCCAAGGCGGGCGTGGTCGGCCTGACCCGCGCGCTGGCCATGGAGCTGGTGGCCGACGGCGTGAACGTGAACTGCGTGGCGCCCGGCACGATCTACACGGCGGCGTCCACGGTCACCGAGATCAAGCAGGGTCTGGGCACGCCGATCGGCCGCCCCGGCACACCGGACGAGGTGGCCGCGGCGATCGCGTTCCTCTGCTCGCCCGCGGCGTCGTACATCACCGGCCAGATGCTGGTCGTGGACGGCGGCAACAGCGTGCGCGAGGCGGAGTTCCGCTGAGATCCGGGCCGGTCGGGCTGTGCCGACCGGCCCAGCCTCGGCTCAGCTCGAGCCGTTGGCGGCGCTGATCGCGATGGCGACGATCACGCCGGCGCAGTACAGCACCATGATGCCGGTGAAGATGTAGCCCAGCACCAGGCCGGCGGTCGCCAGGCCGCCGCCCTGCTCGCCGCTCTGCCGGATCTGCTTCTTCGCGATGTGGCCGAGCACGATCGCGGCCGGGGCGAAGACGAACGCGAACACCAGGGCCAGGATCGCCATCGTATTGGTGCCGGCGGCCGGCGGCGCGTATGGGTAGCCCGGCTGGCCGTACCCCGGCTGCTGCCCGTAGGCCTGGTATCCCTGCTGCCCGTACCCGGGCTGGCCGTAGGTTCCCGGCTGGCCGCTGGTCGGCTGGCCGTAGGTGCCCGGCTGCCCGCTGGTGGGCTGGCCGTAGGCCGGCTGCCCGTAGGACGGCTGACCGCTCACCGGCGGCGGCTCCGGAGAGTAGGGCGCCGTGGGGTCGTACGGTTGCCCGTACGGCTGCTGTGGTTGATATGGATCCGGCGTTCCGCCGGGCGTCGGATACGTCATGAGGTCCTCCTCGTTTCACGGCACCGTACTAGCCGTGGCGAAGCGGAGGACACTATAGGTGCGGGTGTCCATGGATTGCGACGGCAATCGGACTGATCGGCCCGCGATCCCGGGGCCGTTCCGGCTCAGGAGAGCTTGCTGAGCTGACCGACCGCGCGCTCGACCGCGAGGCAGCGGTCCTCCACGTAGTCGATGCCCGCCTCCTCGGCGATCCGGCGCGCCTCGGCCGACACGATGCCGCTCTGCAGCCACACCGCCGGCGCCTTGATCGCGACCGCCTGGCGGACCACGTCGACCGCGTCGCGCGCCGGGCGGAACACGTCCACCAGGTCGACCGGCTCGCCGATGTCGGCCAGCGTCGGGACGGTCTTGACGCCGAACACCTCGTCCGCGAACGGATTGACCGGGATGATCCGCCAGCCGTGCCGGAGCATCTGCAGCGGCACCGTGTGGGCCGGCTTGAACGGGTCGCGGGACGCGCCGACCACGGCGATGACGTTGGCCTCCGCCAGGATCTGCTGTGCACTCCTCATTCATCGACTTTAGCCACGATCAAAGCAGGGTCAGCTGACGCGGCGCCTCAGCGGCCACCTCCTCCGGGTCG
>DATBGW010000355.1:0-2842 GCA_036557765.1 Actinoplanes sp.
GCGGCGATGATCCCGGCCATCGCGGTGCCATGCCCCTCGGCGTCGAAGTGTCCGTCCTTGCCGCTCACCATGTCCCGCCCGGCTAGCACCGCGCCCTTGAGGTCGGGATGATCGGCGTTGACGCCGCTGTCCACAACGGCCACCGTCACGCCGGCGCCCTTGGTGATGCGCTGCGCCTGATCGACCTTCAGAGTGTTCAGCCACCATTCCTGGTCCCGGACGGTGTCCGCCCGGGCGGGCGCCGCCGTGCCGAGCACGATGACGAACGCGGCGACGACGGCCGCCGGTGCTCGCATCCGCCCGATCTTGGAATCGCGGCCGGTACGTCGCCCGCGTCGCGCCCGCGGGGAGTGTGTCACTCGCGCCAGCCGATAACGTTCGGGCCTGGATCGTGGCGCGGGATCTCGTCGGACGGGGCGATCACCGGGTCGACGCCCTCGGCGACCTCCCACGGGTTGTCCGGGTCATAGCCGTCACCCGCCGTGCCGTCGCGCCGGGATGCCCGCCGACAGGACGCCGTGCCCGCCGGTCCGGCAGCCGTGCCTCCGCGCCCGGCGCCTGAGCCGCGCGACTCGTCGTCCGGCAGCCACGACGGCGGCTTCGGCTTCGCGCCGCGAACGCCGCGACCGGCGACACCACCGCGACCGCTCTCGGTGCCGACACCGCCCCGGGCGACACCGCCACGACCACCGGCCACGCCACCCCGACCGGCGACGCCACCGGGGCCGACCTCGCCGATGGTGCGACCAGGAACGCCGCCCCGGCCGGCTTCACCCACGGCGGCACCGCGACCGGGAACGCCACCGCGACCCGGCACGCCGCCACCGACGGCACCACGACCTGCCACGCCACCGACCTCGGAAGCGCCAAGGAAGCCGCCGCCGCCGCGAACTCCGCCGACCGTCTCGCCGATCACGGCGCCGGACGGGAGCGCACGCCCGGCTACGCCACCCACCGGCCGGACACCCCGGGCCACGCCACCTCCGACGCCGCCCACGCCGGGAACCGCTCCTCCGCCCACGCCCGCGCCGGGCAGTATGCCGGGCAGCGGTGGAGGAACCAGCGGGATCCCGGCCACCGGGCCGCCACCGCCCGGCGGAAGCACGCCGGGCGTTCCGGGCGGAATGGTTCCGGCCGGCGGTACACCGGTCGGCGGCGACGTGATGACTCCGGAAAGGCCCGGACCGACGCTGGCCGGCCCCGTCTGGCCCACGAACGACGCGTCCGGCGCGGACGGCCCCGCGTCGGCCGGGACGGTGGCGTCGTGGCCGGGCATCGGCGGCACCGGATCGTGCGGCACCGGGATGGCCGCCGCGGCGCCGGGACCGGCCGCGCGGCTGGAGATCGACGGGTCGCTGTGATCCGGCGAATCTAAGTCGATCCGGCTGCCCTTCGGATCCATCACGTACGGATCGGGCACCTTGAGCTGCGGAACGTTCTGCTCGACGATCTGCTCCGCCGAGATCATCACGGCCTGGGCCCTCTGGTCGATCTCGTCCTCGGCGTTGTCCCACCAGCTGGGGACCCAGTCGTCGCTCTTCTCCTTGTACTCCTCGTAGAGCGGCTGGATCTGGTCCTTCGCGGTACGCAGCGCCTCCAGGATGTTGGCCAGGCCGGACGCCGTCGTGTCAGCGTCCTGCTGCGCCGCGTCCATCCGGGCGATGAGCGTGTCCAGTTGGGTGACGAACGCCTGCGCCGACCCGTTCTGTTCCGGGGGCCAAGCCGCAGTCAGCGAATCGCGCGCCTGGACCAGGCGCGTGCGCTGGTCCTTGACGGTCCCCGCGACGTCCGCCCAGGCCGCGACCTGGCGCCACGCGTCCGGGTCGTCCTCGTCGCTCACCATCGCCCACAACCGAGGCGTGTTGAAGCCCGCCCAGTTGGTGCACCAGCTGCTCGTCAGCACCGGCTCGCCGCTCATATCGGCATCGGCCCTCCGTCGTGGCCCGGCGGAAGCGCCCGGCGTTCGGCCTCCTCGCGCGCGGCCCGCGCCTGATCCGTCGCGGTCTGCAGAATGCTGTTGACCCGGGCCGATCCCTCGGCGGACCGCACGTCGACCGCATCGAAATCTTGGGCGACCTTCTCCGCCGCGGTCGCCATGATCTTCGCCGCGTTGATGAACTCGGTCAGGTTGGTCATCGTGGCGCTGAGGCTCTGCGCGTACCGCTCCTTGGCCGCGTGCACCGCGCCGCTCGCGTTCTTCGCGCCGAACCGGACACCGTCCTGCAACGGCATGGTCGCGCGTCCCACCGCCGGCTGCATGATCTCGTCGGTCTCGAACCCCACGTCTTTGGAAAACCGTTTGAGTTCACCGGTCTCCACATTGATCGACGGATCGCCCACGCAAGCCTCCCCGTATTCAACCTGTTTCGATACGGCATCGAGGGTAGCGATTATGAGCCACCCGTGGGGACCCTCATCCACACCTCGCACTGTGGACACGAGTGCGCGTGTCGTGCGGTTCATCCGCCCCACGCGGTGGCGATACGGAGGTCATTACGCTTCGTACCGGTCGGGTGCGTCACAGCTTTGCCCGCGGGACGCTTTGCTCTGCTTCCTTATGGGAATCGCTGCGTTGAGCTGCGATGACGCCGAACGCCTTTGCAGGCCTGGCGCGAACGCTGACTACCTATGGTCACGGTTTCCCTCTGGGGAAGCAGAGCAAGCTGCCTCCTCCAGGCGGGGCAGAGCACAGCTGCTTCCCCCAGGGAAGCAGAGCAAAGCGGGCGCAGGAGACCACCGCCCGGCGGGACAACGCGTGCGTCGCGCCCCGGGACCGTCAACCCGTCAGGCGGTCGACCGCTGCCGCGACCCGTTCGTCGGTGGCGGTCAGGGCGATCCGGAT